>NZ_VMHF01000014.1:0-54882 GCF_007559355.1 Allobacillus sp. SKP2-8 | reverse complement strand
GACTTTGGGGAGGTACTTCCTTTTTTGTGTTTTGAAACCCTTGCCCTGTAAGGGCTAAGATTTATGAAATTTATTCATTTATTTTTATTTTTGATATTTCCTTATGAAAATCGGATTGAATTTGTAACGACCATGAGAATTTGACGGCACTTTTTTGATTCATTCGCCAAAGTGTGATAAAATAGTTAACTGTGTAAAAAGTTTAGAATTAGGAGTTGTATATGATGAGTAACATCCAAGAAGGACAAGTGATTGAAGGAAAAGTCACTGGAATCAAGCCATATGGCGCGTTTGTTGAAATCGACGACCAAACACAAGGTCTCGTTCATATTTCTGAGGTAACTCACGGTTTCGTAAAAGATATTAATGAGCATTTATCTGTAGGTGACAAAGTATCTGTAAAAGTTTTGAATGTTGACGAAGAGAATAATAAATACTCTCTTTCGATTCGTGCGACTCAGGACAAGCCACAAGCTCAAACACAGAAACATCAAGCACCTGTTGCACAGTCAACAGAAGAAGATTCTGGCGGCTTCAACGTGTTGAAAGATAAGCTAGAAGAATGGATCGAACAATCAAAAGAGCGCGAAAAAACATTCCGTCGCTAATATAAAAATGTGTCTTTTGTAATTTTTTCATTTACAGAGGACACTTTTTTTGATTTCATCGCGATTTTTAAACATAATAGAACCAGCAATTCATTTATGTACGTTAAGTTGAAAGGAGTTTAGGTTATGGAAAATTTTCAGTTTTATAACCCGGTACAGTTGGTCTTTGGACGTGGTCAACTTGAAAAGCTACCGAACTTAATTCCGGATGGCGTCGAGCGCGTATTAGTTGTTTACGGTGGCGGCAGCATTAAGCGAAATGGGATTTACACCAATGTCATGAAAAAACTTGAGAATTATGAAGTTTTTGAGCTAGGCGGTGTAGAACCGAACCCTCGCATTACAACTGTCAATCGTGGTGCCGATCTTTGTAAACAACATAATATCGACTTCATCTTAGCAGTTGGTGGCGGCAGCGTTATTGATTGTACGAAGTCAATTGCCGTTGGTGCTAAATATGACGGAGATGCGTGGGACTTAGTCACCCGAAAAGTGAAAGCACCAGGCGGATTGCCATTTGGAACTGTCTTGACTGCTGCTGCAACGGGCTCTGAGATGAATCGCGGCTCTGTCATTACGAACTGGGAAACGAATGAGAAGTACGGATGGGGTTCACAGTACACGTGGCCATTGTTCTCCATTCTTGACCCAGTTCATACGTATTCTGTACCGAGAGAGCAAACGGTTTATGGAATCGTCGATATGATGAGCCATATTTTAGAGGACTATTTCCATAAACCGACGAATGCACCGGTACAAGACCGGATGGCTGAAGGAATTCTTCGGACGATTATCGAAACGGCGCCGAAGTTACTTAAAAACTTGGAATCATATGAGTACCGCGAAACCATTATGTATGCAGGAACCATTGCGCTTAATGGCTTCCTTCAGATGGGTTATCGAGGCGATTGGGCGACGCATAATATTGAACATGCGGTGTCAGCCGTTTATGACATCCCACACGCAGGAGGTCTGGCAATTCTCTTCCCGAATTGGATGGAGCATAACTTGAATGTTCATACGGAACGATTCAAGCAAATGGCCGTCCGTGTTCTCGGTGTCGATCCAACAGGCAAATCGGATGAACAAGTCGGTCAAGAAGGAATTGACCGTCTACGTAAGTTTTGGACAGCACTCGGTGCACCAACCCGACTTGCTGACTATGATATCGACGATTCGCAATTGGACGTAATGGTCGAAAAAGCAATGGCAAACGGACCTTTCGGAAACTTCAAAACACTTCATGCAGAAGATGTGCATACTATTTTACGTCAATCCTTATAAAATTCATTAAACCAGTCGTGAGGCGTTCTACGGCTGGTTTTTTTGTGTGTTATAAATGTTTTTTCATAAAATTGGTGACATGATAACTTTTTAGCCGTATATAATAACAAACAAACTTAGAAAAGTTGGTGAACCAAAATGTATCCAATTCACTCTGGAATTGAAAATCAAGTTTATGACTATAAAGATTTATCTTATATCTTGTTTCGTTTAGGTTTTGAAAACGAAGACATCGAATTCGAAAAGGGATCGATTGATTACCCGTTAAATCAGCCACATGGCGGTCGTGCATTTTTACGTATTCCGATCTACATTGAAATCGGCCACTTTAACGAACCTGAAGCGAAAGTTCGAATCGCCAAACCATATATTCTATCGCAGTCTTTTGAAGAAGGATTGACTGAAGAAGGGCTTTCAGGAAGTCTTTCCTCTACTGTGACGAGAACAGAAGCTGACTCAGTCTTACATTCGGCGCTAATGGAAGAAGCAGAACGAGTAATTGAACAAGTCGAAAAAGCATTGCTACAATAAATCAATCCATATAAATTCCTTGGTCGCCTGCTTGGATTTTTTCGTCTGGATCCGGATTAATGATTCGTTCTTCCTCACGTACCAACCCAAGCAGGAGCTTACCATCCTTCTGTAATTGGTGTGTAAGATCAATAATCGTGTGACCTTCCCATTTTTCCGAGATGTCTTGTAGATGTAGCTTTTGCGTGGACAACACGGAAGCTAAGTAATCAAATGTTTTTGCATGTCCGGACCCCACCAGCTCTTGATAAATGAGTAAGCTGGTCGTCTCGTTTGTGCAAATGACTTCCGTCGCTCCAGCACGTAACACATTATTTTTTTGTTGCTCAGTCAATACTTCTGAAAAAATTGGAATTTCTCTGTGAATACCACGTGCTGTGATCGTCAACAAGGTCGAACGGTAATCCGCTTCCACTTCTTTCAATGACTGATCAGCAGTAATAATAATTTTTTCCGCTTCTTCGATATTCGCCTGCTGCCACGTTTCATCAACCGTTGGGTCACCTTTAATAAAATGAACAAAGGTGAGCGGTAAAGGGTTTGAGCGACACGTTCGGTCAACGAGCACAATAGATGGTGGCTTTGTGTTGTTTTCCTGAAACAAATGAATGAGCCTACGCGTTCGCTCATTCCACCCAACGATAATGATGTGCCCCTTCCCTTGATAAGCAACCTGGCCCTGATGAAACTCCTTTTCTTTTTTCTGCGTTTGATTCGAAACAGCAACCATATAGTAGGCCACCAACCCTCCACCTAATAAAATCATGACCATCGTCAAAAACCTACCGAGCATTGTCACAGGTGCATAATCTCCATAGCCGATCGTCGTCCCTGTAATGAATGCCCACCAGATTCCTTCAAAAATCGTATTGAATTGCTGCGGTTCGACTAAATAAATAACCGTTCCAAACAAAAGCAAAAAAGATAGAACCGTAATAACCAATCGAAACAATGTCGGTAACTGAAAATATGTTCGTAGCAACTGTTGAAACATAGTAAACCACCTTTGTATGTAGCGACTCACGGATATTTTAACCAGATTGCTATGAAATTATTAAAAAAGACTGAGCTGATTGTTGATAAAAGTGGTCTAACTGTCGATAAAAGAGTGCTGACTGTTGATACGAGTGCTCTGACTGTCGATAAAGTCGTTGTAACTGTTGATACGGGTGCTCTAACTGTTGATAAAGGTGTTGTAACTGTTGATACGGTCGCTCTGACTGTCGATAAAAGCGTTGTAACTGTTGAAACGAGCGCTCTGACTGTCGATAAAAGTGTTGTAACTGTTGATAGGAGTGCTTTGACTGTCGATAAACGCGTCGTAACTGTTGTTAGAAGCACTCTAATAACCGTATTAGAATAAAAAGCAGTACATATTAAATGCTATGTTATATTTATTGCTGATAAGTTTGTCAATTGTGAAGTTGGTTGAATATTTGGAAAAATGGAAGTTATGCTATGATAAGTGTTAGAACTTTGTGGAAACTTATACTTAAACGGACGGGGCTGTTGTGAAATCAGGGCAGGATAGAGTAGACGATGAAAATATATTAAGAAAAAAGTCAATGTGTACAAACATTCATTTCGTGGTATAATGAAAATAGAAGGATTATAAGTGCATAAACTAATAAAGACCGCCCATGCTGGTACATGGAGCGGTCGAAATAGACCGAACCCCATCAGAGGGGCTAGGCAGCAAAAGGAAAAAGTAATCCCTCAGCGCCGCTCAAACGCATTGGAGGGGTTATTTTTTTGGTTTTTGTCAGACATAATAAACGCCACCAACATCCCGAAGGATATCATCAGCGTTAATGCACTAACAATGTCCATAGGCGAGCACCTCCCTCCCCGGGAAGTCTCCCGACGAAGACTAACGGCAGATCAACAGTGCTACCTAACCCCTCATGCGAAGCCAGTCTATTGTATTTTATTGTAACATATCGCTACCATTTATACTGAATACTGAGACAATTTTTATTTTATATAAACTGATTAATAGTTTTACGAAAATAGCAAAAAATTTCCGTAAAATGTGAAATGGTGCACTTAAGTAAATGTGGCTTTAGTTAGCAATCAATACAAAACGCTTGGATAGAGTTTTATTTCTAACCAAGCGTTTTCGTGCATTCATTCAAGTATTATTTCATCTCAGTTTTTCCATGGTAAGTCAACTACTTTCCTAAAAGGTGAGCTGCTTTTCAAATAAAAATCAAACTTATTCTGCTTCCGAAACCACCGTGCGTGCAGTTGGCACAGCTTTCAAGCGTTCAACCGGGATTTCTTTACCGGTTTCTTCGCAAATACCGTATGTGCCTGTATCCATTTTTTCTAATGCATGATTTACTTCTTCTAATTGCTGTCGATCACGGTGATAAATTGTCATATCTTTTTCTCGTTCAAAAAGCTCGGTACCTTGATCGCCAGGGTGCGTTTCGTCAAAGGAGTTCAGTTCTCCGACGGAACCTTCCATTAAATCCTCTTGGTTTAAATAGCGTTCGATACGCTCTTCCAAGTCACGTT
The DNA here is from genome assembly GCF_007559355.1 of Allobacillus sp. SKP2-8. Classification (NCBI taxonomy): domain Bacteria; kingdom Bacillati; phylum Bacillota; class Bacilli; order Caryophanales; family Bacillaceae; genus Allobacillus; species Allobacillus sp. SKP2-8. The sequence continues at coordinate 49,939 of NZ_VMHF01000014.1, read as the reverse complement.
TTTCATCTTCAAGTTTATTTTTTATTTCTTTCAAATCTTGCTCGTCCATAAGATGAATCACTCCTGATTTGTTATTTTGCCACCACTCCAATTGTGCAACGTGATAAACAAATCAAACGATCGTTTTCGTCCTTGATTTCAATTTCCCATACCATCGTCGTTCGTCCAACATGTCTTGGTGTCGCATAAGCATAAATGGTTCCATCACGTTTGCTTTTGATGTGGTTGGCATTAATTTCAATTCCGAAGACATTATATTTTTCCGAATCGACATTGAGAAAACCACCGAGACTTGCGGCGGATTCAGCTAAAGCGACAGAGGCTCCTCCATGCAAGTAGCCCATTGGTTGATGAACAGTAGGTGTGACAGGCATGGATAAAACCACTTTTTCTTTTGTTCCTTCTAATACCTCAATTCCCAACGTTTCAAACAATGTACCCTCTAAATTCATTTACAGTAGCCCCTCTCAATTTTCCCTTTTTCCAAGAACTTATTCGATTAGAGTGTAAAAACATGAGCAAGCAAGAAAGATAATCCATATAACAAACCATAAAACGTATTCGTCTGCGCGGTATATTTCATCGCCGGCATCATTTCAAGCGGTGTCTCATTCTCTTTAAATGTTTTCACCGCATCATATGCTTTTTTCGCACTGATAAAGACAATCAGACCCCAGATTGGCATCATGTCGACCACCATAAAAATCACAGCACATAAATAAGCGAAGATGAAAAAGCCAGCAAGCACGCGAATCGCATTGTCACGGCCGACTAAAATCGCAAGCGTCTTCCGTCCGTGTTTCTTGTCGCCTTCTAAGTCACGAATATTATTGGAAAGCAAAATCGCTCCAATCAATACAGCAATCGGAATCGTCAATAAAAGTAACTCTCCGGTCACAACTTCTGTTTGAATGTAAAAACTAATGCCGATAATAACAGTACCCATAAAAAATCCGGAGAAAATTTCACCGAACGGCGTATAGGCAATCGGTATTGGACCTCCAGTATATAAGTAACCGAATAACATACTGACCGAGCCGATGACGGCAATCCAGAACGTCGTTTCTAAACAAATGTAAAAACCTAATAAAACGGCGATTCCATAAAAAATAAAGGCCAAATTCCGGACTCGCACTGGTGAAACGCCATCACGAACAATTGTCCCGCCGATTCCGACGGACTGATCGTTATCGAGTCCTTTTTTAAAATCATAATATTCATTAAACATATTGGTTGCCGCTTGAATCAGCATCGATGCCAGTAACATGGCAATAAACAAACCAAAATGTAGTCCCGTTTCCAAGCTGGCAATCATCGTGCCAATAAAAACAGGTGCAAATGAAGCCGTCAATGTATGTGGTCGAATCATCCGCCACCACACTTGAAAGCCCGATTTTTCTTGAAGTGCATCTCGGATGGATTTATCGCTGGACATGAAACAATTCCCTCTCTCCCAAATAATACGTTGATTAATCTAAAATAAGTTTAGAGAATGCCTACTTGGATGTCAATGTGAACAACTTTCGAAACTTGATTGAAGCTTAATTGAAAGGCTATGTTAAAACCACACACGTCCTATGGGTAACATCGTTCTGCCGATAAACCATATGAAGCCGCCGATAAATCGTGTGGAGCCGTCGATAAAATGAGTAAAGCCGTCGATAAACTGGGAGAAGCCGTCGAAAAACTGCCAGAAGCCATCGAAAAACGAATCAAAGCCGCCGAAAAACCGTGAGAAGCCGTCGAAAAACGAATCAAAGCCATCGATAAAACGTGAAGAAATCATTATTGCATCATCAACAAGGAACTTTATTAATGCATTTTGAAAAGAAATATTTTTTCCATTGATATTGACTCATGAATACAGTAAACTAAACCAAATCACGAAGACACAAAGGAAGTGAACAGATGAACGGACAAGAACGCAAAAACATTCAGCCAGGTATAGAGGTTGATATTGTTCTAAAACAAGATCAACGAACTGGAAAAACGACGCGTGGAATTGTAAAAGACATATTGACCAAGTCAGCCCAACACCCACACGGAATTAAAGTTCGACTACAAGACGGACAAGTTGGCCGAGTGAAAAACATCATCGGTGAATGAGTAAAAACAAGGCAATTCCTCTCTTCATTTCCTCAGCCTCCCAACCTTCACTTCGGTGCTTATTCTTGTCCACATCCGTAAAAAGACTTACAATATAGGGTGGACCGTTTTTAATGAGAATAGGTGGAGGAATATGCATGATTCAAATTGAGAAAACATCCGTGCATGACCAATTAAATCAAGCAACGGCTTATATAACGAACCGTAAACAAATTGAGGTATCCCTTGTGGAACCGATCGAACATATATCTGCCCTGCAGTTTTTCAAGAAAACGAAAAACTTAGGGGACCGAATGTTTTGGCAAAATCCGACTGGCGATATGAAAATCGCGGGTGTCGGTGCACATAAACGATTGACCCCCGAAAAAGGTGAGGACCGTTTCCAGTCCATTCGAAAGCAATGGGAAGCGTATTTGGAGAATTGCTTGCTTCCTGAAGCGGGCGAAGCTGGAACAGGTCCCATTTTATTTGGCGGCTTTTCATTTATGGATCACATCAATCAAACAGACGACACGTGGAAAGCATTCGCTTCTGGTGAGATGATTTTAGCGAAATGGATGCTGACAGAACAAGACGGTCAGACATACTTAACGCACCATACGACGATTGATGCGACAACGAATGTAAATGAAATCGCAAACCGTTTTACCGAAATGAAAAAGGTGCTGAGCAAGCCATCCATTGAGGTAACCTTACCGACGGTGCAATCGATGCATGATCAATTTACGTATGAACACTGGGAAAACTTATTGAATGAAGCAATCGATGCCATTCGTGAACAAGCACTTGGAAAAGTCGTATTGGCGAGAAAAACAGACGTTTTATTCGATCACGAAATTCCACTTGCTGAAGTCATTGAACGAATGATCGATAAGCAGACGAATAGCTATGTATTTGTCATTGAGCAGGAGGACGACGCATTTATCGGTGCAACACCGGAACGACTCGTTCAAGTAAAAGGAAATGAATTGTTATCGGCCTGCCTTGCTGGGACAACCGCTCGAGGAAAGACAGAGGAAGATGATGAAATGCTCGCATGGCAGCTGTTAAACGATGAGAAAAATCGTGAAGAGCATGACTATGTCGTGCAAATGATCAAGCAGTCGGTCGCTCCTTATGTCGAAAGCTTTGATATTCCCGATGCACCCGTCATTTATCCGTTAAAATCGTTGCAACACTTATTTACACCAGTGACAGCTACATTGAAAAACGATGCAACGATTTTGGATTTGGTGAAACAATTACACCCCACACCGGCATTAGGTGGAGAACCGCGTGACAAAGCCCTTCAATTTATCGATGAAAAAGAGCCATTTGATCGTGGTTGGTACGCGGGTCCAATCGGTTGGTTGGATGCAAATTTTGATGGGGAATTCGCCGTCGCGATTCGTTCGGGACTCATTACTGAAAATCAAGCTACGTTATTCGCAGGTTGTGGTGTCGTAAAAGATTCTGACCCACAAGCGGAATACGAAGAAACACGGATCAAGTTTACACCAATGCTTGATGCTTTGGGAGGTACACAGTAAATGAATATGGGAGAAGCGTCTAGATATTTAACCAACTTTGTCGATGAGTTAGCCCAAAACGGAATGGAACATGTCGTCATTTCGCCGGGCTCTCGCTCGACTCCCTTAGCATTAACATTTACCGAGCACCCAACGATTCAAGAGTGGGTGCATTTTGATGAACGCTCATCCGCTTTCTTTGCATTGGGGATGGCGAAATCAAAACAAAAACCCGTCGCATTAGTCTGTACATCTGGAACGGCTGCAGCGAACTATTATCCGGCAATTGTCGAAGCGTATTATAGTCGTGTGCCATTAATCGTCTTGACAGCAGACCGCCCACACGAACTTCGTGATAACGGGGCACCACAAGCAATTGATCAAATCAAAATGTACGGCGACTACGTAAAATATTTTCACGAAATGGCAATTCCAGAAGCGGACCCATCGCTCGTAGCGTATGCGAGACGCCAAGCAGCAAGAGCGTATAGCCAAGCGGAAGCGACCCAACCAGGTGCTGTTCAGTTGAACTTTCCTTTTAGAGATCCGCTTATTCCGGATTTCACATTGGAAAATCTTTGGGGCAATGCATCGGGCAAGTATGTGACAGGAATCACCGGGCATGAACAGCTACAACCAAGTCAGACCGAAACACTGATCGATCAACTAAAAGATTTATCAAAGGGCGTCATCGTTTGTGGAGAATTGCCGGGTGATACTGATGTCGAGGCGATCCACCAATTGGCAGAACAATGGAACATCCCTATTTTCGCGGACGTATTATCGCATGTTCGTCATGGAAATACCGGCAACGCAAAAGTCATATCAACGTATGATGCCATTTTGAAAGACGAAGAAGTCGCACGCAGCCTGGAGCCAGACTTCATCCTTCGCTTAGGTGCGATGCCTGTATCAAAGCCATATTTGAAATGGATTCAAGCGGTGCCACTGAAACATCATATCGTCGTCGATCAAGCGAGCGGATACCGTGAACCGGCAAGTTTGGAAACGACAATGGTCTACAGTGAACCGAATGAGCTGATTCAGCAAATGCTGAAATCACCCGTGCAACTAACCGGTGATGCGGCATGGTTAGACACATGGACAAAAATGGATGAAACGGCGATGAAAGAGATTCATGAATCGGTTGAAGGGGAACAGTTAACCGAAGGCAAAGTCGCATATGAATTAACCGAAGCGGCAACTACCGGCGACGTTATTTTCGTCGGTAACAGCATGCCAATCCGTGACTTAGATACATTCTCACTCGCCAAAAAAGAAAAAATCCTCATCCATGGAAACCGTGGAGCGAACGGCATTGACGGATTAATTTCAACAGCGACTGGATTCGCAGCGACAGGGAAAGCCGTGACCCTATTTCTCGGCGACCTATCCTTTTTACATGACTACACGGCATTATTTATCGCAAGAAAATATGAACTGAATCTGCGTGTTGTCGTCGTCAACAACAACGGAGGCGGGATCTTCTCTTTCTTGCCACAAAACAGTGAAGCGGACCATTTTGAAACATTGTTCGGCACGCCATTTAACCCGCCGATCAAAGCATTGGCTGAAGCGGTCGGCTATCACTATCACCAACCGACCAGATCCAAAGAATTACAACAGCTGCTGGAACAGCCAATTACGGGAATGGAAATCATCGAAGTCGTAACAGAGCGTGATGAAAACAAACAACATCACCGAGCGTTATGGCAACGCATTGCAGAAAGTATCAGTAAAGAAGGTTGATTGAAATGATTGTACCTGTAGGAAATCAACAATATTTTGTCCGGCTGGCAGGTGCTGGCGAACCGGTCGTACTTCTACACGGCTTTACCGGGACCGCCAAACAATGGGAAAATCTTGTGAATCAATCAGACATTTTTTGTCAGTGGATTGGAATTGACATGCCAGGCCATGGAAAAACCCTCATTCGTGATGAAAAAACGATGGAAGGCTATGTCGATGAATTGATTGAAGTCATTAATCAATTAGAGCTCAATCGCTTTCATTTAGTTGGTTATTCCATGGGTGGCCGCACCGCTATGCTCCTGGCAGACCGGTACCCGAACCGTGTCAAAAGCTTAACCTTGGTCGGTGCATCGCCAGGACTTGAATCGGAAGAAGAGCGAGCCGAACGAAAAAAGAAAGACGAAGAACTGGCTACATTTATCGAAGAAAAAGGAATCGAGCGATTTGTCGACTATTGGGAAAATATCCCGCTCTTCCAAACGCAAAAGTCTTTACCGAACGACATTCAAAAAGCGATTCGAAAAGAACGACTCATCCAAACGGAGCACGGACTTGCGCTATCGCTTCAAACGATGGGAACCGGAGTCATGCCGTCTTTATGGGACCGTTTAGAACAACTGAACCTTCCGACATGTTTAATTACGGGTAAGCTCGATGAGAAATTTACGGCAATCAATCAAAAAATGGTTGAACGCTTGCCACAAGCGGAGTTGAACATTGTTGAAGAAGCGGGTCATGCAGTTCACGTGGAAAATCTCCATTCTTTTGTTAAAATAGTAAGTGAATTTTTACAAATCCATATGAAACATAAAACACATACGTAGGAGGAAAACAATATGGCAGTCGAATGGACAAAAGTTCGAGACTATGAAGAAATTATTTACGAAAAATACAACGGAATCGCAAAAGTTACCATTAACCGACCAGAAAAGCGTAACGCGTTTACGCCATTAACGGTTAAAGAAATGATCGATGCATTCACAAGAGCACGTGATGACAAAGAAGTAGGTGTCATCGTTCTTGCAGGTGCAGGAGACAAAGCATTCTGTTCCGGTGGAGACCAGTCTGTTCGTGGACACGGTGGTTATGTCGGTACAGACGAAGTGCCACGCTTAAACGTATTGGACCTACAACGCTTGATTCGTGTCATCCCTAAACCAGTCGTAGCGATGGTTTCCGGATATGCAATCGGAGGCGGCCACGTGTTGCACGTATGCTGTGATTTGACGATTGCTGCAGACAATGCTGTATTCGGCCAAACAGGACCAAAAGTAGGAAGCTTCGATGCTGGTTACGGCGCAGGACTTCTTGCTCGTATGGTTGGACATAAGAAAGCACGTGAAATCTGGTACTTATGCCGTCAATATAGTGCAGAAGAAGCTGAAGACATGGGCTTAGTCAACACTGTCGTACCTTTAGAAAAATTAGAAGAAGAAACAATTCAATGGTGTAACGAAATGCTCGAAAAATCACCAACTGCACTACGTTTCCTAAAAGCATCCTTCAACGCTGATACAGACGGCTTGGCAGGACTGCAACAAATGGGCGGAGACGCAACACTACTTTACTACACAACTGATGAAGCGAAAGAAGGCCGCGATGCATTTAAAGAAAAACGCAAACCGGACTTCGACCAGTTCCCTCGCTTCCCATAAGTCGCAGAAAACAAAGATCACATCTATGGCTAGGTGTGATCTTTTTCTTTATATTTCGAAACGAAAAGGACCAAATCGATAAGGAGAACGGAGTGAATATAATGGACTCTATGATCTTTGCCGCCGTATTTGTCATCTTTATTATCGCTATCATGTTTAATTCGAAAAAGAAGAAGTGATTATTTTTGAAAAAGACGTAAAAGAGGGATTCTAAATGGGAACATTATTTTCAAAAGCATATGACAGGGTGATGAAGCCTGTCGAACAAAGACGCTTCGGAAAAATACGAAAAAAGTTTGTCTCCAATCAACAAGGAACAGTTTTGGAAATCGGTTCAGGGACAGGCGCGAACTTTCCATATTATAAAAATGCCGAAAAAGTTATTGCCATTGAACCGGACAAATCGATGAGAGAGCTTTCAGAGAAAAAGCGAAGCGAGGCGACTGTACCCATCGAATTAGTCGATGCGACGGCTGAACAGTTACCTTTTGATGACAATACATTCGATGTCGTTGTCGGAACGTTAGTGCTCTGCTCGGTCACTGATTTAAACCAAGCTCTTCAGAAAATAAAACGCGTGGCTAAATATGATGCACCCGTATTGTTTTTGGAACACGTTCGGCTAGATCAACCATTCGTTGGTAGATTACAAGATGTGGTGACACCTGTCTGGAAACGGCTATGCGATGGCTGCCATCTCAACCGCAATACATTGGAAATCATCAAACAGAATGGCTTTCGTGTAGAGCAAGTGGACGAGCATTTTAAAGGATTGTTTTTGGAGATTCGAGCGAGGAATGAGAAATAAAAAAGTAAGGTGGAAAGTTCATTAATTTATTATTCTTCGTAAATGTAAGTATGTATCACCTGAACAACCTTATTGACAAGATCATTCGGTGCTTTTCCTTTTATTTTTGCATTTCTGGTTTTCCAATCTAAATTTTTAACTTGGTCGCTAATGATAACTCCTTCGACGGCAAAACCTTCTGGTATATGAATGTTGAATCCCCATTCTCGTTTTGTTCCACTAATAGGACAAACGGTTGCATAACCAGTTACACGATTAAATTTCGCTGGAGATAATACAATAGCAGGTGTTCTTTCAGAGCTTGTTTGTGGATAAAAGTCTAAATAAATAAAATCTCCTCGATCTGGAACCTTCATATTATAACTCTTCCTTTCCAACTGATTTATCGAAGAATTCATCGTACGGGTTTTCACCTTCACATTGAGCTAGTAAATCGTCTAAAGTTGGCTTACCTTTTGGTTTTAAATAAATTCCATTATTAGTTTCCTGAATTTCTAATTCTGTTCCTTTTTCAATCCCATATTTCTCAGCTAACTTAAAAGGTATACGAATTCCAATGCTATTTCCCCATTTTTGTGCTTTCACAGTTATATGATGCCTCCTTGTTTCCTCGTTTGGCTCCATTATACCACACTCCCACCACTAAATGTATACTCTAGTATATACATTGGAGGTAGAAATGATACTTAAAGTAGTGTATAGACAGGAAACTCATGATACAATGTAAACCAAAGTGCAGTGGATCATATATTACAATTCACCACCCATGCAGTTACACGGAATGGTCGTATAGACCGAACCCAGTGAAAAATGGCTAGTAGCTAAAGGTTGGATAATCTCTCAGTGCCGTACTAACGCTATTGAGGGTTTTTTTTATAGTTACCAGAGACGTTCAATGCAAGGAACATTCCGACCGAGATTAGCAGCAGTATACATATTCTAGTTATCTCTAAAATTGACTGTAGTGATCAATCGACAACAAGCATATTCCGAATCCTTGTGAAAACAACATTTATACATAAAACTTCTTTTCGGAAACTAGACATAAGAAACTACAGGAGTGATTTGAATGGACAATTTCTTAATAATCCTGTTTATGTTGAGCTTCATCGGCATAATCATTAGTTTAATCCGCCCTTCTTTCATTCGTTTTTCAAGTAGAAAAAGTGCTATGAAAGTATTCATACCTTTACTTTTGGGAAGTTTTATTTTTATTGGTGGTCTTAAAGAGGGCTTCGTATTTTTATTTTCATTACTATTTTTGCTCAGTTTAGTTGCGATGATCATCGGTTTAATCCGTCCTTCTTTACTGAAATTCTCAAATCGAATAAGTGCCATGAAAGTTTTGTTCCCGGTATTTTTAGCAAGCTTCCTTATCGTTTTAATAACGACAGATCCTGTTGAGGAACAACGGACTGACCAAGAGACAGTACAAGAGGATGCAGTTGAACAGAAAGAGACTGAAGAAACAGAGAATGCAGAAGAAGAATCTGAAGAACAAAAAAATAAAAATGAAGATGAAAACGCGGCTGAGTCTAAAAGCAAAGACGATCGTGAAGAAATACATAACGAGGAAAAAGAAAACACGAATGAAGAATCTGATTCCTCATCAGTGAACAAACAAGAAGAAAATCAACAAAACAATACAGAAAACAAGAATGATTCCAATACATCGAATGATGAGTCAACGAACGAGTCGACGGATTCAGAATCAGACAAAAGCCCATCTAATGAAGCCAAAGGGACGACGGCCACTGTGACTCGGGTCGTAGACGGTGATACGATTGAAATTAACCTGAACGGGATGATTGAAAGTGTTCGTTTGTTATTAGTCGACACACCAGAAACTGTCCACCCATCACTACCCGTCCAAAAATTTGGACCAGAAGCCTCTTCATTTGCGAAGAAAATGTTATCGGGCAAGAAAGTTCAAGTAGAGTATGATGGCCCAAAAAGAGATAAATACGGACGGTTATTGGCTTATTTGTGGGTTGATGGTAAAAACTTTAATGAGATGCTTTTAAGAGAAGGATTGGCCAGATTAGCTTACGTTTACGACCCACCCTACACGCATATGAGTTCATTCACGAAAGCTCAATCGGAAGCAGTAAACGCGAAGAGAGGCATTTGGAGTATTGAAGGTTATGTACAATCAGATGGTTTTAACACTGTCGAATCTGAAACCGAAACCAAGCAATCGAACAATTCTTCTACGGCATCCACTGAAACGAATGCCTCCGGGTCTTCAGCCTATAACGGACCATATAATCCACATGGTAAAGATCGAGATTGCGGAGACTTTGATAAACAAAAAGGCGCCCAGGCATTTTTCGAGGCTGCAGGCGGTCCGGAACAAGATCCTCACCGATTAGATCGAGATGGTGATGGGACCGTTTGTGAAAGTTTGAGTTAAGATTGATAGATTGAATGATGATTTATATACAAAGAATTGATTCCCCTCAGAGGCACTTCTGAGGGTTTTTTTATGGAATGGAGATGAAAAATCAATCAATAAGTTTAATTCCTCAATTAAAATCTGAATTTTTTGTTTCTAACTTAATTTACTAATATAAAAGAAATTACTTAGAACTATTTCAGATGTTACAATAGACGATATACATACTTACACACCAAGGGGATGAGAGAATGACAATCATGCCACAATGGCTTACGAAACGTGCGATGATGACACCGGATCGAGAAGCGGTTGTCTTAAGTGATGATACACGTTATACATTTAAAGAACTAGACCAACATGCAAGTCAATATGCATATCAACTGAAACAACAAGGAATCAAACAAGACGACCATGTTGCTGTATTATCCAAAAATAGCTATGAAATGTTTGTCATGATTCATGCACTGCAAAAGATTGGTGCGGTCATGTTTCTATTAAATACACGCTTATCCGTCAATGAATTTTTATTTCAACTAAAAGATGGCGAAGTGACTCACCTATTATTCCAAGAAGGCTTTCGGTCTGTCGTTGATGAACTAACTGTCGAAGTCGATTTACATAGCGTATCTTTCGAGCAATTTTCTTTTGAAGGAAAGGTAGAAGAAGGTATCGCTGAATTCGATTTGGACCACGTTACGACCGTTCTCTATACAAGTGGTACAACTGGATTGCCAAAAGGCGTTCAGCTTACTTACGGAAACCATTGGTGGAATGCGAATGGATCTGTCTTGAATCTTGGACTGAATGCAGATGACCGCTGGTTGCTCTGTGTGCCACTATTCCACGTGAGTGGACTATCCATTTTATTCCGTAGCGTGATTTACGGCATACCAGCTCACTTACATGAGCGATTCGATGTCGAAAGTGTGCACGAAGACATCATGAATCGCGGTGTTACGACAATGTCTGCCGTTTCTGTCATGTTAGAAGAATTGGTCGAACGATTGGGAAATGAATCATACCCAGAGAGCTTCCGTTGCATGTTACTCGGTGGCGGACCAGCGTCGAAATCGTTATTAGAGGCAAGCAGAGAGAAGAGTATACCTATCTTCCAAACGTATGGAATGACAGAAACAGCGTCGCAATTCTGCACGCTAGATGAAGAAAATGCATTAAGAAAATTAGGTTCTGCAGGCAAACCATTATTTCCTGGGCAATTAAAAATCATGAATGATGCTGAAGAATGTCGGGTTGGCGAAGTCGGTGAAATTCTGATGAAAGGCCCATCCATTACAAAAGGCTATTGGAACCGCCCAGATGCTAATAAAGAAACCATTCATGACGATTGGCTAAAAACCGGAGACCTAGGTTATCTGGATGAAGAAGGATTTTTATATGTTGTCGATCGAAGGAAAGACCTAATCATCTCTGGAGGCGAAAACGTCTATCCGGCAGAAATTGAATCCGTATTAAAATCACACCCATCTGTCAAAGATGCCGGAGTCGTCGGGAAAAAACACGAACGATGGGGACAAGTGCCTGTCGCATTCGTTGTGATTCGGGAAGAAGAGACGTTTTCAGCCGAAGCTTTGATGGATCACTGTGAGAAAAACTTAGCGAAATATAAAGTGCCGAAAGAGTTTCATGAAATTGATGAGTTGCCGAGGAATGCTTCTAGGAAGTTGATGAGGATTAGGTTGGGAAAATAAAAATATTTAAAGATCGTAATTATTGATTTAATTGGAAGTGTGTATTGATCGGATAACCCTAATTAGTAAGTTTAGTAATTAATGTACAGATACCACACACTAATAAAATAGTCATATTATTAACCAAACGGTGCAATAGGATTAGCTATAAAACTTATAACATTTATAACTTTCTTGTCAATAAAACTCGTAAATTATAAAATCATAGTAAATATCTTCAAAAAATGCTGTGTAAGGAGGTTTTAGTTTTGCAACTCATCGATAATATAAATAAAACATTAAGTTCAGATTTAAAGGATATTATAAAGAAAGATAATAAGGTTTCAATCGCTGCTGCTTATTTTTCTATTTATGCATATAAAGAATTGAAAGAACAGTTAGAACAAGTTGAGGAACTACAATTCTTATTTACCTCGCCCTCTTTTACTTCCGAGAAAACTAACAAAGAGAAACGTGAATTTTATATTCCGCGTTTAAACAGAGAAAAGAGCCTCTATGGAACAGAATTTGAAGTCAAATTACGAAATGAACTTACTCAAAAGGCAATTGCTAAAGAATGTGTTGAATGGATTAAGAAAAAAGCTCAGTTTAAAACAAATGTAACTCAAGAACACATATCGGGTTTTATGAATGTGAACGGAACAAATGAACACCACACCTATGCACCTATTAATGGTTTTACTACAGTCGATTTAGGTATTGAAAAAGGTAATTATATGCATGGTTTGGTTCAGCGACTAAATGGTGAACATGCATTACACTATAAGCGTACTTTTGACCAAATTTGGAACGACGAAGAAAAGTTGCAAGACGTTACAGAGGAAGTTATTGACAATATTACGACCGTTTATAAAGAGAATTCTCCTGAATTCATCTACTTCTTAACTCTCTATAATATATTCAATGAGTTTTTAGAGGATATCTCGGAAGATGTTTTACCAAATGATGCAACGGGCTTTAAGGATTCTTCTATTTGGAATACATTATATGATTTTCAAAAAGAAGCTTGTTTAGCCATAATTAATAAATTAGAAAAATACAATGGTTGTATTTTGGCTGATAGCGTTGGGTTAGGTAAAACCTTTACAGCGTTGAGTGTTATTAAATATTATGAAAATCGCAATAAATCAGTCCTGGTTTTGTGTCCTAAAAAACTATCAGATAACTGGAATACATACAAACAAAATCTTCTTAACAATCCAATCGCAGATGACCGTTTAAGATACGATGTACTTTATCACACAGATTTATCTCGTGATAAAGGTTACTCTAATGGAATACCACTTGATAGACTAAACTGGGATAACTATGACTTAGTTGTTATTGATGAGTCACATAATTTTAGAAATGGCGGACAAGTGTATGGAGATAATGATGAAAAGGAAAATCGTTATCTTAAACTATTAAACCGTGTAATTCGACAAGGTGTTAAAACAAAGGTTCTAATGTTATCGGCAACCCCTGTTAACAATCGTTTTACGGATTTAAAGAATCAATTAGCTTTAGCGTATGAAGGCGAAGAAGAAAAGCTTAATAAGGAATTGAAAACAGAGACTACGATAGAAACAATTTTTAGACGTGCTCAAGCTGTTTTTAATACCTGGAGTGATTTATCTCCAAAACAACGTACTACAGAAAGGTTACTTAAAACGTTAGACTTTGATTTCTTTGAGCTACTTGATAGCGTTACGATTGCACGTTCTAGAAAACACATCGAACAGTATTATGATAGTGCACAAGTCGGGACGTTTCCTGAGCGAAAAGAACCGAAGTCCATAAGATGTAAGCTCTCAAATATTTATAATCTCATGGACTACAATGCTATTTTCGAACATTTAACCATGTTAAACTTAGGTATTTATAAGCCTACTGAATATATTTTACCTAGTAAAGTTTCGAAGTATGAGGAGAAATATGGAACGGATATGGCTCATACAAGATTTAAACAGTCAGACCGTGAACAAGGTATATTAGTTTTAATGCGGACTAATTTATTAAAGCGATTAGAAAGTTCAGTCTATTCATTTCGTCTAACCATGGAACGTATGTTGTCTAACATAGAAAATATGATTCAAACTATAAGCAACTACAGAGAAGGTAAAGTGTTAGAGGTTAATCAAATAAGTGATGATGACTTTGATACGGATGACCAGAACACTGACTTTTTTAGCGTGGGTTCTAAAATCAAAATCATTTTAAACGATATGGACTATCAAATGTGGCTTGAAGACTTAAATGATGACAAAGAAATCCTAATTAAGTTAATAGATGAAATGAAGCGAGTTCAACCAAAGAACGATGAAAAGCTTTATCAATTAACCAAAGAAATAGAGCAAAAGATTAATAATCCAATAAACGAAGGGAATAAAAAGGTCATTATTTTCTCAGCGTTTTCTGATACTGTAGAGTATTTATATCAATATATTGGTGAATACTTTAAAGATAAATATGGTCTGAATTCTGCTATGGTAACAGGAGGTGAAGGTGGCTCTAATACAATAAAAGGCTTAACAAATGATTTAAATACAATATTAACGTGCTTCTCACCAAAATCGAAAGACAAAGAATTAATTTTTCCTAACCAAAAAGAAGAAATTGATATATTAATAGCTACAGATGTCATATCAGAAGGGCAGAACCTTCAGGACTGCGATTATTTAATTAATTATGATATTCATTGGAATCCAGTTCGTATTATCCAGAGGTTCGGGCGAATTGACCGTATTGGAAGTACAAATAAAGAGATTCAGTTAGTGAATTTTTGGCCAAACATGGATTTAGATGACTACATCAATTTAAAAGCACGAGTGGAAACGAGAATGAAAATTACAGTCATGACATCAACAGGTGATGATAATCCGATTGATGATGAAAGTGGAGACTTACAGTACAGAAAACAACAATTACAACGACTACAGAAAGAAGTTGTTGATATTGAGGAAATGACCAGTGGTGTATCCATTATGGACCTTGGTTTAAATGAATTCCGTATGGACTTACTTAGTTATATTAAAGAGCATCCTGATTTAGAAAAATCTCCAATGGGCATGCATGCCATAGTGTCATCGTCGAAAGAACACCCACCAGGTGTCATATATATATTAAGGAACCTTCACAGTGATGTTAATGAAAAAAGTCAGAATCGACTTTATCCGTTTTATTTAGTTTATATATCAGAAGATGGCGAAGTGATAAATAATCACTTAGACCCCAAGACTACTCTTGATTTATTAAGGCTAAAATCGAAAGGCGTTAATGAACCCATTATGAAACTGTGTCAAAACTTTAACAATGAAACAAATGATGGTCGTGATATGGATAAATACTCAGATCTTCTTCATGACACTATCAGTTCAATCATTAATGTAGATGAGGAAAGTGACATAGATAGCCTCTTTAAAGTTGGTGGAACTTCAGCCTTGAGAACACATATAAAAGGATTGAATGACTTTGAACTAGTTTCATTTGTGGTGGTGAGGTAATGTTTAATTTTCCTGAAAGCACTTTATTTGACCGCCGTATTCCAAAGAAAAAGTTCTATGAACATTTGCAAGTAAATACCAAGCTTGAGCAACTGTTTGTAAAAGAGATAGATAAAATTGTATGGAAGTATAAGTTATCCTTGGATACTGTGAATATTAATGCAGGTAAAAATGTGAATGAAATTGAGATACTAGAAGTACATTTGAAACAAGATAAAGTTAGTCAAAAAATCATTGAACAAATTGATAGAGAAATACCTTATCATATTGTATTTTTGATAGAGCATGGTTTTATGTGCCAACTTTGGGTTAGCTATAAAGAAAGACATAAAAACGACGAAGGCCGATTTAAGGTCAATACTTACTTTAAAACAGATTGGATGAAAAAAGAAGAGTTGTCATTAAAAATTGAAGGTCTTAATCTAGACCAAGTCTATGAATCCTTCATTAAACAAATTGGCAAAGGACAAATAGAAATAAATGAAGAAGTAACCCTAGAGGAAGCTATTAATAATTCAAAAGAAAAAGAGAAGTTAAAAAGACAGATTCAATCATTAGAGAAAAAGATTGCAAAAGAAAAGCAATTTAAAAAACAAGTGTCAATGATGAGCGAATTAAGACAACTTAAAGAAAGATTTGATAATGAGTAAATTAGAAAGGGCTGAAGTAAATGGATAAAATGAAAATGGAATCAGTAAATCTCATAGAAGAAAATATACTAAAGCTTTCTGAACTATTTCCAAATGTGATAACTGAGACAAAGGATGAAAATAATAATCTTGTTAAAAAAGTTAACTTTGAATTATTAAAACAAGAATTATCTGAACAAATAATTGATACGCATCATGAAAGATATGAATTTAGATGGGTGGGAAAAAATGCAGCAATAAATGAAGCTAATACACCAACTAAGCTAACACTAAGGCCAATATATGAGGAGAGTAAAGCTTGGGAAAAAACACAAAACATTTATATAGAAGGCGATAATTTAGAAGTATTAAAAATAATGCAAGAGAGTTATTTAAATATGGTTCAGATGATATATATCGACCCTCCTTATAACACTGGTAATGATTTTATATATAATGATTCTTTTAATGTAGATAAAGAAACATATGAAAAAGAAATAGGTCTTTATGATGACGAAAATAATAGACTATTTAAAAACACTAATTCAAATGGACGCTTCCATTCAGATTGGTGTAATTTGATTTATCCAAGATTAAAATTAGCCCAAAAACTCTTGAAAGAAGACGGTGTTTTATTTATAAGCATTGATGATAATGAATTGGAAAACACATTGAAAATCGGAAAAGAAATCTTTGGAGAAGTAAACTTTGCAGGAATTGTTACGTGGGACAAAAAAAGAAAAGGATCATTCCTATCTAAAAATATTATAAGTATGACAGAATACTGTGTAGTATTCTGTAAAGATATCTCTAAAGCAAAAATTGTTGGAGGTGTAGCCGATGAAACAGAATCGCAGCCATTAATCAAAAGAACTAATAAGCCAAAAACATTGGAGTTTCCAGAAGATGTGGTTGAGACTAAACTAGTGGATGGATTATATAAAAAGGGTAAATATGGGACCGGGAGTAGCAGTGTTGAGTTATTAGAGGACGTAATTGTTGAAGACGGCTTTATCAAGTCTAAATTAAAAATCTATGGTCCGTTTATTTGGTCGCAAAATAAGGTTAATGAACAGTTGGGACTAGATGCAAAATTCATTATTAATACTGATTCTTTTCAATTAAGATGTTTCAAAAAAAATGATAGTACCAAATACAAAGGTTTCCCATCATTAATAAGTGGAGTAGAAATAAACGGCACTAATGAAGATGCATATGAAGAATTGATTAATCTATTTGATTCTGAAAAGATATTTGATTATTCCAAACCAAAAAATTATGTAAAAGAGTTTATTAAAAGTCAAACCCATTTTAATAAGGATGCTATAATCATGGATTTTTTCTCAGGATCTGCTTCAACTGCACATGCTGTTATGGAATTAAATGCATTAGATGAAGGTAATAGAAAATTTATTATGGTGCAGTTAGATGAAAAAGTAAACAAAAATAGTAATGCCTTCAAAAATGGATATAAAACCATTTCTGATATTGGGAAGGAAAGGATTCGACGCGTTGGTGAAAATATAAAAAAGCAAATTAATAAAGATAAAGATGATAAAGGATTTAATTGTGTGCCAGATATTGGTTTTCGTGTTTTTAAATTAGATAGTTCGAATATGAAAGATATTTATTATGCAGCAAATGAATACTCACAAGATATGATTGCATCATTAGAATCTAATATAAAAGAAGAACGCACTGACTTAGATTTACTCTATGGTGTTATGATTGATTGGGGGTTACCATTGTCGTTAGTACATGAAACAGAAGAAATAGGAAATGCAACAGTTCATATAGTGGAATACGGTTCTTTAATTGCTTGTTTTGATGATAATATTTCAGACGAAGTGGTCACAAGTATCGCAAAGAAACAGCCATTAAGGGTAGTTTTTAAAGATGATAGCTTTGATAATAGTCCAGACAAAATAAATGTAACGGAAATATTTAAACTTTATTCACCTAATACAACAGTGAAAGTTATATAGGAGGTAAATCATGAAGTTACAATTTAAACATCAAAAATTTCAAGCTGATGCCGCTTCAGCTGTCTGTAAAGTGTTTAACGGTCAACCTAAAATAACTCCAACTTACATTGTTGATAAAGGAATTTCTAGTGATCCTCAAATGTCCCTTGAGGAGAATGAGCAATTAACAGGTTACTATAATAAAAGAATAATGTTAAATGACAGTCAAGTTTTAGAAAATTTGCAGAACGTACAGCGTGAACATCAGTTAGAACCATCCGATCATTTAGATGGGAAATATAACCTAACGGTTGAAATGGAGACAGGTGTCGGAAAAACCTACACATATATTAAAACAATATTCGAGCTGAATAAGTTGTATGGTTGGAGTAAGTTTATCGTTGTTGTTCCATCAGTTGCTATTCGTGAAGGTGTTTATAAATCGTTTCAGATGACGCAGGAGCACTTTAGTTTAGAATATAATAAAAAAGTTAGATTCTTTATTTATAATTCGAAGGACTTAACGAAGATCGAACAATTTGCTAGTGACAGTGGGATTAATGTAATGATAATCAATTCTCAAGCTTTTAATGCAAGAGGTAAAGATGCTCGACGTATATACATGGAATTGGATGAGTTTCAATCTAGAAAACCTATTGATGTTATTGCAGCTACTAATCCTATTGTGATAATTGATGAACCTCAATCAGTAGAGGGGAAAGCTACTAAGGAGAAGTTAAAAGAGTTCAAACCATTGATGACATTGCGCTATTCGGCAACACATAAAAAAGGATCTATATATAATATGGTCTACCGTTTAGATGCATTAGAAGCATACAATAAGCGATTAGTTAAAAGAATAGCAGTTAAAGGTATTTCTGTATCAGGAACAACCGGAACAGACAGTTACTTATATTTAGAAAGGATAAATTTATCAGGTGATAAACCACCAACAGCTACTTTAGGTTTTGAGAAAAAGGGTAAAAACAAAGTTCGCCGTATCACACGTAAGATATATGAAGAAGATAATCTTTATGACTTATCAGACGGACTTGAACAATATAAAGGATTTACCGTTGCACGTATAAATGGTTTTAACAACTCAGTAGAGTTTACGAATGGTGTGATTTTGTATGCTGGTGAAGTTGTTGGTGATGTTAATGAAGACCATTTGCGACGTATTCAGATCAGAGAAACTATTCAATCACATTTAGAAAAAGAGCGTGAATTATTTTATAAAGGTATTAAAGTTCTTACTTTATTCTTTATCGATGAAGTAGCTAAATATAAACGGTATGATGAAGATGGTCAAGAAATTAACGGAATTTACGGTGAAATCTTTGAAGAAGAATATCGATCTATATTAAACGAGTGGCAAATTGCACTTGGTGAAGATGATTACCTTAAATATATCAACAATATTGACGCTTCTACAACACATAAAGGTTATTTCTCTATCGATAAAAAATCAAGACAGTTTAAAGACAGCAAAATAAACAACCGAAAAGAGAATACATCAGATGATGAGGATGCTTATGATCTTATTATGAAAGATAAGGAACGTTTATTAGACTTAAAAGAAAATGTGCGATTTATCTTTTCACACTCAGCTTTACGTGAAGGTTGGGATAATCCGAATGTTTTTCAAATTTGTACTTTAAAACAGAGTGGCTCTGACGTTCGAAAACGTCAAGAGGTAGGGAGAGGTCTTAGACTCTGTGTAAATAACATGGGCCAAAGAATGGATGCTACTACACTAGGTGAAGATGTACATAAAGTGAATACTTTAACGGTTATTGCTAATGAAAGCTATGAAGATTTTACGAAAAGTTTGCAATCAGAAATAGCATCGGTTGTCGCAGATAGACCTAAAGAGGTCACACATGAACTATTTGAAAATAAGGTTATTAAGGACGAAAATGGACTAAACGAACAAGTTGTTGACCGAAAACTAGCTATAAAAATCACTAATGGTCTAATTAGAAATGGTTATATAAATGATGAAAATGAATTAACCGAAACCTATTATGATGACGTGAAAAATAATCAGTTAAAGGTTCCTGAAGAACTTGCAGCATATACACATGAGGTAGTTAGCATTCTTGATTCGATTTACGATCCTAGTGTTATGAAACCAGAAAATGCACGGGATAATAACGTAGAGGCTAAAGTTGATCATTCAAAGCTCCGTATGAAAGAATTCAAGGAACTATGGAACAAAATCAATCATAAATCCGCTTATGTTGTTAATTTTGATACTGATGAATTAATTAGAAAGTCAATTAATGAGTTAGACCGAAAGTTAAGGGTATCTAAAATTTACTTTAAAGTTGCTGAAGGTGAAATGGAAACTATTAAGTCGAAGGAATCATTGACCGCGGGTGAGGACTTCAAAAAGAAATTTTCTAAAGAGGAAGAGGTAGAGGCAGCCGCCAGCACTAATGTTAAATATGATTTAATCGGTGAAATCGTCGAACATACAGGCCTTACTCGTCAGTCAATTAGTCAAATTCTTAGAGGAATTAATCAAGAAACATTTGAACAATTTAAAATGAATCCAGAAGAATTTATCATTAAAGCTTCGAATCTAATTAATGAGCAGAAGGCCACAGTTATTATTGAGCATATCTCATACAATAAATTAGAAGAATCATATTCCACTGATATATTCACGGAACCAACTCTAAAAGGCAAATTAGATGTTAATGCAATAAAAACCGATAAGCACCTTTATGATTATTTAATTTTTGACTCTTCAAATGAACGTAAGTTTGCAGAGGAGCTAGATACAAAAGAAAACATTGCACTATATATAAAGTTGCCAAACGACTTCTATATAAACACACCAGTAGGTAAATATAACCCCGACTGGGCGATTGCTTTTGAAGAGGGGACAGTCAAACATGTTTATTTTGTAGCAGAAACAAAAGGAAGTATGTCGTCATTAAGTATTAGGAAAGTAGAAGAACTTAAGAAAAAATGTGCAGAAGAACACTTTAAAAAGATAAGTGATGATTCAGTAAAATATGATATCGTATCAAACTACGAAGAGTTATTAAATTTTGTTAATTTTAACTAATGATAGAAAGAGGAAGCAAGCATTGAGTATAGAAGATACAGAATTTATGAAGCAAGCATATGGCATGCTGTATGATTTGGAGAATCAGTTAAGAAAAGTTATTAGTATAACAATGACCGAAGAATATGGATCTGGATGGCTTATTCAAGCCCCGTTAACTAATTTGTACAAACCGTATAGGAAAAACTTTTCTAGATTTTATTTGCACGAACTAGTC
This sequence comes from Allobacillus sp. SKP2-8, assembly GCF_007559355.1. Taxonomy (NCBI): domain Bacteria; kingdom Bacillati; phylum Bacillota; class Bacilli; order Caryophanales; family Bacillaceae; genus Allobacillus; species Allobacillus sp. SKP2-8. The sequence continues at coordinate 28,632 of NZ_VMHF01000014.1, read as the reverse complement.
TCAATGCTTTCCTCGTACGAATGTTTTTCAGAAATATTTAAAGTTAAAGAAATAGCTCAATTGAAATCTATTTTACCCATTAGAAATAAGATTGCACACTGTAAATTAATCACTAAAGAAGAGTTAAGGTTGCTTTCATATGTATTAGGTTTTGTAAATGAAACTGCACATAGCATTGTATTCGTTAATCAAAAAATAAATAATTAGAGTTGAAGACCAACATTTTTTTAAAAAATTTTGAGGAAAAGTGGTGAAAGTTTGTGAATATAAATGAGTTTGTTAATAATTTTTCAAATCATCCAGTACTTTTTATTGGAACAGGTTTTAGTTTAAGGTATTTAGAAGATTCTTATACATGGGATGGACTCTTATCCTTCATTGCTAAAGAATTAAAGGGAAATGATGAGTTTTATTTAGATTTAAAATCACATAATTATCATAATGGAGAGTTTGATTTTTCTGGGATTGCAACAGAATTAGAATATGAGTTTAATAAAGACCTGATGAAATATAGAGACGGACAGTTCAAAAAGATTAATGATGAATTCTACGAAAATATGAAAAAAAACATAAACTTAAGTAGATTTAAAATATATATAAAACAATTATTATCAAGTTATAGACTTAAAGACGAAAAATACGAAGAAATTTTGGAGTTAAAAAAAGTAAGAAAAAACATTGGGTCTGTTATTACAACCAATTACGATACATTTATAGAGCGAATATTTAAGTTTGATCCCTTAATTGGCAATGAAATTTTATTGAGCAATCCATATGGATCTGTATATAAGGTTCATGGTTGTGTAAATCATCCTGAAAAAATAATCATTACACAAGATGATTACAAGTCTTTTGATGAGAGATATGAATTAATAAGAGCACAGCTTCTTTCATTATTTATACATAATCCAATTATATTTCTTGGATACAGTGTAAGTGACGAAAACATTAAGAAAATCCTCAAAACAATATTTACTTATGTTGATCCCAATACTTCGGAAGCTGAAAAAATAAGAAAAAACTTTTTACTCGTAGAGTATGAGAAAGGGTCGAATAATACGCAAGTTACCGATCATGACATTGATTTAAATAGTTCTTCAACAATAAGGATAAATAAAATTAAAACCGATAATTTTATTGAAATTTATAAAAGTTTAGCTGAGTTAATCTTACCTGTATCTGCAATGGATATTAGAAAAGTTCAAAATATAGTAAAAGAAATATATTCTGGAGAAGGTAGCATTGAAGTTAGCATAACTGAAGATATGGACTCTTTAAAAAATCGCGAGAAAGTTTTAGCAATTGGGTCTTTAAAATCCATAAAATACGAATTTCATACTTCTTCGGAAATGATGGAAAATTATTTTAAAATTGTTGAAGAATCTAATCATCAATTATTAGAACTAATAGATAAATTAAAAATTCAAAAAAACCAATATTTTCCTATTTATGCTTTTTCACAAATACAACCACAATTAAAAGATATTAATAGGTTAAAAGATATTCAAAAAAACAAATTAAAAAATATATTTAAAAATGAAGTAGACTTTGGTGAGCAACATGAGACTATAAATGAAGTTTTTAATGATCCTTCAATTCCTCAATCTAGAAAAACTATTGCAATAGCTTTAGGTATGAAAAATAATCGTATTTCTAATGAAGATGCTAAAGAATATTTAATAACTTTAGGAAATAAGAAGTCTACAGATTACAGGAAGCTATTATGTCTTTACGATTACAAAAAGTACAAAGAACCTCATGAAGACATTTTTAACTAGTATTACTTTTATAAAAGCCATCGTACATAGTGATAAGTATTGAGAGTGATTATATGAGCCACCGGTTAAAAGTAGGTGTGTTAGAAGAAGTGGATTTAATTGATGAAGATATTTGGAGAGTTTTCACAATTATTCTTTCCAACAAGTCAAAAAAGTCTTCTACTTATAAATATGCCTTAATGAAATCGATCATTGAAAATTTATATCAGGTAAATGAGAATTATGAATTAACTTACGACCAACTAGCATATGTATTTGCTAAAGTTTATTGGAATTTAGTGATTAATCATAACCTGACAAATCATAACAGAGGACATCCTTCTAGTGTAGTCAGTGCATTACAAGGGTTTAAAGAAAAATATAGCATACCTCGGGAGTTTAACTTCGATAAAATTAATCATGAATTACAACTTAAAATAGTTTCGAAAGTAAAATCAATAATGAAGATTAATGTATTCGGAGCATTGTACGGAGACACAAAAAAACAGTTCTACGGATTCGACCATAATAGAGAATACTTCAAGTTAAATCCAAGAGTACATGAGTTTATGCTGACATACCAACGGCTAATCGTTCATTTAACAAATTACCATATGGCAAGGATGATTGAGCAACTAAACGACATACCAGATATAAACTACTTGATCGGTAAAGTGGAAAGTATAGCGAAAAGAAGCTCTTTAAAGCCTTATGAGAATATATTGCTACATTATTTCGAATCAACATGTTTTTATTGTGGACGAGACCTTTATAAAACCAAAGCAACTCACGTCGATCATTTTATTCCATGGTCATTCGTTCAATCTGATCATATCTGGAATTTAGTGTTGGCTTGTAATCAATGTAATACATCGAAGAGCGATAAGCTTCCAGATCGGCAGTATTTAAATTTCATTATTGACCGAAATGAACAACTTCAAGAAAAAGTAATAGAGAATAAACAAACTCTTCTAGAAAATTATAAAGATAAAAAAATAATTTTGCTTTATGACTATTCTATCAAAAATGGTTTTGATGAGATTTGGGTTCCGAGAACTTTTTAATCTTCAACGCTCTCTAAAAATATTTTGTCATTAAAGCTGCCTCTCTCGGTAGCTTTTTTTATTCTTTTTTCTTCAACATCTTCCATAGATACTCCATGTATTTTGGTTAATGAATGCATAATTTCTAAAATGTCTGCCAGTTCTTCAATTACCTCATCGTCAGAAGAAGCGTTTTGATATTCAGTAATTTCCTCATTTAATTTCTTTTTTAATTCGAAAGTATATTCTTCCTTGCTAAGAGTTCTCGTAGTATATTTCTTTCCGGTAAGCTCAATAATTTGAGGTATTTTATCTCTTACTAGTTTATTATGTATAGGCATTAGGACACCTCCATAGTTTTTGATTTATATACTACACCTTACAATAATTTATTTCTATTATAATATAATACTAGAATTCTATTTAGAGAAGAGGTCATTCAATGGCAAAAGTAAATTTTATTTCCGACGACAATCTGTATAAAAAAGCAGAAGATGCATTTATAAAGCATAAAGTATTCATTCAAAAGTTGCTTCCTGAAGCAGATATACAACATATAGGAAGTACAGCAATCCTTGGGAGCTTAACCAAAGGGGATTTGGATATTCAAGTAAGAGTGTCAGCTGCGGAGTTTCTGAGAGCTGTTACTGTGTTAACGAAACATTATGAGATTAATGAGGGAAGTACAAAACAGATACATTTCGAGCATTTCAAGACGATGCGGCGGAACCTCCTTTAGGCATCCAATTAACGGTTATTGATTCTGATCTTGATTTCTTTTGGAAGATTCGTGAGGTATTAAAGTTGAATGATGAGTATTTACGAGAATACGATAATCTAAAAAGAACATATGAAGGCAGGGATATGGAAGCCTATCGAGAGGCCAAAAGTGATTTCTTTGAGAAATTAATGGCATCACCGGAATTTAAGCGATTATAACTTAAACTTTGCAGCACGATATGTAAAACATTCAACAACCCATTGACTTTCCCACACAAAATTACTACAATTTATATAATTTTAAGAAAAAAGGAGTTTCGACAATTATTGAGAAACTTCTTTTTATATTTCATCTTACAAAGGACGATACAGCATAGGGGGCATATTCAATGGGTATTCATCATCACAATCATCCGTACATGACGATTCATGATTTCAACGAGCACAGTCATATTGGGTGGGACAATTCATTAAAGCCGATAGCTGAAGTGGAATCTGGACAAGTGGTAACTTATGAGATCACCGAGGCGTCTGGCGGTCAATTCACAAAGGGATCTACAGCACAAGATGTAGCAAACATTGATTTCACAAAAGTGAATCCAGTAGCAGGGCCTGTATATGTGAAAGGTGCTCAGCCTGGCGATACGTTAGAGGTCGAATTTCTCGACTTTAAACAATTGGATTGGGGTTGGACGGCACTCATTCCTGGCTTTGGTTTACTTGCAGAGGATTTTAAAGACCCAGCGATTAAAATTTTTGATTTGAAAAAGAGAAACACAACTGAATTTTTAGATGGCATTGATTTATTTCTAAAACCTTTCCCAGGTACAGTCGGAGTTGCGCTTCCTGAAGCAGGGGATTTCAGTATTGTACCTCCACGTAAAAATGGAGGTAACATGGATATCCGCCACCTGACAAAAGGAGCAAAGCTTTACTTACCTGTTTGGGTAGAGGGTGCTTTATTTTCTATTGGTGACACACATGCTGCTCAAGGAGATGGGGAAGTATGTGGAACGGCGATTGAAGCTTCGATGGAGGCAACGGTTCGCTTTAAGTTGCATAAAGGGAAAACGATTGCCGAGCCGCGTTATGAAATTCCTGGACCTCCCACACCAGAAGCGGATAGCCGGGGCTACTTTGTGACGACTGGACATGGAGAAAATCTCTTTAAAGCTTCTCAAAATGCGATCCGCTATATGATTGAGCACTTGGTGAGTGAATACCATATGACAGAAGAAGAAGCATATATGCTTTGTAGTATCACGGTAGATTTAAGAATTAGCGAGATCGTCAACTCTCCGAATAGTCTTGTATCTGCGTTTTTACCGAAGTCTATTTTTAGATAGGATAATTATTGATCTAGGGACATTTAAATAGAAAAGTTAAAAATAGAACTCCAGACGACCTCGGAGTTCTATTTTAATTATAGTCTGTTCAGCCAGGATTTCATTACATAACTTTAACGAGGAAATTGAATTAATTGAACATCATCAAAAAACTTCACCTTGTATCCTAAACGAATAAGTTCTTTTTCAACTTCCAACACATACCCGCCTAATTGATTAACTTCATGGACGATATTCTTCAACTCTTCTTCATTAGCATCCGTTAGGTAATAGCAGCTATCGATTTGAAAAAGATCCATTAAAAACACCTACTTATTTTGTATAATCATATGCTCATATAATATCACTTCTCAACGTTCTTTTTCACATTAGCACAAAAAATCAAGTTTTCGAGAATCATTCAGTTATACTGGTATGTAAGAGTAAGAGGTGATCCAATGTCCTACCAAGATCATGAAAAAGCTATACAACGATCATTAAATTATATTGAACAACATCTGGCTGAACGATTGCAGCTTAACCGTATGGCTGAACATGCCGGTTATTCGAGATTCCATTTTCAACGTGTTTTTCGAAAAATTATCGGCAAATCAGTTGCCGAATATGTGAGAGAGCGGCGGATGACACAAAGTGCGAGGGAATTAATTACGACAGATCAGCGAGTGATTGATATCGCTTTGAATTATCAATTTAACTAACTTCCGAAAGAAGTCTCCCTCTTCAAGCGTGTGATGGGAGTAGCCCAACGGTAAGGGGGAGATGAATTTCGGTTGAGCGATAGCCCAAAAGTTACTGTCTTTTATATCAATGTGGTATAATCAGTCTTATAACGTATAAGGGCTGGTATGACATGAATTTAGATAGTAATAATCATTCAGTGTTCTTGATGTATTACCATTTGGTATTGGTAGTGAAATATAGAAGGAAAGTCATTGATGACACCATTTCAGATTATTCGAAAGAAAAGTTTGTATCGTTGGGTGAGAAATACAACATTACGTTGGTCGAATGGAACCACGATATTGACCACTTTCATATTTTGTTCAAAGCTCATCCTAATACCGAACTATCAAAGTTCATCAATGCCTATAAAAGTGCCAGTTCAAGACTTATCAAAAAAGAATTTCCTTTTGTGCGAAAGAAGTTATGGAAAGAAATGTTTTGGTCAAGAAGTTTTTGTCTGCTGACCACTGGTGGTTCACCTATTGAGGTGGTTAAAAAATACATTGAAAATCAAGGAATAAAGTGAGGTGAATTGATATGACTAAACTGAATAAAGCATACAAATTCAGAATATATCCAACAGATGAACAATCTTTGATGATCCGTAAAACCTTTGGTTGTGTTCGCTTTGTCTACAACAAAATGTTGGCAGAACGCATAAAAACCTATGAAAACCTAAAAGATGATAAAGGTGCCATGAAAAACGTTAAACATCCTACTCCTGCCAAGTATAAAAAAGAGTATGAATGGCTAAAGGAAGTAGACTCGTTAGCATTAGCCAACGCTCAACTGAATTTAGATAAGGCATATAAAGCCTTCTTCAAAGGGAATGCTAAATTTCCGAGATTCAAAAACAAGCGCCACAAACAAAGCTACACAACAAATGTCGTAAACGGTAATATCCAGTTGTTGGATGGTCATATCAAGTTACCTAAACTAAAAAAGGTCAAAATGAAACAACATCGAGAAATCCCTTCAGAATATAAAATTAAATCCTGTACCTTATCTATGACAGCATCGGGAAAATATTATGTTTCTATCCTTACAGAATATGAGACAGAGGTTAAGGCTAAAAAAATAAAAAATGTAGTCGGTTTGGATTTTGCAATGAATGGATTGTTTGTCGATAGTGAGGGTGAGAAAGCCAATTACCCTAAGTTCTATCGACAAATGCTTGATAAATTAGCAAAAGAACAACGCAAACTTTCTCGAAAAAAGAAAGGTTCTTCGAATTGGAACAAACAGCGTATTCGAGTAGCGAAAATTCAAGAGAAAGTCGCCAATCAACGCAAAAACTTTCTTCACCATAAATCAAAAGAATTAGTTACTAATTTTGATGCTATAGTGATTGAAGACTTAGACATGAAAGGGATGTCACAAACACTCAAATTCGGCAAAAGTGTCACTGATAATGGATGGGGAATGTTCGCATCTTTCTTACAATACAAACTAAAAGAACAAGGGAAACAACTTATCAAAATAGATAAATGGTTCCCCTCTACAAAAACTTGTTCTAATTGTGGAAATGCCCAACCAATGCCTATGAACATTAGAACTTACACTTGTTCATGTGGTCTAAATCTCGACAGAGATTACAATTCAGCAATCAATATCAAAAACGAAGGCCTTCGCTTATTAGCGAGTACCTAATAACGAAATAAACTTTTGGAACAAGAGGGTTAGCTTGGTCAATTTCGTCAGCTAATAAAAGTGACGATTACCCAAGAAGCCCCCACTTCAAGCAACCCGTAAGGGTGGTAAGTGGTGGGAGTAGTTCACGTCGCAAGAATCCTTTACAAGAGCTTTCAAGAAAGTGTATGACATAACGCCTAGTGAATATCGGAAATTGCTTAGAAAATTAGTTAGCAAAGGAGAGTTCATAGTGAGTAAGAGTAATAACGCACCGAATGGGTGGAAATTGACCGGGGAATCGCCATTTGATTATGAAACCGGATTAGACAATAACATTGTGAATCATCGCGTAAAAACAATGATGATGAAACTAAAAATAATATAATCAGTATGCTCTTAGGGTGGAGTGCAGATGCACTTTTGTATATTCCTAGGCTAGTGATCAATTTAATTAAAGCAATATTTTAATTCTGGTGCGATTATATAAGAGATTATGAGAGAAAAAACAAGAACCAAAAAAGTTTTCAGTGGATTCCATCTTGAGTCTGAGGTTGTTGAATGATTAGAAGAATTAGCAAAAAAATATAAATCTGAAACAGTTATGAAAAAGAGCTTTAAATTGGATTAAGTACATAAAATGTTGAAAGTTTATTCTAAGAGAAAAGGTATTTTGAAATACGAACCTTTGTTCCTAGTTTTGTCTTTGATATGGTATAATAGAGTTATCCCTTTTCCAAACAATTTTATTGTTTAAGGGAAGAAGATTCTTTCTTCTGGAAAGGGGTGAATAGGTATGGTTGAAGTGCTGATCATTGTTACGTCAGTCATTAATTTTGTAATAGCTATGATCAATTTTGCTGTTGCAAAAATGAACTATCGTAACAGGAAAAAGGACTCCCGCTCTGCAAAGCGGAAATCCCAGTAACTCACAGGGTTTGAAGATTCCCGAAAGGGTTTCTTCATTCCCTACCCATATTCTATTCTCATTATATACTCATCATACAATTAATACAAGAATAGAGGTAATAAAATGCTTTGGTTAGCTTTTTTCCTTTCTTTACTCGCTTTATGTATAGGCATTTTTTCAATTATCTTCATAAAAAGAAAATAACACACTTACCCTATTTATTTAACCTGTCATCTTGGAAACCAACAGTCGAACAGATTATTTTCAGTGGTATGCATTGTCTTGCATCTTTGGTACAATTATAGTTAATAATATTTTTATTTGTCAGAATTTAAAGGAGGTGAGTAAGTATGTTTCTAGACTTGTTAAACACGTTGTTTATTGATGCGACTGTCTTTTATCTGTATTTAGGAATCCTCTTGATTGTTGTTGGTGCAATTTATGTCAGCCATCTTTATAACCAACATCTATCCAACAGTGATTATTTGTTTACGAATCAGCACCAAAGCACAAAGGTTAATATAAATCCATTTGAGAAACCGATTATAACCAATGAATCATTTATCGTATGGCTGATCATGACGTTTAAAAGAATAGATGAAAAAGACGATAAAGCCGATGACAATTCCTCTTATTTTAAACAGATTTTTAAAATAAGAGGAGGACAAGAATGGAACAAAACAGCTTACTCACTTTCTTCAGAAAGTATTCTTTTTTAATTTTTCTATTGTCATTTTTGCTTATACTGAGCGGGTGTAGCAATAACTTCACACCTGTTGACAGTGCATCTACAGGGTTCTTTTCACATTACTTTGTATATCCGCTGTCACTTTTGATTAAAAAAGTTGCTCTTTTTTTACAAGGAAATTACGCGGTGGCTATTATTGTTATTACGATAGGCATTCGTTTCGCGCTATTGCCATTCTTCATTAAACAATCGAAGAATAGTAAGGAATCCCAAGGGAAAATGGCATTGATCAAACCGGAAATGACTGCGATACAAGAGAAGTACAAAGGAAAGAACAGCCCAGAAGATCGGCTGAGTATGCAAAAAGAACTAAGTGCTCTTTATCAAAAACATGATTTTAATCCGGTGAAAATGGTAACAGGTTGTCTGCCTATGATCCTTCAAATGCCGATTCTAATTGGTTTTTATTATGCGATTAGGCGCACACCTGAAATTGCCGAACAATCATTTCTATGGTTTAGTCTCGGAGAAACAGATATTTTATTCGTTTTAGTGGCTGTTCTTATTTACTATCTGCAAGCAAAAGTCAGTTTGATTGGCTTGGAGCAACCCCAACGAAAACAAATGGCGATGATGGCTGTAATCTCTCCGATTATGATCGGAATCATTTCGTTAAACGTACCAGCAGCCCTACCATTATATTGGGCAGTGAGTGGTTTATTTGTAATCATTCAGACGGTAATTATAAAGAAAACCATCCACGGAACATAAATTAGCTTATTAATTAGGGGTGCAAATCGTAATGGATTTAGCACCCTGATTTTTTAAGGTATGGGGGCTTATACAAGTAACACTGCATTCATATAGGTCCACAAATGGTTGTTCGGGTACGCCTTTTGGATATGGTCGAAAGCCTGCATGGTCATGAAAAAATTAAATAACGGTGTACAATTTATCGGGAGATAAAGTATGACTTCTATAACATGTTCAACAAACGGAGCCATTTTGTTTAACAAGGGATTGCCTATTTTATGGTAAAATAAGGTTATGAAAAGGGGGTTTATAGATGACTTTAAATCACTTCATAGGGGCTAATATAGAACTTCCTACTGGTACATTTGGTAGGAACCCAACATATAAACCTCTATCGGAATTGAAGTTAAAAGGACTAAGTTTAGAAAAACGTTTGAAGAAGAATAACGGGTCTAAGCTCGTTAAGGTGTATGAAACAGAAGAAGATGCAAGTGGAATTGATGTTCTTAATTTAGTTTCTGGGTACGAACCAGTAAGAGAAAAATTTACTACTTCTTTTGTATATGAAGTAGAAGGATACTTACACACTAACAATACAGCAAGTCACCATAAATCTATCAAGACACTTTTTAATTATATTGACGAAAACTTATTAGAAGGGAATTTTATGGAAATATATTCTTGTTGGGATGGACATGAAGGTAAAGAAAAAGATGACAGTAAAAATGTAGCTATTAACCTTAGCACATTTCAATTTGGAAAACATTTAAAGTTAAAAGACATAAACCATCTTTGCGAAACATTCTTTTTAGAAGATAAGCAGTACGTATTGATAAAGAGATAGAAAAGATTACACTATTTAAGTAGCGGGCGCTTTCATTTAATAAGAAGCTTTCTTGTTAAGTAAATGGATAAATGAACGTTGAAATAACAAAGGTAAAAATATGTACAAACTTTAATTTCGTGGTATAATTAACATAGGAAGATGATAAGTGCATACAATAATAAAGACCGCCCATGCTGTAACATGGAACGGTCGTAATAGACTGAACCCCAACAAGAGGGGTCGGCAGCTAAGGAAAATAATCCCTCACGTACCTGCAAAAGCGCATGAGGGATTATTTTTTATGGTTATTATCAGAAACGATAAACGCTACTAACATCCCGAAGGAAATCATGAGCGTTAGCGCACTAACAATGTCCATTGGCAAGCACCTCCCTCCCTGGGAAGTCTCCCAACGAAGACTAACGGCAGATCGACAGTGCTACCAACCCCCTCATGCGAAGCCAGTCTATTGTTTTTATTGTAGCATAGATTAGCAGGATGGAGTTACATTTTCGGCGATTCATAAATTTTAAACAAACAGGCGTGATTGTTGAAGAAAGAGATAATATAAAACGCTAAAAAGGCTGAGTTTACTCAGCCTTTTTTGCTTGCTAATTGTACTGTTGAAACATTGTTAAAGAGAGTGCAACTAGATGTGTTATTCATATTGTGAATAGCACTTTTCTCCCCCATAACTGAATGGGTTAGAGTTAACCCAGCCTTTTTTGTTTGCTTAATAATTTAAATTAATACTTCAATAAGCCGTCACTTTGATTCGCCTCATATCTTTGATAGTTCAAAGCGACAATGGCAAGGATTAAAGCAAATACAGCAATAACCCCTCCAATGATTGAATTAAATTCAACTTTATATAGATCAATATTTATTCCACCAATAAATGAACCGATTGCCATACCTATGTGTATATTCGAATTATTGATACTTTGTTGGATGTCAGATGTCTCTGGTGCAATAGAAACTAATTGGCTTTGTATTGCCGGTGTAAGTGCCCAGCTTAAGAAACTCCATAACATTAATGCAATAACTAACATCACAGGTTTAGAAAGAAGAACAAAAATCATGAATAGCATCGTTGCAAAAAGCGATAAGACAACGATGATTGTTTTTTTAGTTCCAAAACGGTCAGATGCATAACCACCAGACCAACTACCAAAAATTGCAGCGACACCAAGTATTAAATACATAATAGTTAAAGAGTCTCCAGTAAGATTCATTGTTGTTTGTAAGAAAGGGGTTAAATACGCGTAAAGCGATAAGTGTCCCACATAAAATAGAATGGAGATGGATTGTGTCATTATTATTTTTGGATTTGAAAGGGCATTAATTTGAGCCTTTAGCGGCAAAGCCTCTTTTCCTTCAATTTCGCTCATGAACAACCACATCAGTACAATTAAAATCATCAGGATGAAGACAATCATTAAAAATGGTGCTCTCCAGCCCCATTCATTCCCTAGAAATAAACCAAAAGGAACGCCAAAGACTAATGAAGCGCTCACTCCCGTCAATACGATACCGATCGCTCTGGAGCGGTGAGTCGTAGACGTGATTTGAGAAGCAATCGACAAGCACAATGAAATAAGAAGTGCTGCGAACATTGCTGATAGAATTCTTGATATTAGAAGTGGTGTAAAACTTGTACTTACAACGGCAAGAACGTTAGAAAGTAAAAAAAGTACTAAAACGATAATAATTAATTTTTTGCGTTTTATTTTAGCAGTTAATGAAAGAAGTATAGGACCCGAAATGGCAAAGCTTAATGAAAATACAGTGATCAAGAGGCCAGCGCGTCCTAAAGTGATGTCTAAATCATTTGCAATTAAAGGAAGAATCCCTCCAATAATCAATTCGACCAATCCTACAATAAAGGTAATGGTCGTTAAAATATATACTCTTTTATCCATAAAGTTCCTCCCAAAAAAACAGGGCCACCCACAATGGGAGGCCCCGCTAAGTAGCAGATCATTTGCCCTCTAACATAGTTTTAATGATGATTCCTGTTCAGTATTATTTAATTAAAGATAAATTATCATGCTTTAAAGTTGCTGTCAATTGAATATAAGCTTTTATCTGAGCAGACACGATTGTTGAGTAAAAGGTATGGTTAACTCGATTTTTATTTGCAGAATATTTAAAATGATACTTCAATAAACAGTCACTTTGTTTTATGATGAAAGAAGAGGTGATGGTATTGGATTCAAACGTATTGCCAGAGGGTTTGTCGCTTCCAGCTCTTTTCTTGAATGTAAATGCATTTGATGAAAACTGTGAAATGATCGCTAGTAAAGCTCAGGAGAAAACGGTTCGAATCGCTACAAAATCTATTCGGTCTATCCCGGTTTTACAGCGGATTTTAAATTCGAGTTCTGTGTTTCAAGGGTTATTATGCTATAGCCCTGATGAAGCTGTTTATCTTACTGAAGCGGGATTTGATGACATCATGATCGGCTATCCGTGTTGGAATGAACAGGCACTGACGAAGATTGCAAAATTGAATGCTCGTGGTCATCAAATTACGTGTATGGTGGATGCTGAAGAACAGGTAGAATATTTACACCGCATTAGTGAAAAAGCTGAAGGATTTTTTTACTTATGTATGGATATCGATATGAGTACGACATTTGGTAGTCTTCATTTTGGTGTGAGACGTTCGCCGATCAACTCCGTGCGTGAAGCGGTCCGTTTAGCACGAAAGATCAAAACATATTCAGGTTTGAAGCTTCATGGTGTAATGGGATATGAAGCGCAGATTGCGGGTGTGACGGATCGGATGCCTGCCAATCGCATAAAAAACCAAGTCGTTTCGTTTTTAAAAGAACGTTCAATCAATGAAATTCATACGCGGAGAAAGCAGGTTGTTCAAGCGCTAGCTGAAGAAGGAATTGAGCTATCGATTGTCAATGGTGGCGGCACGGGAAGTATGGATTCAACAGCAATGGATGATCGTGTCACAGAAATTGCCGCAGGATCCGGCTTTTATGCGCCGTTATTATTTGATTATTACCGAGATTTTCAATATAAACCAGCGCTATTTTATGCATTACCAGTCGTCAGAAAACCGGCACCAAATATATATACATGTACGAGTGGTGGCTTTATTGCATCAGGTCCACATGGTAAAGATAAAATGCCGCAACCGATTTATCCACCAGGGGGAAAGTTGCTGCCATTTGAGGGTGCGGGCGAAGTACAGACGCCAATTCATTATGAAGATGTTTCCCTAAATATTGGCGATCCGATTATTTTTAGGGCTGCAAAAGCTGGTGAAATTTGTGAGCGCTTTCAAGAGATAATTTGTGTAGAGGATAAACGGATTGTTGATCGTTATTCTACGTACCGGGGGGATGGCCAATGTTTTCTTTAATTAAAAGAGCGCAGGGGAAGAAGTGGAAAAACTGGGCAGAAACGCATGAGGGCCAGCCGGAGTCGACGTTTTATCCGTCCTCGGTAGATGAAGTCGTTACCATTGTGAAAGAAGCGGCCAACCAAGGAAAGAAAATTCGTGTGATTGGTGCTGGCCATTCATTTACGAACTTGGTCGGAACAGAGCAATGGCTCGTGTCGCTCGATCAATTGACGGGGATTGAGCAGGTGGATGAAGCAAATGACACAGTAACGGTATTTGGTGGAACTCGTTTATATCAATTAGGTAAAGAACTGGATCGATTAGGCTATGCTCAAGAAAACTTAGGAGACATTAATGTTCAATCGATTGCAGGAGCGATTTCAACAGGAACTCATGGAACAGGCCTGTCATTCGGGAATATCCCGACACAAGTTGAAGCGTTAACGTTTGTGACAGCATCGGGTGAGCTTTTAACGGTTTCAGAAGAAGAGAATGCAGACTATTTTAAGGCATCTCTCGTATCTTTAGGCACATTTGGGATTATTGTGAAAGTAAAACTGAAAGTCGTCGAATGCCCTGTCTATGAATATCGATGTGAGAAAATTAATTACCCGCTTTTTATAGAGAAGCTTGATGACTATATTGCGAACAATCGTCATTTTGAATTTTATATCTTTCCTTATTCTGATCTGGTACAAGTGAAACGGATGAACGTATCAGAAAACAAACCTCAACGATTATTTTTTCATCATTGCAAAGACCTTGTGATGGAGAATTATTTATTATACGTGCTATCGACAGGGTGCAAATGGTTTCCAAAACGAAGCCGAATGATCAGTAAGTTTTTAGCAAAAGGTATCAGTGAAACGAACATTACAGCAAATAGCCATCAATTATTTGCGACACCACGGCTTGTGAAATTTACTGAAATTGAATACTGCATCCCGCTTCACTATTTAAAACCTGCGCTAGATGAAGTCCGTGCCTGTATCGAAGAGAAAAATCATGAAGTTCATTTTCCGATTGAATGTAGAGTCGTGAATGCCGATGATATTTGGCTTAGTCCGTCTTACGAAAGAGAATCCGCATATATTGCTTTTCATATGTTTAAAGGAATGCCATATGAATCCTATTTCCGTGATATGGAAGCCATTATGCGAAAATACGAAGGAAGACCACATTGGGCGAAAATGCACAATTTGAATCAAAAGGATTTACAAAATCTTTATCCAAAGCTTTCGGACTTTCTCACCATTCGTGAAAAGCTTGATCCTAATGGAATGTTTATGAATGAATACCTGGAAGAAAAACTCGGGAAAGCTCGAGTTGAAAAAGAACCGGTGGGATGAATTGAAAGAAATTGATTTAACATACGATAGAAATAATAATGAACCCTGGAAACTAAATCAGTTCCAGGGTTCATGCATGTTTATTTACCTAACCACTCATCAACAGTGTCTCTATTTTCTTCAATCCAATTGGCTGCGGATTCTTCAAATGGTACGTCATTTTTTTCATACTCAGCCATCATATCTTCTAGGTCGTCAACTTCGATGCTCCATTGAGAAAGGATGTCGTAAGCCTCTGGATATTTTTCTTCGATACCTTTGTAAGAAAGGACATAGACATTGTCGTATTTAAAGTGTTCCTGTGTATCTTCTAAAAACTTCAAGTCATTACGGGAGAACATAGAATGCGGTCTCCAGCCGGTAATGATGAATGGCTCTTCTTCGGCTAGTTTATTCTCCATGACTTGTAGCATGGCAGCTTCACTGGATGGTGTCAATTCAAAACCGTCTAAGTTGTATTCAGGATCGGCAAAAACTTTTTTGGATAGTTCAACGATACCGGCACCTTCACCGATCGTGACGACTTCTCCGTCAAATTTTTCTCCTTTACCTTCAAGGTCTGCAATTGATTCTTCTTCTACATATTCAGGAACGACCCAGCCGAGTGGCACGTTTTCGTAGCTTGTCGCAACTTTTTGTAGCTCATCTTTATAATCATTCCACAGAGCTTCTTCTGTGTATGGAAGCCATGCGTCCATAAAGAAATCTACTTCTTCAGAAACCATGCCTTCCCAAATAACCGGTTGATCAAGAAGTGTTACTTTAACATCGTATCCAGCTTCTTCAAGAATTTGTTTCGCAATTTGTGTCGGTGCTTCAGTACTTGTCCAAGAAGTTTGACCGAATACAATTTCACCTTTTTCTTCTTCTGTGTTTGTACCTTCCTCAGATTCCCCATTGTCAGAACCACAAGCAGCAAGAATCAATACAGCTGCCATGGCCATCATTATGATGACTCTTTTCATAATTAAAATTCTCCCTTCGCTATCTGTTGAATATTCTCTATCTGTTCTTTCAATGTTTCTGCGGTAAATTGCTTGGAATCGACTTTATCCGATGCCCAATAGTGGTGCTTTTCACCTTGTATCTTTTTTAACATATTATCTGTGTTGTAGATTTTTAGGTTATAGACCCAATTTGCCATATTTAATATAGCGGCTTGATGGGACCCTTCATTGGAAGCTGTACACATCTCTTCAATAAGATGAACATTATAATCTCTGAAATAGGCGTCATAGACAGATGTCATAACACAACCATCAGTGACGACACCTCCGACGATTAGGTCGGTTACGCCCATGCTTTTCAGCAATAAATCCAATTCAGTTTCAAAAAAAGCACTCCAACGATATTTATCTATGACGATATCTTCTTTTTGAGGAGCAATTTCGTCCCAGATTTCGATATTTTCAGTTCCTGAATCATAAAAATAAGGAGTTCCATCTTCATTTAATGGCTCGCCTAATGAAAGTCCAATACCATCCTGACGATTGATGTGACGTGTATAAATAATCGGCATTTGTTTCTCGCGTGCTACCTCAACGATTTTTTGTGTATGTGTAACGACGCTATCCATATTAATTAGTCCAAAATCAGATTCTTTTTGTAAGTCAATGAGCACAAGTGCTGTCTTGTTGTTTTGCATATAAAAATCTCCTTTATTTCTTTTTTGGTATTCGTTCAAATATTTCTCTGGACTCAAAGTGGTTCGCTAAACGCATCATCCAGTCCAAGTAATCCTTTGTATCGGCAATTAATTCAAGGTCTCTGTTGGCATCCTGTTTAATGGATTCCTCTTTGGATTCTGTCGCAACTTCTTTTATGGCCGGTTCAGCTTGTTCAACGGCTTTTGTAATGATACTTCGTTCTAAGCGAATCATCTTTACAAAGTAGTTCAAAAAGTTTTTCATAAAGTCTTTTTCAGCAATGAAGTGATCTTTTCGTTCGCCTTTTTTCCAAACTTTCGTGACCATTTCAGTATCAATTAATTCACGGATCCCATTACTGACGCTCGCTTTACTCATCGCCACTTGCTCTGTGATCTGGTCCAAAGTAAGTGGTTCGTCGGAAAAATATAACACTCCGTAGATACGACCGACTGATGGTGTGACGCCATAGACAACCATAGACTGGGCAATGGCGCTCACCATTAGATCCTGGGATTCCTGTAACTTCTCCTGGTCATTTGCCAATAAAATACACCACCTTTTATTAATTCGTACAATTAATTTAATTTATATAATATATATTATACAAAATAAATAAAAAGTCAAATAAAATTTTTAAAAAAGTAGTCATATTCAAGAATGTCCATGCATATATACATTCTATAAGCAAAAAATTCTATAAATACATTTTTATCATCCTGCTCACACTAGAGGTAGGAGGATGATGCAAATGGACAAGCGGAGATTTTATGTCAATGTAGAAACGGGAGAAATTTCAGAGTTGAAGGTAGGTAATAATGCGCAGTTTACAGTCTATGCAAATCCAGAAGAGGTCAAAGCGTTGCGCAAATGTTTTGAAGACAAAGATCATGCGGACTATGGAACGTACTGGCGAGCGCATGTGCCGTTCAAGGAGTATCACAACGACGAGGATAACGATGCTGTTGATCATGAACTGCTTCGGGCATATAAAATGATCTATCAACTAGGCGATGAGGAGGCGAAAGAGCATATTAGCCAATTCCCGTTTTTCGAATCACTGATGGACTCAGATGATTTTTAAAATCATTCCTAAAATCTTCCGTATTCTTTTCATTTTGAGGTTTAGCATTTTCTAAAAAAAGGTATAAATGTAGTAGACAATACGGAAGGTGGTTTAGACAATGAGACATCGAATGAATTTCAAAAACATCTTACTTTCGTTGATTGTCATTCTTGCTTTGCCAATCTCTTTCGCTGCGAATGCTGAAGGAAATTTGGAAGTAAGCTATGATGAACAACAAAACCACCAATCACAACTTCAACAAAAAAATGAGATGGTTGTGATGGGGGAAACGCAAGAAGAGAAAGAAGAACATACAGAACAACCATTGACTCATGAACAAATCGTCAGTGTGACGGATCAATTCATGGATCATTTGGTTCAAGATACAGATCAGTACTACAACGTGAAAGCATATGAAACAATGGACGAATTTAAAGAAAGCTTCTATGGCTTTGCTTCAGAAGAAGTCGTTGATGAATTCGTAGATGTATATTACGAAATCAGGGACGGCGAGTTGAAAGTCATCCCAACTTCTACACCGCCGTGGTTTGAAGCGGGAGAAGATTATAATGTGCAACAAACAGAAGCAGGAACTTATGTTGTCACACAAGAAACTGGGAATGAACTTCATGGAAACTATACGATTGAAGTCGGGATTGATTTGAATGAAGATCAGAAACCACGTATAATGAGCGTTAACTATCAAGGTTAATTTGCTGTAAAGGAACGTATGCAATTGAATACTTTTAGAGATTATTACAACAATGAAGTTAAATTCGCCATTCGTGAACAAGCTTTCTCGGAAAATCCGCAGCATGTCTGGGTGATTACCCGGTACGGTGACCAATGGCTTCTGACGAAACACGGTGACCGAGGAATGGAGTTTCCCGGCGGAAAAGTTGAGCCAGGGGAGAATGCACCCGAAGCTGCGATCCGCGAAGTATTTGAAGAAACCGGTGGGGTGGTCAACCACTTAGAGTTCATCGGTCAATATTACGTCGATGGAAAAAGCGACTACATTATTAAAAATGTGTACTTCGCTCATGTCGATGAAATGACGGAACAAGTCCACTATTTTGAAACGGATGGACCTGTACTATTGGATCGACTACCGGATAATGTGAAAAAGAACAAGCAGTTTAGCTTTATGATGCGAGATGAGATTTTGCCATTATCTTTAAAAGAAATTGAAAAAAGAGATTTAATGTAAGAAGGAACACAAGCGCTTAGTGGCGCTTGTGTTTTTTTGGTGGTGAATAGCTCATGCTAATTGCGGTAGGGCTCATATATTTTGGGGTTGGGCACATAAGTCGCAACTTTGGGTCCATAAATTCGTATGCGGGTCGCATTTCTTTTGTTCCTGGGCGCATATCCGTGTGAGATGGACGCATACTTTTTCAGAATGGGCGCATATATTTTGTTCGGTTAATTATTGTGGCTCGATTTCTGAGATATTCTCCGTACTTCTTTGGTTAATGAACTGAGGAGCTTCGAACAAATTGAACAGGCAGAAAAATATTTGGATTCTACTAGTCGTAAAATTGAAAGCATGAAGAATCTCTTGAACACTTTCGAATTTACGCGGTATACTATAAGTAGAGAACAATACTTTAGTGAATTGGAACGCTTTTTAGATGAATACGGAAATGAAGAAGGATTGAATGTACAAATTTTTTCGTATGAAGCAGAAAAGGACCAAGAAAACTACTTAAAACGCATTAACCAATCAAAAGCAAGAGTGAAACGTTCACTAAGGAATTATGAGACGTATTTTTCGGTAAATGACACAAAAATGTGTATTCCCATCACTGTGTTAAATGAAAAATACGTCGCGGAAGTAAAATCGATCATTAGTAATTCAGAGGTAGAAAGAATTGATGGAAATATTATAAACATACTCTTAGTAGCCTATGTTTTGGTCGTGGAAGAACCAGAAAATAACGAAGGCGGTGTTTTAGATGGCACGGAGTAAAGAGTCTGTAAATACGGTTGTAAAAAGCACTGAACAACAAAGTAAGCAAACCAAAAAACGTGCAGGTATACCACTCGCTCGTGTTGGCTTGAACAACAGACAAAAGCGTTTACGGGAAGAAAACAGAAGAACAATGGCTAATCGCAGAGCCAAACAAAAAGAAAGTGTCCGATAATGGACACTTTCTTTTATATTTTTTCTACATATCACATAACTTATATTAAACAGTGATAACCGAGGTGATATTGTGAATCGGGAACCGAAAAGAAAACGTCTCAACCTACCATTGGCTATAGTGCCAATGTCAAATAAAGAAAGAAATCTTAGGGAGACCAACCGAGCCATTATTAATTCTTTTAATAAGAATATTCAAATGCAAGACCCCTACTTAATTGCTGAAGAAATCTTAGAAAGCATTATTGAAGAGGGACATCCAGTTGAAGAAATAGTAAATCTGTTCCATCGAAGAATATCCGAATACCGAAAGTAAGAATTATTTGCAAAATAAACTTGCTTATAACAGGTTTATAGTATAAAACAGAATACTATTGAAACATTTCATGAAATATAAATTAAGGCTACTGATTTACTATCAAAGTGTATTGTCACAAAGTATTTTTCACTTTTGTCAAAATTAGATACAAAAAGTTCGCTTAAAGATCTAAAACCCTTCAGGTTGGAATACATTAATCATGTACTTAATTTCCATTCACAACCTGTTTCATCTAAAATACAAGCGGCTAGTTCTACAGGTGAAAAAGTTATTTAGTTTCTCTCTATCTCAAATCCTTTGTCCTTCAATAACTCGAGCACATTTCCTTCATTAAAAAAGTGAGCGGTTCCTACTGCAACAAAGAAATTTTTGCCGGAATATTCATTTGAGATCTCGGCGATTCGATCGGCCATCATTTGATCTCTTTTGACCATCATATTATCGATATACATCTGTTCGTATTTCTGATTTTCAGAGTTGGAATCTACAGTACGTTTAATATCGGTTAACATTGATTCATCACCAAGTCGGTAACCAGCAAAGCTCTTTATCCCTTCATTGATTTGCTTATCCATATTATCAATAGTCTGTTCGAGCATGTAAGCATAGTAATCATCTGGCTGATTATGAATCAATTCGTAACGTTCCCGACCTTCAAGGCCGATAATTTCCGTGTTTTTTGGTTTTGTTTTTGTCAAATATTCTTCCACGCTATAGTCGCTAGTAAGACCTTTTTTTCCTATTTCATAGTTTATAATTCTTTTAGAGAGCGCGTATGGCTTCATGCTATTCAATTGTCCAAATCTCGCTTTAATCTTTGTTGAATAATCCCTAATTGAATCAACTAATTCTTCTGGCATATGATCTTCTAATGTTTCTCCATTTGGGTAATAGAAATATTCTTGGGTTAGATCTTGTTCATCCTCAGAGAAATGCTTTTCAACTAGAAGAAAGTCTGAGTTTTCAAGTGCTGATTCGATATCTTCTTCAAATGGATACATATCCTCTGTGCCTATATGCATAGTTCCTAAAAAGTGAAATTGATTTTTGCCATCTGTTCCTGTCCAAAAAAAGCCTTTTGTCCGATCAGGTAAATCAAAATCTTCTACACTTATTATATCCTCTTCATTTATCTCCGTTTCATCAATACTTTTTGTCTTTTTTTCTTCTTGTTCATTTACGTCCTCATCGTGATCTTGTGCTTCTTCCTGGCAACCAACAAGTAAAATCAATACCCCTACTAATAAATAAACCATCTTTCTCATGTACTTTCCTCCCCCTATTAAAAAGTGTACCAAAAATTAATCTATATACAATTATTTTCCTTGCGTATATTTCACAACACAGGATTAGTAAAGCTACATCCGACATGTTAGGCCCATATATTTTGAGACCGGGCACATAAATTTCAACTTTGGGTCCATAAATTTGTATGCGGGTCGCATATCCTATGTTCGTGGGCGCATATCCGTATGGAATGGACGCATATTTTTTCAAGATGGGCACATATATTTGGTTGAGTTAATCTTGGTGGGTGAATAGCACGCGCTAATTACGGTTGGGCTCATATATTTCGAGATTGGGCACATAAGTCGCAACTTTGGGTCCATAAATTCGTATGCGGGTCGCATATCCTTTGCTCCCGGGCGCATAACCGTGTGAGATGGAACCATATTATTTCAGAATGGGCGCATATATTATCCGCAGCTTACAATGACCAACAAAAAAAGGACCGGGATCACCCGGTCCTTACCACTTTTTATTCAATTATCCTCTAAACGTTGGTCCTGCTTCAGCGATATCTTTTGTTACATGATCGAACTGTTTGAAGTTTTCATGGAATTTCTTCGCTAAGTCTTGTGCTTGCTGGTCGTAACGATCTTTGTCAGCCCATGTTTTCTTTGGGTGAAGAACTTCTGTTGGTACACCAGGGCACTCGGTCGGAATGTGAAGACCAAAGAAATCGTCTTGTACGGTTTCAACATTTTTCAGATCGCCTTCCAAAGCTGCTTGAACCATGGCACGTGTATAACCAAGTTTCATACGTGAGCCTTCGCCATATGGGCCACCTGTCCAGCCTGTGTTCACTAGGAATACTTCTGAGTTGTGCTCATCAATTTTTTCACCGAGCATTTTTGCGTATTCTGCAGCTGGTAATGGCAAGAATGGTGAACCGAAGCAAGCAGAGAATGTCGCTTGTGGCTCTGTGACACCACGCTCAGTTCCAGCTAGTTTA
Organism: Allobacillus sp. SKP2-8; assembly: GCF_007559355.1. Classification (NCBI taxonomy): domain Bacteria; kingdom Bacillati; phylum Bacillota; class Bacilli; order Caryophanales; family Bacillaceae; genus Allobacillus; species Allobacillus sp. SKP2-8. Next base: position 6,111 of record NZ_VMHF01000014.1, on the reverse strand, counting down.
CTCGTATAACCACTTAAGAAATGGTACATTGCTTGTTCTTTTGATAGCTTACTGATTGGAGGCAATACGCCTGAAGCATCAGCAGTCAAAAAGATAATTGTATTCGGATGTCCGGCACGACTTGGACGGACGATATTATCAATATTATCAATTGAGTAAGCGGCACGCGTGTTTTCTGTTAAGCTCGTGTCATCATAGTCTGCTTCACGGTTTTCGTCCAAAATAACGTTTTCCAAAACAGAACCAAAACGAATGGCATTAAAGATTTGTGGTTCTTTTTCAGCAGATAGATTCACGGTTTTTGCATAGCATCCGCCTTCGATATTGAATACACCGTTTTGGCTCCATGCGTGTTCGTCATCACCGATTAAGCTTCTGCTCGGGTCGGCGGATAAAGTTGTTTTCCCTGTTCCGGAAAGTCCGAAAAATAAAGCAACATCACCTTCTGCGCCGACGTTCGCTGAACAGTGCATTGGAAGCACTTCATTTTTAGTCGGTAGCATATAGTTCATGACAGAGAAAATGGATTTTTTAATTTCTCCAGCATATTCTGTTCCGCCAATTAAAACGATTCGGTGCTTAAATGAAACAATAATAAATGTTTCAGAATTTGTACCGTCTACTTCAGGGTCAGCTTTGAAATGTGGAGCAGAAACGACTGTAAATCCAGCCTGATGATTTTCTAGCTCTTCTTTTGAAGGACGGATAAATAGACGATTGGCAAATAGGTTATGCCAAGCAAATTGTGTAATGACTTGGATCGGCAGGCGGTATTTTTCATCCGCACCGGCGAAGCCTTTGAAAGTAAATAATTCATTCTGAGTTTCCAAGTAATCGATAACTTTATGAAATAGATTTTCGAACTTTTCTTCGCTGATTGGTTGGTTGACACTTCCCCATTCAACATGATCTTGGGATTCTTCATCTTTTACGATAAATTTATCTTTCGGTGATCTTCCTGTATATGTTCCAGTTGTTGCGCGAATGGCTCCGGTAGAAGACAGGACGCCTTCCTCACGGCTCAATACTTTTTCAACAAGTTCAGCAACTGAAAGATTTTGATGATTCACGTCTAAATCGGTTAAGCGAGAGACGAGCGAATCAAGTGTATTTGTGCTCATTCATTCATCATCCTTTACGTTTAAGTTAAAGTGTGCTGTTTCAATCTGGTTATTAGTATAACACATTAGATATATTAATCCATACTAATGGTGAAAATAATTGTGACTAAATTATAACAACATTCAGAGGTACTTTACCAACCTTTTATTAAAATTTGATGGATTGTTTTATCTTTCATACTCTAAATCTGTCGCTTAATCATGAAATATCGTATTTAATGTAAACATGTTATGCTTTTATTAAGAAGTTTACAAGCTGATTTTTTTGAAAGGTAGGTTATTTAAATGGAAACGAAAACAAATAAAGAAGAAACTTTGAGACAGTTCCAAACGTATATGCTTCAATTTCCTGAAGAGGCAGAGAACCTCATCCCGTTTATTTCCTTCATTAAAGACCGCGAAGAATTATTTGACCGAAGCGTGTCACCGGGACATATTACCGGTAGCGGATTTGTTCTTCATCCGAATAAGCCGGATCATATATTGATGTTATTTCATAAATCATTGGAAAGATGGTTACAACCAGGTGGCCATGTGGATCCAGGAGAAACACCAGAGGAAGCAGCCATTCGTGAAGTGAAGGAAGAAACAGGCATCGATGTGCGTCTTCATTCAGTACATAAAGAACAGCTGTATCCTTTTGATGTCAATATTCATTACATCCCTACGAATAAACAAAAAGGCGAACCAGGCCATTTTCATTATGATTTCCGTTATCTTTTCGTGACAGATGAGACAGAAATCGGTCAAAATGATGAAGATCACGATGTCAGGTGGGTACATGTTTCAGAAATTCCGGACCAATTAATGGCTCGTGCGATTAAGCAGATTCAAGCGCTGCACCAGTAGATGGACGTTCACGTTTTCAGTAAAGTCGAATTAGTTAATCATTGACAATATAAATTGACAAGTTCCCTTATTTAGCGATATGATAATGCAGAAACGGAATAACTCTTATCCAGAGAAAGCGGAGGGAACAGGCCCGATGAAGCTCGGCAACCATCACAAGCTGTGACAGGTGCTAACCTGATGCAAGGTGTCCCTTGGACGATAAGAGCGGAAGGCGGATAATCACCTTTCCCTTTTGTCATGGATAAATGGGGAAGGTTTTTTTGTTGGATTGAAGACGTTCGTTTTCAATTGATATTAAAACTACGTCTCTGACATCACTCGATTACAAGCCGTATGAAGAGTGATGCTGTCGTCTGACCAGGAGAGAGTGCCGTAATAATTCTTGGGAGGAAATAGATATGGAAAGGAAACGAAGATTATTCACATCTGAATCGGTTACAGAAGGCCATCCAGATAAAATCAGTGACCAGATCTCAGATGCCATCTTGGATGAAATTTTAAAAGAAGATCCAGATGCACGAGTAGCATGTGAAACAATGGTTTCAACAGGTCTTGTTTTAGTATCCGGAGAGATTTCAACGACTTCATATGTTGATATCTCAACAATCGTTCGTGATACAGTAAAAGAAATTGGATATACACGGGCGAAATATGGTTTCGATTATGCGACATGTGCTGTATTGACCTCCATTGATGAGCAATCCGAAGATATTGCTGCTGGAGTCGATGTTGCTTATGAAAAAAGAGAAGGACAAATGACGGATGAAGACATTGAGGCAATTGGTGCAGGTGACCAAGGCTTGATGTTCGGTTTTGCAACGAATGAAACGGAGGAATTAATGCCTCTGCCGATCTCACTTTCTCATAAGCTGTCGAAGCGTTTATCCGATGTTCGTCGAACGGAAGTGATTCCGTATTTACGACCAGACGGGAAAACGCAAGTAACGGTTGAGTATAAGGAAGATGGTACACCAGGACGAATTGATACGATTGTCTTGTCTACACAACATCATCCGGAAATTACATTGGAACAGATCAAGAATGATATTATGGAATTCGTCATTCGACCGATCGTACCAGAAGAGTTAATGGATGATGAGACAAAAATCTTCATTAATCCAACAGGACGCTTTGTCATCGGCGGACCTCAGGGGGATGCCGGGTTGACAGGAAGAAAAATCATCGTAGATACATACGGTGGTTATGCTCGTCATGGCGGAGGAGCATTCAGTGGTAAGGATCCGACGAAAGTTGACCGTTCAGCCGCTTATGCTGCGCGCTATGTCGCGAAAAACATCGTCGCTGCGGGACTTGCTGAAACGTGTGAAGTGCAATTGGCTTATGCAATTGGCGTAGCACAGCCCGTTTCCATTAATGTTGATACATTTGGAACAGGCGCTGTCTCTGAAGAACGGATGGCTGAAGTTATTCCAGAAGTATTTGATTTGCGCCCTGCAGGTATAACGAAAATGCTTGATCTGAAGCGGCCGATTTATAAGAAAACAGCAGCTTTCGGACACTTTGGACGAACAGATGAAGATTTCACATGGGAACGTACAGATAAAGTAGATGAGTTAAAGCGTTTCTTTGAAAATAACTAAATCATAGATTCTTGAAAACAGTTGTTATACATAGTGTATAGCAGCTGTTTTTTTATTAAATCACTCGATTACATTTTGAATTTAAGTAATGTAAAATATAATTCAAAATATTTAGATTTGTGGTACGATGATTATAAATAAAGTTATGGCGCCCAAAGGCTCTGTTAAAGATTAGTGTTGATTTTTAATTGCCTGTGGGTGAAAGCTTTTCGCTGATAAACCGAGCGAAGCCGTCGATAAACTGTGCGGAGCCGTCGATAAACTGTGCGGAGCCGTCGATAAACTGTGCGGAGCCGTCGATAAACTGTGCGGAGCCGCCGATAAATCGAGCGAAGCCGTCGATAAATCGAGCGAAGCCGTCGATAAATCGAGCGGAGTCGCCGATAAACTGTGCGAAGCCGCTGATAAATCGTGGAGAAACCGATATTGAATCATTAACAACGGACTTTAACAAAGCCAAGTGAAAAGGGGGGTCTTTAAATGGTTCCACCAAAAGCTCTTTTTGAGTCTGGATTGAAAATCGTCGGGGTTCTTACGATTATTTGGGGCTTAGTCCATATTACTCCGGTGGTTTTTCAATTTATGTCTATTTATAATCAACCGGATATGATGACGAATCAGAATTTAAGTTCTTATCGTTTTTCGCTAATTTTTCAAGTCGTGTACCCTGTAATTCTTTTGATCATTGGGTTTTACCTACTTAAAGATGGAAAAGCCGTTGTGGAATTAGCCTTTAACAATTTGTCTGCGAAAGACGAAGATAAGATTGGCTCATTATTTTATCTTTTTATGAAGATGGTCGGATTAGTTTTAATCATCTATTCCCTTCCAAAAGCGTTTCAGATTATATCCAATATCATTTTCACATCTTCTGTTAACAGTGTAGGTACGAACGAGCAAACACAATTCATTGTTCAGAATCTCGTAATGGTAGTGATTCAATTTGTATTCGGGTTTTATTTACTGAGAAGCGGAAAGATTTTTTATAAAATTGGCTTCACTAAAAACAATAAAGATGAATGATGGAAGCTAAGTTGAATGGTGTTTTGGGAAAAAATGGAGCTAACGATATGGAGGGGAAGTTATGTCCCAAAGGATCGCTGAACGATTTAAGAACTTTGCTACATTAGAATGTCACGGATCGAGTGATCTCTATGAAAATTTATCGAACCAAATTGCAACAGATAATGAATTGTTGGATTTAAGCATGTATGCAAGAGAAGGGCAACCGATCCCTAACTTACTTTTTGGCGCTGTTCATTATTTGTTGCTACAAGGTGAGGAACATGAATTGAAGGAATTCTATCCTAGCATCGTCGATCAGGTGAGTAGAGAGGATAATCCCTTTCCTTTTTTAAAAGATTTTTGCATGAAAAATAAAGATAAAATAAAGGCCATCTTAGGAAAGAAGCTAGTCCAAACAAATGAGGTACGGCGATGTGCCTATCTGTATCCTGTGTTTTGTTATATATACAACCAGATCAAGAGACCACTTTCACTCATAGAAATCGGGACAAGTGCAGGATTGCAGTTGCTATGGGATCATTATTCCTATTCTTATGGGGACGAGCAAGTCTTTGGCAATCAAAATTCCACTGTTCATTTAACATCCATGGTACGTAATGGTGAAATACCTTATGAATTATTAACATCAATTCCACCGGTCAGTGATCGACTGGGCATAGACTTAAACGTTACCAATCTTACCGATGAAGACGAATGTTTATGGTTAAAAGCACTTATTTGGCCTGAACATAAAGAACGACTAAAAAACTTTGAAAATGCAGTAGAACAATTAAGGGTAAATCCACCTAATCTAATAGAAGGAAATGGTGTAGCAATACTCCCTGAGATAATAAAAGATGTTCCTACTCATACAGCGGTTTGCATCTTTCATACTCACGTAGCCAATCAAATGCCTGAAGCGGCTAAAAGTGAACTGTTGGATCAGGTTAATGAAATAGGAAGAAACAGAGACGTTTTTCATATTTATAATAATATTTACGACAGAAAACTTCGTGTCGATTCCATTATAGATGGAAAACCCGAGACAAAGATTATTGGTGATACAGACGGGCATGGTAGATGGTTTGATTGGCATTTAACATAGGCAAGGGAGATTGGGGACAGGTTTTAAAAAATAAGATTTCACTGGATTCAAGCCAGACTATTGCATGAAATAAGGAGGTTCATTTATGGGTCTTGGAATGAGTACTTGAAAGTTCTAGAAAGATTGAAGAGTGTTAAAGATGAGAATTGGGAAACTTTAAGTATTCCAAAAGGAAAATCAGAAGAATATTTGCAGAAGAAGTTAAAGAAACATCAATCTCAAAATTGTTGATACGATTAGAACGGGAATCGGTCACAATAACTCTACGAGCGTCAACAATTGTATAACTACAATAACTAAACGAATTTGTTTTGATAAGAAAAACAAATTCTTTTTTTATGTCTTTTTTCTTGAATAAATTTCATAAATCTTAGCCCTTACAGGGCAAGGGTTTCAAAACACAAAAAAGGAAGTACCTCCCCAAAGT
>NZ_VMHF01000013.1:0-59717 GCF_007559355.1 Allobacillus sp. SKP2-8 | reverse complement strand
GGGCGGCTCGGTGCGTTTGTCGAGCGGTTGGAGCGCTTTGTCGGGCGGCTCGGTGCGTTTGTCGAGCGGTTGGAGCGTTTTGTCGGGTGGCTCGGCACGTTTATCGAGCGGTTGGAACGTTTTGTCGAGCGGCTCGGCGCGTTTATCGAGCGGTTGGAACGCTTTATCACGAGACTCACCGCAATTATCAGGCGGCTGCATCTTTTAATCGAGCAGCCAGCAATCAAGACACCTCCGTTCAACCGCAAGATCTCGGAAAAAATCTTAAAAAAAAGTACATTTTTGCCTCGGCAAAAATGATCTACTTTATTTTGTGGCTCGCCACGTTCATCGGATTGTCGCCCGCGAAAATCGGATCGTTGTACGCACAAACCAGGAGATCTCCACCATATAACACTTATAACAAAAGCCTAATCTAAAAAAAGAAAAAACCATTCGTCCATAATCGACAAAAAGCATCAACCACCAAGACAATAATCATTGTAAAAAACGACCCAATTAAAAATGTGATGTTTGTCACAAAGTTGTTTTATTTTGAACCCAAAATAGATTGACTTATATTAGGGGTTATTGTATTCTGACTTAGTGTGGAATGATAAGGCTTTCAACCGAAAATCTTATTGAAAAGCACACGGATTTCAGATGACGAATGTACATATGGTCCCAAGCAAAATATCCGAAAAAACGACGCTATTCACCCTGTTTTTTCGGCCGAAACCATGTGTGAATCTTTTTAGTGAGTTCTAGAACATCTGCATAATAAGGACAGGCTGGACTGGCAGGTATGTCTATGAATGGAAAACCGTTTCGCGGGATTGCCATTACTACAACGATTCTAAGCTATTTGTCGGGTTCGACAATTGTTGGCATATTTTCAGGACGCTGGCTCGACAGTTATTTTGGTACGAGTCCTTGGTTTCTGTTAGTAGGATTGTTGATCGGCTTAGCCGCAGGTGTCTATGGGATGATCTACCTCGTCAATCAATTAATGGGGGACAATCATCGTGAATAACTACTCAGTGATGATCAATAGGCAACGAAAATGGATGTTGTATCTGCTCGCCATCTCCGTGATCGGTTGGGGATTTACAGATTACCAAGTCATTTTTCAAAGCTTGATCATCGGAATTGTCGCCGGCTTTTTCAATCTGTTTTTACTTCAAAAGAAGATTGATATCATGGGAGAAAAAGCAGCAAACAATCAGACGGCGAAATCATTTGGAACACTTTCCAGATTTGCTGCAGCCGCATTGGTTGTCGTCATCATTCTACGATATCCGGAGCAATTCCACATTATCGCAGCAGTTGTGGGTTTAATGACACCATACTTAGTCATTATGATAGATTTTATTTTCAGTAGTAAAAAGACTACCAGTACGAAAAGGGGTGAATGATTTTGGATCACGGTGCACCTATATATGAAGATCTCTTTGGGATCAGTTGGCTCGATTTCAATCTATCCAACGTAATGATGGTTCTCGTATCCTCACTGATCGTATTAATAATCGCGATTATAGGGAGTCGGAAACTCCAGCGGAAACCGAGTGGGTTCCAGAACTTTATGGAATGGATTGTCGACTTCGTACGTGGAATGGTCAGCAGTACAATGGATTGGAAAACAGGGAAGCAATTCCTACCACTCGGGCTAACATTGTTATTCTACATCTTTATAGGTAACTTACTTGGTATCATGTTTATGGTCGTGTATGACGGGGATTTATGGTGGAAATCACCAACAGCTGACCCGAGTATTACATTGACTCTTGCCGTAATGGTAGTAGCATTAACCCATTACTACGGCATCAAACTCAAAGGTGGAAAAGGATATGTAAAAGATTTTTTCACACCCGTTCCACTCTTGTTTCCGTTAAAAATCATTGAGGAGTTTGCGAATACGCTTACGCTCGGAATGCGTCTTTACGGAAACATGTTTGCAGGGGAAGTTCTATTGACCTTACTGATCGGTCTGATGGCTTCCGGTACACTTGGATTTGTTGGAGGAATTGTGCCAACAATTGCTTGGCAAGGATTTAAACTATTCATTGCTGCAATCCAAGCGTTTATCTTCGTTATGTTAACAATGGTTTATATGTCGCACAAAGTGAGCGATGACCATTAATTCATAAAAAAATACTAATTTCTAATATCCAAGAGGAGGAATTTTCAATGACAGGAGCAGTAGCAGCTGCAATTGCAGTAGGTTTAGCGGCACTAGGTGCTGGTGTAGGTAACGGTTTGATCGTATCTCGTACAGTAGAGGGTATTTCTCGTCAGCCAGAATTGCGTGGTGCCCTACAAACAACAATGTTTATCGGGGTTGCGTTGGTTGAGGCGGTTCCAATTATCGCCGTTGTTATTGCCTTTATGGTAATGTAGTCGAATGAATACATCAAAATAATGGCGGAGTCGCTCAGAAGCTTCGCCATTCATTTGTACGCGAAAGATTAAAGAGAGCATGCGAAAACAAGCTGTTTTTTGAAACATCGTTTTCCGTGTGAAGCCTTATAGAAGAATAGGCGAAAGGAGTGAAAGCCGTGCTAGACCAAGCATTGATCATTGGTGCTGCCAATGGGTTACTTTTTGGAGATATGATTATCCAGTTAATTACGTTTATCATTCTATTGGCGTTGATTACCAAGTTCGCTTGGAAACCGCTGATGAATGTCATGCAAGAGCGTGAACAACATATCGCGAGTGAAATAGATCAAGCAGAACAAAGCAACCAAGAAGCAAAACGGCTCATGAATGAAGCGAATGACGAGTTGAAAAACACACGTCAAAACGCGCAACAAATCATTGATGACGCTAACGAAACTGCAAAAAATCAGCAAGCAGACTTAATCAAAGCCGCAAAAGAAGAGGCCGCACGTATCAAAGAAAACGCGCGTCTTGAGATCGAACAAGAGCGTGACAAGGCAATTCAAGCCCTACAAACTCAAGTGGGTAGTCTATCTGTTCAGATTGCCAGCAAAGTGATTGAAAAAGAACTTTCTGAAACAGAACAAGAGAAATTGATCAACGATTACTTGGAAAAAGTAGGCGAAGACAATGAGTAATTCAATTGTAGCCAGAAGATATGCGGTAGCTCTTTACGAATTGGGGAAAGAAAAAGCTTCCCTCGAATCGATTGAAAATGAACTGAATGTACTTGCTGAAGTATATGAAAATGAACCTGCTTTCAGCACATATATGAATAATCCACGAGTTTCAACTGAGGATAAAAAGAATTTCATTCGGAATACTTTCAAGGATCTGACAAAAGATCTGGTAAACACACTCCTACTATTAGTAGATAAAGGCCGTGTAGAGATCATTCCGGATATGGTCCGTTCATTTGTTGAAATGAAAAACGAAGCAAGTGGAGTTGCAGAAGCGGATGTTTATTCCGTTCGCGAACTTTCTTCAGAAGAGCTAGCTCAAGTCGAGAAAGTTTTTGTGAAACGATTGAATTTAAACACCCTTCGAATGAACAATATCGTCGACGCTTCATTGCTAGGCGGCATTCGTGTCCAAATCGGCAATAAAATTTACGACGGAACACTTGCAACACAGTTGAAACGTTTAGAGCAGAACCTTACGTCTGCAAACAAGTAAAGATAGGGGTGAAATGGATGAGCATCAAAGCTGAAGAAATCAGTGCGCTGATTAAACAGCAAATTGAAAATTATGATTCTGAGATCGAAGTAAACGATGTCGGTACCGTAATCGAAGTCGGTGACGGAATCGCTCGTGCACATGGTCTAGATGATGTAATGGCTGGGGAGCTCGTTGAATTCTCTAACGGCGTAATGGGAATGACCCAAAACCTTGAAGAGAACAACGTCGGTATCGTTATTCTTGGGCCATTTACTGAAATCCGCGAAGGTGATGAAGTTCGCCGTACCGGACGTATTATGCAAGTTCCAGTTGGAGAAGAATTATTAGGTCGTGTTGTGAATCCATTAGGTCAAGCAATCGATGGTTTAGGTACAATTGAAACATCCAAATCCCGCCCGATTGAAAGTCCGGCGCCAGGAGTTATGGATCGTAAATCAGTTGACGAACCACTACAGACTGGAATTAAAGTAATCGACTCCATGGTACCAATTGGCCGTGGACAGCGTGAATTGATCATTGGTGACCGCCAAACAGGTAAAACGGCAATCGCCATTGACACAATCATTAACCAAAAAGAAGAAGACGTTATTTGTATCTATGTTGCGATCGGACAAAAAGAATCCACAGTAAGTGGTGTTGTTGAAACCCTTCGTCAACATGGCGCATTAGACTATACAATCGTCGTTAATGCGGGCGCATCTGACCCAGCGCCACTTCTTTACCTAGCACCATATGCGGGTGTATCTATGGGTGAAGAATTCATGTATAACGGAAAACACGTATTGGTCGTCTATGATGACTTATCCAAACAGGCTTCTGCCTACCGTGAACTTTCCTTGCTACTACGTCGCCCACCAGGCCGTGAAGCATTCCCTGGAGACGTATTCTACTTGCACTCTCGCTTACTAGAGCGTGCAGCTAAACTAAGTGATGCAAAAGGCGGCGGCTCATTGACAGCCCTACCATTCGTTGAGACACAAGCCGGTGATATCGGTGCGTATATCCCAACGAACGTCATTTCCATCACAGACGGACAAATCTTCTTGCAGTCTGACCTATTCAACTCCGGTGTACGTCCTGCGATCAACCCAGGTCTTTCCGTATCCCGTGTTGGTGGTTCAGCACAAATCAAAGCAATGAAGAAAGTTGCTGGTACGCTACGTCTTGACTTAGCGTCCTTCCGTGAGTTGGAATCTTTCGCACAGTTCGGTTCTGACCTCGATAAAGCAACACAAGCGAAACTGAACCGTGGACAACGTACGGTTGAAGTCTTGAAACAAGGCCTACACGAACCACAACGTGTCGAATACCAAGTTGCAATCATTTATGCATTGGTTAACGGCTACTTGGATGACATTCCAGTGGAAGATGTACAACGTTTCGAGGAAGGTCTACATGCATACATGAAACAACATGCATCTGACATACTTCAATCCATCCGTGAAACAGAACAGCTTCCGGATAAAGAAGCATTCAACAAAGCGATTGAAGGCTTCAAAAACACGTTCAGCGTTAGCGAACAAAAATAAATCATTGATTCATATAAACAATCTGTTTGACCGTGTCGGAAATTGACTCGTATGAATCATTTCTGACACACCTTTTTAAAATACGAAGAAGTCTCTTAAAAAAGGTGGTGAGACGTTGTGGCATCTCTTCGTGAAATAAAAAACAGAATCAATTCGACTTCCAGCACCAAAAAGATCACGAGTGCAATGGAAATGGTTTCTGCATCTAAAATGAACAAAGCCGAACAAAATGCGAAATCGTTCGTACCTTATATGGAAAAAATCCAAGAGGTCGTCGCGAGTATCGCTTCCGGTAACGTAGATGCCGATCATCCTATGCTTCAATCTCGTCCAATCAAGAAGACTGGATATGTCGTCATCACATCTGACCGTGGATTAGCAGGTCCTTACAATAGTAATATTTTAAGAAACCTTTATCGTACAATCCAAGAGCGTCATCGTTCTAAAGACGAATATGTGGTGATCCCACTAGGTAAAGTGGGCACTGAATTCTGTAAACGAATGGAACTGCCGATCGCCAAAAGCATCGTCGGTTTGGATGACCAACCAGAGTTTGCGGAAATCAAAGAGATTACAAGCTATGCTGTAAACCTCTTTGAAGACGAAGAAGTGGATGAGCTGTACTTACACTATAACCACTATGTAAGTGCAATTACACAAGAAGTGACAGAAACAAAACTTCTGCCATTGACCAATATCAATGAAGAAGGAAAGCAGCTCAGCACATATGAATATGAACCAGATCAAGAAGCAATCTTAAATACAATTTTGCCTCAGTATGCCGAAAGCTTAATCTACGGTGCATTACTGGATGGTAAAGCAAGTGAACACGCGTCTCGTATGACCGCGATGCGCAGTGCAACGGACAACGCAGAAGACTTAATCGATGATTTAACTCTCTCGTATAACCGTGCACGTCAAGCAGCCATCACTCAAGAGATCACTGAGATCGTAAGTGGTGCATCTGCATTAGAATAATCGCGAACTGCAAGATTCGTATGAACTGAAAAGATGTTTTCTGATTCGATTCAGTTAGGAGGGAAAAGGATGAGCAAAGGACACATCACACAGGTCATGGGACCAGTTGTCGACGTGAAGTTTGATAGTGGAGATCTTCCTGAGATCTACAACGCTTTACGTGTAGCTGGAACAGACCTACGTGACGATTTAGTACTCGAAGTAGCACTTCACTTAGGTGATGACACCGTACGTACCGTAGCAATGTCTTCTACAGACGGACTCGTTCGTGGTGAAGAAGTGGAAGATACAAATGGACCAATCTCCGTTCCGGTTGGTGAAAAGACGCTAGGCCGAGTGTTTAACGTTCTTGGTGAAAAAATTGATTTGGAAGAAGAAATCGGTGATGACGTTCGTCGTGATCCAATTCATCGTGAATCACCAAGCTTTGATACCTTAGCTACAGAAACACAAATCCTAGAAACAGGTATCAAAGTTGTAGATTTACTTGCCCCTTACGTAAAAGGTGGTAAGATCGGACTTTTCGGAGGTGCGGGTGTAGGTAAAACCGTACTAATCCAGGAGCTTATCAACAACATCGCACAAGAACACGGTGGTATTTCCGTATTCGCAGGTGTTGGTGAACGTACACGTGAAGGAAACGACCTTTACTACGAAATGAGCGACTCAGGCGTTATTACTAAAACAGCAATGGTATTCGGTCAGATGAACGAACCACCTGGTGCACGTATGCGTGTTGCCTTGACAGGTTTGACAATGGCAGAGTACTTCCGTGATGAAGAAGGACAAGACGTTCTACTCTTTATCGACAACATCTTCCGTTTTACGCAAGGTGGTCTAGAGGTATCCGCCCTACTCGGTCGTATGCCATCTGCCGTTGGTTACCAGCCGACACTTGCAACGGAAATGGGTCAGCTACAGGAGCGTATTACATCAACAAATAAAGGTTCGATTACATCGATCCAAGCTGTATACGTACCTGCGGATGACTACACAGACCCAGCACCAGCAACAACATTCGCTCACTTGGACGCAACAACAAACCTTGAGCGTAAATTGACAGAACAAGGGATTTACCCAGCGGTAGACCCACTTTCTTCTACATCCCGTGCACTTGACCCGAACATTGTCGGCGAAGAGCACTATGAAGTAGCGCGTGAAGTTCAGCAAACACTACAACGTTATAGTGAACTTCAAGACATCATCGCAATCCTTGGTATGGATGAACTATCCGATGATGATAAACAAACAGTAGCACGTGCACGTCGGATTCAGTTCTTCTTATCTCAGAACTTCCACGTGGCTGAACAGTTCACTGGAATGAAAGGTTCCTATGTACCTGTTGAGGAAACAATCAAAGGATTCAAAGAAATTCTTTCCGGTAAATACGATCACTTGCCAGAGGATGCCTTCCGCTTGGTTGGCCGAATCGAAGAAGTCGTTAAGAAAGCCGAAGAATTGGAACAATAATGGGACGTTAAGCGAAAGAGGCAACTGTCGTAATTGACCTCTTCGCTTACCACTGCCCAAGGAGGGGTAAGATTGAAAACACTAAATGTGAGTGTTGTCACTCCTGACGGCCCTGTACTGGATGGCACCTATGAAATGGTCAGCTGTCGAGCGGAAGGTGGAGAACTCGGGATCTTACCAGGCCACATTCCACTCGTCGCACCATTGACCATCAGTGCAGTACGACTAAAAAGCGAGAACAATACGGAATACATCGCTGTTAACGGAGGCTTCGTTGAAGTGCGTCCTGACCAAGTGACAATTCTAGCGCAATCTGCAGAAAAACCGAGCGACATCGACGTCGATCGTGCTCAGCAAGCAAAGGAACGCGCAGAGCAACGCCTAAACTCCAAACGAGAAGACGACGTTGACTTTAAGCGCGCACAAATCGCCCTTCAACGTGCGATCAACCGTATTGATATTGCAAATAATCAATAATAAAAAGAGGCTGATCCCATTGTATGCGGATAGCCTCTTTTTTTGTTGTATGTTGACAGGTTGGCGTGCTTTATCAATAGTTGGGGAGCATATAATGGCAGTTAGGGAGCATTTAATGGCATTTTGGGAGCATATATCAGTATTTAGGGAGCATATAACAGCAGCTAGGGTGCATTTATCGGTAGTCAGGGAGCATATAACGGCAATTAGGGATCATTTATCAGCAGTCAGGATGCATATAACAGTAGTTAAGGATTATTTAGCAGTTGGCAAGTGTCTATCAACAGTTAGCCCGCATTTATCGACAGTTGGGTGACCTTTATCAACAGTTGTGATGCATTTATCGACAGTCAGGCGCTCTTTATCAACAGTTGGAATGCGTTTATCGACAGTTGGGTGCTCTTTATCAACAGTTGGAATGAATTTATCGACAGTCAAGTGCTCTTTATCAGCAATTGGGATACATTTATCGACAGTCAGGCGTTCTTTATCAACAGTTAAATCACATTTATCACCAATCACCAATCAGCAATCAGACACATCATGATCAATTAAGCCGAAAAGACAATCAACCAAAACTTTAACAACACAAATAAGAGAATTTTCACCAAAACATTAGCATAAAATACGCAATTATAACCATCATCCAACTAACGAACGACATAATGTTACAAGAATATTAACAAAATAATACATAACTTATTACCCGCGAAAAACCTACATAACCATTGTCTTCACGCTCCACAGCAAATTTTTCTAAATAAATAACTTTAGGTTTGATGTCGATATTTCCCGGGAAATGTAATATTAGCTCAACAATTTGACTTTTTTTGTAAGACTAATCCAGTGGGGAATAGCAGGCACATTCTTAGTAAGAGGTGTCCGAGATGTTTGTACAACCAGCAGTTGATGCATTAACGGGAATGATTTCCCACCTTATTTTTATCGTAATAGCTTGGAAAGCCTTGGAGTCATTCAATATTCAAGGGGTTTTCAAGAAGGATCGAGAGCTCGAAAGTAAATTGCTGTTTATTTTACTCTCAATTGTGATAGGTACTACAGTAAGTAACTTTTTTCTCGATTTTATCCGTTGGTCAGGTCAATTGAGTTATTTGATGTAAAAAAGAAGTCGAAATTTGAAAGGTTTATTCTTGGTGTTTCGTGCCCACCCTTTGGATAAGAGGGGTGGAAATGATGAGAATATTATTTATTGGACTATATTTGATTTCTTTTATTTTTACGAACCATACAATCTATCAAACTACGAATTTAGATGACTTTATGGAAGACATTGAAACGTTCGATCAATATTTTAGAGAGAATGAATTGGACATTGATTCATTTTCCTTTACCATCCGAACAGAGTTAAATGAATCACAAGTTGAACGTTTAGAAAATACGTTAATAAAAAAAGATTCTTTAAAGGACTCCCAGAAAAACGATTCTTTACACGAAGAGTTTGATGTAACTCGTTTTGACCAACGCGGAAAAATCCAAGTCACTTATGTTCTTTCAGGGGATATCTGGAATGAGCAAGTGAAAAATGAAATTAAAGGCAAATTGAATGATGAAACCTTCAAGGAATTCTTTGAAAATGGGCTTTATTACTCTTGTTATCAATCTAAGCACAGTGATAGAATGAATAGTAATTTGTTTTTTGATAGAATACGAGAAGATTTTGACATTCAAGAAAAAAATATGCTTGATGAGTCAGGGTTTAAAGTATTAGGTGGCAAGACTGACCTAATAAAAACGAGTCTAAATGAAAGTCAGCATTCTATTAATATTCAATTGGCGATCAGAGAAGAGGTAGACGGTGCAACATTGACAATCGGAACACCTATCCTTGTAATTGAATATTAAATAACATACGGAATATCGATCACGGAGGGAAATGTTGTGGATAAAATCATTGTGACAGGAGGCAATCGACTTGAAGGAACTGTCCAAGTCGAAGGTGCCAAAAACTCAGTTTTACCTGTAATTGCAGCAAGCATCATGGCAAGTGAAGGAAAAAGTACACTCGACCAAGTGCCAACACTAGCAGATGTAGATACAATTAGTGAAGTTTTAAGATATATGAATGTAAATGTGTTTAGAGATGGTGGAAAGCTTCATATCGATGCGTCTGACACATTAAAGACGGAAACACCTTTTGAATATGTACGGAAAATGAGAGCTTCTGTACTTGTATTGGGACCTTTACTGGCCAGGTATGGTCACGCAAAAGTCGCCATGCCAGGAGGCTGTGCAATTGGCTCCAGACCAATCGATCAACATTTGAAAGGTTTCGAAGCCATGGGTGCAGATATTCATGTAGGAAATGGATATGTAGAAGCATTTGCACCAGGAAAGTTGCAAGGCGCAAGAATTTATTTGGATTTCCCAAGCGTCGGCGCAACGGAAAACATTATCATGGCTGCAGCTTTAGCGGAAGGAACATCTGTCATTGAAAATTGCGCGAGAGAACCAGAGATCGTTGATTTAGCAAACTATATTAACCAAATGGGTGGTAAAGTAATCGGAGCTGGTACGGAAACAATTCGTATCGAAGGCGTTCCTGCATTGCATGGTGTCGAGCATACCATTATTCCTGACCGAATCGAAGCAGGGACATTCATGATCGCTGCAGCGCTAACAGGAGGAGACGTCGTCGTAAACGGCGCAATTCCAGGACATTTGCGCTCATTAATCGCGAAGATGAAAGAAATGGGTATTCGGATTGAAGAGTATGATGACGCTGTCCGTGTTACTGCCCGTGAAAAACTGAAGCCTGTCGATATTAAAACACTACCGTATCCTGGCTTCCCGACCGATTTACAATCGCAGTTCATGACACTGACAATGAAAGCAGAAGGTACTAGTGTCATCACGGAAACGGTCTTTGAAAATCGTTTCATGCATGTCGAAGAGTTCAGAAGAATGAACGCTGCAGCAAAAATCGAAGGACGTAGTGCCATCGTCAATGGTCCAGTCGAATTGCAAGGAGCAGAAGTTGCAGCAACCGATCTCCGTGCTGCTGCCGCACTCATCATCGCAGGCTTAGTCGCAGAAGGTCGCACTGAAGTCACTGAATTAAAACATTTAGATCGTGGCTATGTAAACTTTGAAGAAAAACTGAGATTACTCGGCGCAACAATCGAACGCGTAACGGATGAAGCAGAAGAACCAACAACGACAGATAAATTGGCAAAGTCTAGCTAACTAGCCGTACTCATTAATAAATCGATATAAGCTCACAGCCTATCTCTGAAAGGAGATGGGCTTTTTCACGTTGAGCAATCTATTAATCTTGATGTGAATTTTTTCTATAAAATTTCTATATTTTTGTTCTATCAAAGGTGCCTTTTACATAAAACTAGTAATAGTCAGGAGTTAATCAAAGGAGGAATTTCAAAAGTGAGAAAGGTACCAATCATCCTAGTTGCCACGTTACTTTCAGTCATTCTAGTGTTGCCTACGCTTCTTGTCATCCCGTTTGCCGAGGCATCGACGAAAGTGGATGAACAAGTAGAAAGTGAGCCAGTAACCGAAACAGAGACACCGAGTGAAGAACCAGTTGTATCTGTCTTTCGTCAGGAAAGCGAAGTCGTTGAAGAGGTACCACTTGAAGAGTATGTTGCTCTCGTGGTCGCTTCGGAAATGCCGATGAGCTTTGAAAAAGAAGCCATTAAAGCACAAGCACTTGCCGCAAGGACGTATATCGTGAAAAAAATGCTGACAGGAAGCGAGGAAGCATACGACGTGACCGATACGGTAAATGATCAAGTATTTAAAAGTGAAGAAGAACTCCGGGAAGACTGGGGCGTCGACTTCTCTGAAAGGTTCATGAAACTTGAGCAGGCTGTTAATGAAACAAAAGGTCAGATCATCACATATGAAGGAACGCCAATCACCGCCCAATTTTTCTCGACGAGTAATGGATATACCGAAAATGCGGAAGACTATTGGCAAAATGAAATTCCTTATTTAAAAAGTGTGTCGAGCCCATGGGATGAAAAGTCGCCTGAATTTAGTGAGCAAGAAGTCATTGCGATGCAAAAAGTCGCAGCCCAGCTAGATATTAATGCTTCGAATAATTTAACGGTATCGAATGTGAAACGAACCGAGAGTGGGCGAATTGCAGAACTAACGATCAATGGAAAAAGTTTCAGTGGACGTGAAGTCCGAGAAGCTCTAGGACTACGTTCCAATGATTTTACAATTGAAAAGAAAGATGACTATATTATTTTCAAAACGGAAGGCTATGGTCATGGCGTTGGCATGAGTCAATACGGAGCAAACGGAATGGCCAGAGAAGGAAAGACATATCAAGACATCGTCAAACATTATTATCAAGGAATCGACATTCAGACATTGGAAGAGGTTATGTAATACGGCCAAAACTTCTACTAATGAATAAACTCGAATTCTCTTCTTAACTACGGACTTCAATCAAAAATAAACATCCATTACCTCAGCAACCAAGAAAATTTTTGAAAATCGATGTATATATTCCACGTAATCGGTTCAGAATGGTTGCTGAGGTGATGAAAATGAGTGATAAGGAAAGAAAATTCCTTCGTCAATCAAAATGGAAAAGATTGACTCGTCAACGTTGGTTTTACCCAACACTCTACATTGGATTAGTCGCGGTCGTGTTAGCAGGGGTCATGATTTATCAGTTTAACGCAGCAGACGACACAGCTGAAGAAAATGCGAATGATTACAGCTGGAACGTCGAACAGAACGAGCTTATTGAAAGCAGCGAAGAAGATGCTGCAGAAGTGGTTGCTGAACAAGAGGATCTGGTCATGCCAGTCATGCTCGGTGATAAAACCGAGATTTTGACCCAGTATTATGATGCTGATGCTGCAGAAGAGGATCAATTGGATGCACTTATCTTTTACAATAACCAGTATTACCAAAGCAAAGGAGTCGACATTACATCATCTGATGGCGAATCATTTGAAGTCATCGCGTCACTCACAGGTAAAGTTACGAGTGTAAAAGAAGATGATCTTCTCGGCAAAGTTGTTGAAATGGAACACGACGGTGAACGAGCGACAATGTACGCAAGCCTTTCAGAAGTGTATGTCAGTGAAGGTGACGAGTTAACCCAAGGTGACCCACTAGGTCTCTCCGGTGAAAATGTTTACTCGGATGAAGAGGTCTCAAAAGTCCATTTTCGATTGATGGAAGAAGGTCAGCCTGTCAATCCAGGGTTTAAGTAAAATAGCACAATGAGGAATCCCCCCTAAGCTGGGGGATTTTTTCATTCATCCATCAATTCACGATTTTTATTGAAGGACCTTTTCAATGACAGCCAGCTGAATAAAAAGAAAAATAGTGTAGCCAATAATCCCATCATGATCGGTTCGATGATGAGAAAGTCCCCACGTTGTGTGAAAAAATTAAACACCGTGAAAATGGCGCCAAATGATAAAGAACTCCTGAAAATATTTTTCCGTTCCTTATTATAATCCTTTTGTGTAGCAACCTCTGTATACTCGATCCCTGAAGATATATACCTGATGGTTACATAGAAAACAAAGATGCCAATAGATATTAGTGGGACGAGACTAGATTCAAAGGGGCCTATCAACAAAGAGAGAAATTGAGCGAGGGCGATTAACGCGCCACCTTCAGCAATAAATACTAGAATTCTTTGCCGTTTGTATTCGTCTGTCGGTAAAAAAATCGATAGCCATGTTTTCAATTAGCTCACCTCCCAAAATAGTTCATCCAACGTTTGATCAAGCTCTTTCGCAATGGCGATACATAACTGGAGACTCGGATTATAATCCCCTTTTTCAATTAAGCCGATGGTTTGCCTTGTCGCTCCGACGCGTTTGGCTAACTGTGCTTGAGTTAAATCTTTTTTGATCCGTCCTAACTTCACTCGATTTTTCATAGAATACCCCTATAACTATATGCAAATTATAATGTACATTATGCAATTTATATGTTACATCATTATTTCCGCGAATGCAATAATACTTGCAAGAATATCAGTAGAGTAGCAAAATGGTTGGTAAAAGTGAAAGGGGATCTATACATGAATATCGCTCGGATTGTTTTGGCTGTCATTGTCGTACTGATGGCGGGATATAGTTTAATCATGCGAGAACTTTGGTTAGCGCCTTACACATTGCTGGCTGTAGGAGTTCTTCAATTAATCACTGGAATAGTTGAAATGCGATTAGGTAGGAAAGGTTATAGTGCCCTTTCTTTTGCTTCGGCTGGCTTTGTTTTTGTCGTTATTATTGTCATTTTAGTACTAGCCTAACTAGGTAAGTCAATCATTCCTCGATTATCATTCGGTCCTTCTTTGCTTGGTTAAGTGCGGCAAAGAGACCGAGGCTTCCTGAAAAAAATGTCGGAATCAAGCTATACCAAAGAAAATTCCAGTTATCTGTTGTGTAAGAGAAGATGATGAAAAAGATTGGGAAAAAGACCAACACGAAGATAGCGATCCGCAAACTCCACTTTGTACTACGCTTCATAAAACGCACCTACTTTTTTATTTTTATCATACGATAACTAACAGAATATTTACACATCTTTTCACCAATAACGAAAGTGTGCTCATAATCGACCTCCTGAGTGAATAAACTGTACCAACACATCAAAGAGTTGACAACTTCAGGAGGCGAGACGTTTGCATGATCACATCAAAGAAAGAACATTAAAGATTGCGGCGCATTTATTAGACTCCAGGCAAACCGTCAGGAGAATCGCAAAAGAATTTGGTGTTTCTAAAAGCACTGTCCATAAAGACCTGACAGAAAGACTGCCGAAAATTAACCCGGCACTGTCCAAGGAAGTAAAAAGCGTTTTAGAATATCATAAATCAATTCGACATTTGCGTGGCGGAGAAGCAACCAAACGAAAGTACACAGAAAAAGATGAGATGGAAACTGTATAAGACAAACATACACCTAACCGGTTCCGACCGGTTTTTATTTTTTGTGCATTTGTATAACGAGCTCGCGACGCGGTGCTTCATCATTTGTATAATGAGTTGCCTACGTGATGTGCGCTATTCGTGAAATATGCACCCTAATTCCGATTATTTGATCCCAAATCTACTGATATGCGACCTACTTCTTGCTATATGGTCCCAAAATCGTGATATATGTGCCGTATCTATGAATATATGCTCCCAAGCTCAGAATATATGCTCCCAACGTGCTGTCCCGTCATTCGCGCAATATGTTGATTAATTGCTACCCCGTCATTCGTGAAATATGCTCCCTAATTCTAATTATTTGAGCCCCAATCTACTGATATGCTCCCTACTTCTTGCTATATGGTCCCAAATCCGAAGTATATGTGCCGTGTCTATGAATATATGCTACCAATCTCAAAATATATGCTCCCAACGTGCTCTCCCGTCATACGCGTAGTATGTTGATTAATTGTTATCCCGTCATTCGTGAAATATGCTCCCTAATTCCGATTATTTGAGCCCAAATCGACTGATATGCGACCTGTTCCTTGCTATATGGTCCCAAATCCGGAGTATATGTGCCGTGTCTATGATTATATGCTACCAACCTCAAAATATATGCTACCGACGTGCTCTCTCGTCATACGCGAAATATGTTGATTAATTGCTACCCCGTCATTCGTGAAATATGCTCCCTAATTCCGATTATTTGAGCCGAAGTCTACTGATATGCGACCTACTTCTTGCTATATGGTCCCAAATCTGGAATATATGTACCCGGTCTATGAATATATGCTCCCTAATCGTAAATATATGAGCCTTTCTTTTCTCCAAAAAAGCCTTGCGCTTTACGTTAACGTAAATGGTATACTTTAATCATATGAATATTCTGACAAAAGGTGGTGATTTATTGGAGAAAACTTATTCGATTGCTGAAGTAGCTGACCGATTTGGTGTGTCTCATCGCACAATTCGTTATTACGAGGAAGTAGGGTTGATTCATCCGAAGCGGACAGCGACTGGGCAGCGAATATTCACCAGGAAGGAATTCACACAGCTTCAACTGATTTTTCGTGGAAAAAAGTATGGATTCAAACTCGATGAGATCAAAGAAATGGTTTTGTTATTTGAAGAAGATCCGACAGGGAGGGAGCAACTGAAGCGGACGATTGAGTATGGAGAGGAAAAGATGGCTGAAGTGACCAAGCGGATCAATGAACTCGAACAGCTCAAAAAAGAAATGGAAATGTTTTTGGACACGTTTCGAAATGAATTAACCAAATTGGAGGAGGAAGTAAAATGAATTTATCGACTTTATTAAAGGTGCACGCCAATAAGCAGCCAGATCATGAAGCATTGGTCAGTCCAAGCGAACGGGTCAGTTACCGAGAGTGGGATGAGCGCGTGAATCGCATGGCCAATGGGTTAAGGAATTTAGGATTTAAAGAAGAGGATAAGTTGATCATTCATTTGCCAAATGTGCCTGAGTTTCTATATTTATATATGGCGGCAATCCGGCTGAAAGGACTGGCCATACCGATCAATGCAAAGCTAACTCAAAAGGAAATCCAATACATTATCGATCATAGTGAAGCTGAATTTTTCGCAACACATGAATTGTTGTTTGAAACATCCAAAGGTCTCGCAGATGAAAATGATTTGACGTTTATTAAAACAGGAGAAGCGGCAGGTAAGTGGCTTTCCGTGGATCAGTTATTGAGCGAAGATTCGACTGCGATTGATTGCAATGCAACAGAAGATGATGAAGTATCGATTTTGTATACTTCTGGAACGACAGGTGATCCGAAAGGTGTCGTATTCACACATCGAAGCATTTTGACTGTCTCGACGATGATCAGTATCGAAATGACGATGAATGAGCATAGCCGTGTTTTGCATATGATGCCGCTTAGCCATTCAGCGCCACTGCATTTGTTCATGGGAGCAGCTCTGTATACTGGCGCAACGCACGTTTTAGCACCGACATTCACACCGGATCTTTTATTGCAAATGGTCTCTCAAGAAAAAGTGACGCATTTCTTTGGTGCACCTGTAGCGTATCTTTTATCTGCCAAACAGCCGAACATCGATGAGTTTGATTTATCATCCATGGAATATTGGGTGTACGGCGGCGCACCACTTGGACAAAATGAAGTTAAATTCGTGAAAGAGAAATTTAAAACTGAAAATTTATGGTGTGTCTATGGCCTGACAGAAGCAGGACCAAGCGGAACATTGTTGAAAGCAGACGAACATGCGGAAAAATCGGGAAGTATCGGGCGCCGTGCTGCCTTGAATACGGAAATTCGACTCGTTGATGAACAAGGTCAAGATGTTGCACAAGGAGAACCGGGGGAAATCATCCTCCGTGGTGAAGGAAATATGAAAGAATACTATAAAGCACCTGAGAAAACAGCTGAAACACTAAAAGACGGCTGGCTTTATACCGGTGATATCGCTGTACAAGATGAAGACGGTTACTATTGGGTGATTGACCGGAAAAAAGATGTCATTATTTCCGGTGGGGTCAACATCTTTCCGACTGAAGTCGAACAGGAATTGGTCCAGCACCCAATCATTGAAGACGTAGCCATTGTCGGCATTCCTCATGCGGAATGGGGCGAAACTGCGAAAGCATTTGTGGTGTTAAATGAACCCGTCGATGACTTGGAGAGTAGCTGTAAAGCGTTTCTTGATGGACGGGTAGCAGACTATAAAATTCCAAAACTTTTTGCAGAAGTGGAAGCGTTACCACGAAATGCGACTGGAAAATTACTGCGGAATCAATTGCGAGATTCTGCCGAAGAGATGACATCAAATTAATCGAATCAGCTAGGAGGATGAAAAATGACAGAGAAAAACTTTTACACATCAGATCCATTATTGCAGAAACTATTGAAGCGGTCATTGCCAGAGCGTTTTTTTGCCTATGCCGATGAAAAACTGACGGCATTCGGTGAAAGAGTCGCCGGTGCAATTGATGACCGTGCCGTTCATACGGACCGAGAAGGACAGCCACAGTTGGTCAAATACGATAAAATGGGCAATGAAATCAATGAAGTTTGGGTGAATGAAGGCTACCGGGAAACTGTGAAAGAGACATATGAAACGGGCATTGTCGGCTATGTTCACAAGGAAATTCCTGAGCTTGGCCATCAAGGGAATTACGTGTACTCGTATGCGCAAGGCTACTTGCTTTCCCAAGCGGAACCGGGCTTTTATTGCCCAGTGACGTTGACCATGGCGACAAGCTATTTAATTGATCACTATGCCGATGAAGCATTACGGAAAAAATATTTACCGCATGTCATCGCAACAGGCGATACAGAACTTTATGAAGGCGCAACGTTTTTAACTGAGCGACAAGGCGGTTCGGATGTCGGTGCGAATGAAGTTTCTGCTGAAGCGGATGGTTCGGATGCGTATGGGGAAGTCTACCGCATCACTGGGGAAAAATATTTTGCTAGTAACACTGGAGTGGCCGGTGTAGCGATGGTTTTGGCAAGAATTCCAGGAGCTCCAGAAGGCACTAAAGGGTTAAGTTTATTTTTAATCCCATGGGAAGAAAACCGGGTGGAAAACCGCGCGAAAGTAAGGCGGTTAAAAGACAAACTCGGCGTGCGAGCGGTTCCTTCAGCGGAGGTGGAATTCGACCAAGCGAAAGGATATCTCGTCGGTGATCCGAAAAAAGGATTCAAGTATATGATGGAAGCGTTGAATCTTTCGCGCGTATGTAATGCGATTGCTTCCCTAGGGATCATGCGTCGCGGCTATGTTGAGGCGAGAGACTATGCCGAGGATCGACGCGCATTTGGCGGGAAACTTACGGATTACCCGATGGTCCGCGAAACATTAGCGAACCTTGCTTCAAAATTGGAAGTGGAAATGACAGCCATTTTTGAGTTGATTGAACGTTTCGATCAAGTGATGACGAAAGGAGCAAACCCTTCAGAAGAAGAGCAAGCCATGCTCCGGTTATTGATTGCATTATTGAAAAAAGAATCGGCAGAGCAAGCCATCCACTTCTCCCATGAATCGATTGAAATGCATGGTGGAAATGGCTATATCGAAGACTTTGTCACTCCACGATTGTTAAGAGATGCGCAGGTGTTGACGGTATGGGAAGGAACAGCGAATATTTTAGGCTTAGAAGTCGTTCGATTAATGCGCAAATACAATATTCATCAAACGTTTGTTCAAGAAATGAATGAGCGGTTGGCTAATCTGGATTCGGCAGCCGTTTCGCTAAAAACCCCAGTGGAGCAGGCGTTACAAAAACTGACCAGCATGCTGGAAAAACTCGTTCAGCTCGATGAACAAACCCAACTGCTCCATCCGAAAAAGGTCGCCGTCCAAATGACGAAAATCTTCGAAGGCGTCGTTGCATTAGAAACGATTTCATCGGAAGATCCACGGTCACAAGCAGTCGCAGAAGTTTTTTTACAACAGACATTCGGTAGCGACGCGGATTTGTCGGATGCTCCTTTACGACATTTTGATGCGATTGTTTTCGAAAAGGAAAGTGTGAATAAAGAAACAGAAGCAGTAAAGTAAGCTTAAGGGACCAGGCTGTAACCGGCTTGGTCTTTTTCTTTGGTTGAAAGCAAATAAGCAAAGTCACGTTCCGTATCGAAAGCAAGTTGATAAGAAGCACCTTTGTTTTTCCCAATCAACGTTTGTTTGGCTAACAAATTTCGAGCGACTTTCCTTGAATCAATTTGAAAGAGCCACCTTGCTTCGCGATTTGTGATCTGATCATTAAATAAGAGGTAAAAATCTTTCAGTGCATCAATGTGGGCGGATTTTGACGAATGTCCACAAGATTCACATTGCCAATAACCGTGATTACGTTTCATGGATGAAAAGTCACATGCAGGACAGATGACACCTGGCTGAATGGCTTTTGGTGTCAGTTGATATTTATGGAATAGATCGACCTGTAACGGCTTGTTCTCTTGAATCATTTGTTGACCAATCGAATGGAGTGTTTGGTGTGATAAAAAATTCTGCGGATATTTATGATGAAGTTCGTTATACGTATCGGCAAGCTTGTTTGCATGAATAATGCGTGGATCAACATTTTGCTCATCTGAGCGCGTCAAATGAACGTGATTATTTACAAATACGACCAGCGATTCGACTGGAATCCCAGAAACGCCAAAATCATTGAGCCAATTTTGTAGATGAAAGGCTTGATTTTCAGCTTGGATGATTGGATCTTGAAAGGATTGAACCTGGCCGCTGGTTTCCCGGGTCATCAATCCGAACCCATGGTCAAAATTCACCTTTCCGGAAAGGTTTTTTACTTCAATTAAAAGAATGAAATTTGGATGTAGAATCACCGTGTCGATCTGAAAATTTTGCTTATGCTGCAAGCGGAGACTATGTAATAAGAAATTTTCCGATCGGTTGAAACGATGTAAATAGTAATCGAGCGCCAACTCCCCGCGGTAACCGGAATTGTACAATGCCCAGTCGTTGACGATCTTCTGATATTTCGGGTGATTTTGCGGAAGCCTTCTTTTAAGTGCAGCGAGCTTTAATAAGGCAAGTGGTACTTCATGATTTTTCATTAACATGACTATCTTGCTCCTTTCTTATATTAAAATTGATATCCAAGAGGAAGTCAAAATGGGAAAAAACGATTATCTACAGGGCAAAATAACATTATTTCTGGTTTGTTGTTTCTGAGTTCGTTATAAGATGAGAAAATTCATTTTTGGACAAAAATGAATTTTATTCCGATTAATATTTTGGTGGATATGCGCCCTGAATGTGTGGATATGGTCCCTGTTTTGATGTATATGGTCCGTTAAGAAAGATATATGCACCTGGTGAGAGAGAATATGCCCCCATGTTTGAGATCTATGAGACCGAAGCGGAGAAATATGATCCCGGCGCGCCAACTAAGCTAGGGAGCGGTGGATATGCGCCCTGTCCGTGAATAAATGGTCCCTGGTATAGCGTATATGGTCCGTAATGAAAGATATATGCAGCCGATGAGAGAGAGTATGCTCCCGAGTCCAAGATATATGAGACCAAAGCGAGAATATATGATCCCGGCGCACCATCTCAGCTAGAGGGCACCCGATATGCGCCCAACCTCACGAGATATGCTCCCACGTCCACCCGATATGCACCCATATCAAAGGGTTATGAGACGTAAACTTAAATATATGCACCTACGAGCGTAAAATATGCGACCAAACTCAAAATATATGCGCCCCCACCGCTAAAACACCTGCCCCCCACGCAAAAACATCCGCCCCAACGTAGAAACCTCCACCAATAACGCTAAAACCCCCACCAATAACACTAAATCCCCCACCTCCCACCCAAAACGGCAAACTCCAAAAAGAATGTGACACCTTGCAAAAAAAGTGATAAAATATGATGATAGAATAAATTTAAAATTTGTGCATGTGTCAGGAGGATCAATCGTTCATGTTCGCTAGAGATATTGGGATCGACTTGGGAACGGCGAATGTGCTCATTCACGTTAAAGGTAAAGGGATTGTTTTGAATGAGCCAGCTGTTGTTGCAATGGATCGGAATACGGGAAAAGTTTTGGAAGTTGGACAGGCAGCACGTCAGATGGTTGGGCGTACGCCAGGAAATATCGAAGCGATTCGTCCGTTGAAAGACGGTGTGATTGCTGATTTTGATGTGACCGAAGCGATGTTGCGTTATTTTATAGAAAAAATTAATGTTCGCGGTATGTTCTCGAAGCCACGGATTCTTGTTTGTTGCCCGACGAATATTACGAAGGTTGAGCAAAAAGCAATCAAAGAAGCGGCTGAAAAGAGCGGCGGAAAACGCATTTATTTAGAAGAAGAGCCGAAAGTTGCGGCTGTCGGTGCGGGAATGGATATTTTCCAGCCGAGCGGTAACATGATTATTGATGTTGGTGGAGGAACGACGGACGTTGCAGTATTGTCGATGGGCGATATCGTTACTTCAGAATCCATCAAAATGGCTGGGGATAAATTCGATCAGGAAATTCTTCAATACATAAAGCGCAAATATAAATTGTTGATCGGTGACCGGACGTCTGAGGACATTAAAATCAATGTAGCGACTGTATTCCCTGAGGGACGCAATGAATCGTTGGATATTCGTGGTCGTGACTTGATTTCAGGTTTGCCAAGAACCATCACAGTCAACTCAACAGAAATTGAAGAAGCGTTACGTGAGCCAGTCAGCTTAATTACACAAGCGGCTAAATCCGTTCTTGAAAAAACACCACCAGAGCTATCAGCGGACATTATCGACCGCGGTGTGATCATTACGGGTGGAGGCGCGTTGTTGCACGGACTTGATCAGCTATTAGCTGATGAGCTCAAAGTACCTGTATTTATTTCAGAAGATCCAATGAGTGCAGTTGCAAAAGGTACAGGCATCATGCTTGGCAATATCGATAAACTACCGAAAAAGAAAATCGGTTAATAAAAATTTACAAATGTATGAGGGGGAACGAACATGTTAAGAGGACTGCATACGGCAGGTTCAGGAATGATTGCGCAGCAGCGATATCAAGATTCGTTGTCGAATAATATGTCCAATGCGTTAACACCGGGTTATAAACAAGACCGAGGGACATTCCGAGCGTTCCCGGAAATGCTGATCCAGAACATGCAATCACAGTCGCTTCCGACAAAGCGAAACGTGAATATACCGAATAACCAGATCGTCGGCTCCCTTCATACAGGTACATATATGCAAGAAGATGTTCCGTTGTTTACTCAAGGAGATGTCGAAGAGACAGGTGTTTCAACCGATTTGGCCTTGATCAATCAGACGACACCCGATGAAACTGGGTTTTTGTTTTTCACCGTCACGAATGAACAAGGGGAAGCACGCTTGACGCGGAACGGGAATTTCACTGTTGATGCAGAGGGTTATCTAACGACATCAGACGGGTATTACGTAATGGATACGAATAATGAACGGATTCAAACCGGATCAGAAAACTTTGAAGTGACGGCAAATGGCCAAGTCATTTCACCGGTAGACAATACAGCCATTCAAATCGCCTACCAAGAGAATACCAATGCATTAACAAAAGAAGGCAACAATCTTTGGGCACTTGAAGAAGGCGCAGCAATCGGGGATGCGCGCGCAACGGAAGGCGTGAATTTTTCCATTAGCCAAGGATCGCTGGAACGCTCGAACGTCGACCCACAGCAAATGATGACGGAAATGATGCGTTCGTACCGGATGTTCGAAATGAACCAGCAAGTCGTTCGGATGTTTGACCAAAGCTTGGATCTAGCGGCGAATCAAGTCGGCCGTTTACGTTAAGGTGATTAGGAGGAAAAGCCCGTGAGAAATATGTACAATGCTGCGACGATGATGAATCAGCTCCAGCATCGGATGGATCAATCCGCCAATAATTTGTCGAACATGAATACCCATGGTTACAAAGCACGACAAAGTAATTTCTCATCATTGATGTTTCAGCAAATCGACAATATGCTTAGGTTTGATGCCGATTCACCGCGAATGACACCAGAAGGAATCCGAGTAGGATCAGGTGCTAAACTGGCTCATACGAATATTTTGATGGACCAAGGAACGATTCAGACGACAGACCGACCACTTGACGTCGCGATCGAACATGCCAATCAATTTTTTGTCGTCAACGCACCGAACGCCAATGGTGAAACTGAACAGCAGTACACACGTGCTGGGAATTTTTATTTACAGCCTGTCAACGATAATGAACAAGTGATGCTGACCGACGCAAACGGAAATCCTGTCCAAGGGAACGATGGACCGATTATTATCGATCATACGTTTGATCAAATTGAAATCACAGCAGATGGACGTTTGGAAACAACGACGGGCGACCAAAGAGAAACCGTTGCAAATATTCAGCTCGTCCAAATTGACTTACCGCGGACGTTGGAAAACGCCGGTGGAGGAAATTACCGTTTGGATGCAGAAGGATTGGGTGTTCCGGTAGATGAAATCGTAACAGGAATCCCAGCAGAAGCAGTAACTTTACATACACGATCGTTGGAAGCTTCCAACGTCAACTTCGCACAGGAAATGACTCGAATGATTGAATCACAACGTGCCTATTCATTGAACAGCCAATCGATTACACTCGGCGACCAAATGATGGGGCTTATCAATAGTATGCGTTCGTAATCACGAGCAAGAGGAATTGAGGGAAAGCACATGACTTCAGACGAAAAACATGAAAATCAAGAAAACAAAGACATTCAATCGAATACACTGGATCAGGAAACCCGTGCCAACTCCAATTCAACTGAACGCACCGATACAGAAAAAGTAGAAAAAACCGAACAGCAAACAACGAATGAAAATCTAGAAGCAGAATCAGACACCGAGTTGCCACCGAAGCCTGAAGGCCAAGCAGAGCTTGAAGCCAAACAAGCTGAAGGATATGAACATGTCAGCGAGAGCGCCGTCAACTTGCACCATGTTGGCGAATTGGAACCGTCCGATATTCCGCCAAGTTTAGGTGGAGAAGCGGAAATCAATTTCCCGTGGGATGAAGAAGACACAGCAGATGCTGAACTTTCCGAAGAAAATGAAACGGAAGAAGCCGAGCTCCCGGCAAAAACGGAAGAAGCTGAATTGCCGGCTGAAACCGAGGACGCAGCGGTGCCAGCTGAAGCGGAAGAAACTGCAGAACAGACGCCAGTCGAAGAAAACACCGTACAGACACCGGAACAGGCAGCGAAGCAACAGACTGAAGCGGAATACCTTGCTGAACTTCCTTTTGTTAAAATTTTTAATCCACAAAATCGTGATGAAGCAACGAAAATTTTCAAAATGGGTGAACTGGAAAAAGCCAATGATTCAACTGACGACCCTACAGTCGTTGCAGGACAAGCAGCAAAAGAAGATGATGAGTCAAAACAACCGAAGAATCGGAAAGAAGCGAGAAAAGCCAAACGGGAAGAACGGAAAAAGAATCCACGCGGACCGATTCGTTATTTACCGGTATGGTTACGTTTATTGATCGTTATTGCCCTTTGTTTCGCCGGTTTGGTCGTGGGCCTCATGGTTGGCTACGGTTTGATCGGTGACGGTGAAAACCCACAAGACGTCTTGAAAATTGAATTTTGGGAAAGCATTTACGATTATATTCAAGGAAAATAATCAAATGAGGAGGAGTCTTCATGTTGGATATTGAGCAGATTAAACAAGTAATTCCCCACCGTTATCCTTTCTTGCTTGTCGACCAAATCGAAAGTGTCGAAGAAGGCAAAAGTGCAGTCGGATACAAAAACGTTACGGCAAACGAACCATTTTTCCAAGGACATTTCCCGAACTACATGGTGATGCCTGGTGTATTGATTGTTGAAGCACTCGCACAAGTCGGAGCAGTCGCTATTTTAAAAATGGAAGAAAACCAAGGCAAGCTTGGCATGTTTACCGGAATCGACAAATGCCGATTTAAACGCCAAGTGAAACCAGGCGACCGACTGAAATTGGAAGTCGAAATGGTGAAATTAAAAGGACCAATTGGAAAAGGAAAAGCGAAAGCAACCGTTGATGGAGAGCTGGCATGCGAAGCGGAGATCATGTTTGCCATCGTTGACCCAGAGAAGTAATGATAAAAAGGCCAAATCACTTGGATTTGGTCTTTTTTTAATGGTTTCGATGATAAAAGTATTGTTTTATGGAAAAATTAAATAAGGAATATATAAACCATAAAATTAAGAATATCAGTGCTAAGAAACTGACTGTCATCAAAATTTTTCCGATAGTCGTTTGAAAAACATCATTCAATACGAACGTCACAGCTGAATAAGCAACAGCTAAAATCAAAAAAGATTTTTTATTCAACCTAAATCCCCCGATTGTTTCCGAAAAATTTATTTAAACCAAGTGTATCATATTTTTAGGCTCGCTTTACGTCAAACAGCGTCAAAGAAAGTAGCGTATAAAATGATTTTCTCAGAAAAAGTTGATTAAAGAACCCTCCTCTGGAAATACTACAGATTGATTAATCTTTTAGGAGGGACATAATGAAATCATCACTCATGAAGTCGTTGCTTGCTCTTTTCTTAGTGGTGGGTGCACTTGCCGGGTGTGCTGACGCTGAAGATGAGGAACCAACGAATCAGGAACAAGATAATATGGAAGAGCAAGAAAACGGTGATCAAGGTATGAACGGCGATCAAGGCGATAATGGTGACCAAGAAATGAACGGTGACCAAGGAAATAATGGTGGTGGCCAAGGCGAAAACGGTGACCAAGGTATGAATGGTGATCAAGGCAGCGAAGAGGAACCAATGCAAGATGAATTGGATCAAGAGCAAGACAAAAACCAAGAAAACTAAACAAATGAATGGCTGGCCTTCGATAAATTCTGAGGTCAGTCATTTTTTGTTTAGAATGCTCCAACTATAGACAATCACTCGACAAACCACCTCCTCCCTAGTTAATATCCAACAAATTTACAGAACAATGAGCAAAATGTTCTAAATAAGAACAAATATTTGTCAAAATAAATTGAAAATTATTGTAAGTTCACCTATATTTAAAAGGAGTAATTTGCTTCTTCACCTAAATTTAGTTAAAAACATAGAAAGGAATGTGAAGAGAAAGTGACTAGTCGATCCATCCAAAAGATCCAGCATTACACAATTAACGCTAAAACGCTGATGATTTGCCCTGATGTCGACCCACACCAATGCTTAATTTATGAAGGAGAAGACCTTTACTTATGCGAATCGACATCATTCGATATCGTCGATCAATCATGCATGAGTAGGGGCACAACATTAGACGGAAGAAGGCAAGCCGTCAAATCCATCTTAGAAAATAAACATAAACCGCCCATTCCCATCGATACAGAAAAGGGACTTATTTTTATGCCGACAAAAATCATGCGGGATATCGAATGTGCATGGATTTCATACAACCACTTACATACTGTCAATGCACATCCAGATGACCCGTCAATATCCAATATTACATTCGCCAACGGAATCACATATGAAGCACTCGTCAGTAAGAAACAACTGACGAAGCAAATCGTAATGGCTGGTCACGTATTTGGTCATTTCAAGAAAGGCAGTTTCTTAGGATAAAATGTGAGCACTCCTATTCGACGGTAGGCATGATTTTTTGCTCGCTACGGTCGAATAGAGCTGTTCTATTGAACGGAAGCATCGTGATTTTGTTTGCTACGGTCGAATAGAGCTGTTCTATTGAACGGAAGCGTCGTGATTTTGTTTGCTACGGTCGAATAGAGCTGTTCTATTGAACGGAAGTGTTGGGATTTTGCTTGCTACGGTCGAATAGAGCTGTTCTATTCAACGGAAGGGCTGGGATTTTTCTCGCTACGGTCGAATAGAGCTGTTCTATTGAACGAAAGCGTTGGGATTTTGCTTGCTACGGTCGAATAGAGCGGTCCTATTGAATGGAAGCGTCGTGATTTTGCTTGCTACGGTCGAATAGAGCGGTCCTATTGAACGGAAGGGTTGGATTTTTTCTCGCTACGGTCGAATAGAGTGCTCCTAATCACCGGAAGAGCCAAATTTTTCCACGCTATCGTTGCATAGAGCGCTCCTATTGAAGCGAAGACATGAATTTTCACTCGCTATCCGCGATTAGAGAGGAGAAGATAATAAGACATCAAAAAGCTAGGCGATCAGCCTAGTTTTTTTCATGGAGTGTAACAATATTTTCACTTGCCATATAGCATCTAATTCTGTATCGTAGTGACTATGACTGACTGGTCATTCTAGTTATTGGAGATGACAGAATTGAAGGATAAAAAAACCGAGATTATCGAAGCAAGCATTGAGCTATTTGCCAAAAAAGGCTTCCATACCACGTCGGTGCAGGAAATCGTCAATAAAGCTAACGTGGCAAAAGGCTCGTTCTATACGTATTTTCAATCGAAAAATGAGCTGATTTTTTCAATTTATACGTATTATTCTAGTTTGACGCAAAACAAAATGGATCAAGTAAAAGAGCGATTCGACGATCCAAGAGAAGCGTTCAAAAAGCAACTTGAAATTTTCTTTGAGTTATTGAAGTCGAATAAATCATTGATTGTGATGCTCATGCAAGGGCAAATTTCGATTGATAAAGATATCGAGTCTCTCATTCAACAATCGAAACAAAGAAATTTTAAGTGGGCAAAAGAAAATCTTGCAGCCATTTACGGTGAAGACTTTCAGCCATATCTGAACGATGCCGCAATTTTGTTGAATGGAATCGTTAACGGGTATGCAAGTTGGCTCGTCGGTGATAATGCTGATTTTGAAACCGACCGACTTGCGGCATTTACTGTCAAACGATTGGATGACGTTTGCTACGGCATGCAGCAACAAAATGAAGAACCGATGATACAAGAATTGCCCGATTATTTACAGGAAAGATCCCTGATTGCGCAAGAGATTGAATGGAAGTTATCCAATGAAGTCGAATCGAATGAAACAACTGAAAAAGCAATTGAGGCGATACAAGTGTTGCAAGAGGAGTTCCAAAAAGAACAAACTCAATCAGTCGTCATTCAATCGATGCTTCAATTAGTCGAAGAAGTGGAAAGTACACGGACAGAAGTGAACCGCCTCAGGAGATTGATTGGATGATCTCATAAAAACGGATTCGTAAACATAAAATGTCAACTTGGGCTGAGCGGCAGACCTCGAATCAAAAGCATTTCCCAGAAGGCGTGCTGGCTGTTCAATGAAACTGTCTAACTGTTAAAAGCGCGCCGCGACCGTTCAAAGATAGCATCTAACTGTTCAAAAGCGCGCCGCGACCGTTCAAAGTTAGCGTGTAACTGTTCAAAAACATGGCGTGATTGTTCAGAGCCAGCGTCTAACCGTTCAAAATTAGCATCTAACTGTTCAAAAGCGCGCCGCGAACGTTCAAAGTCAGCACCTAACCGTTCAAAAGCACGGCGTGCCCGTTCAAAGTTAGCATCTAACTGTTCAAAAACGCGCCGCAACCGTTCAAACCGAGCATCCAACCGCTCAAATAAAACGCACAAGCCCACCGGAAAACACCGAAAGGGCATATCACCAAACATAATAAAAAATAATGAGGGAGTAAGGAGTGAACATCATGTTCAAACGTATTTTCATGACATTGATTCTCATGACCGCGCTAGTTTTAGCCGCATGTAGTGATGATTCAAATGAAGACGAAAACAATGAAGAAGAAGCAGCCGATATTCCAGTGGAAGTCGCGAAGACTGCTGAGAAAGATTTCACGAAAGAACACACATACATTGCACGAACAACGCCAAGTGATCAAATGCCAGTGATTCCGCAAGGTGCTGGTGAAGTGACGGAACTGCATGTGGAAGCAGGTGAATCCGTTGAGGAGGGTGACGTCTTAGCGAAAATCAAGTCACCTCAATATGGAACGATTGAACTGGAAAGCCCGATGGATGGCCAAGTTCAAAACTTGAACATGAAAGAAGACCGTCCAGTTTCAACGGAAGACCCAGCAGCGGTGATTATCGCGGAAGACTCTGTTTTGCTGAATTTCTCAGTTACCGCAAGTGACCGGGAATTTATCGCGAAAGATGATGAAATCGACTATAGCATGTCTGCCGTTGACGATGAAGGAAAAGCGACAGTCAACAATGTGGCTGCAACAGCAGGAGAAAATGGTCTATTTGCCGTGGAAGCGGAAATCGACATTACAGAGAAAGACAATTTTCCGATTGGCACAACCGCTCAAGTTCAATTAGAGGAAATGGTCCAAAAAAATGCACTCGTTGTTCCGACCAATGCGGTCATTAATCAAGGGGAAGGCCAGCTCCTCTTTAAAGTCGTCGACAATAAAGCTGTCGCTGTCGACATTGAAGTCATTTCGATGCAATCAGAAGAAACAGCCGTCAAACCTGTCAATGAAGGCGATCTGTCTGCAGGAGATCAAGTCGTGATCACAGGACAAACAGCCATTTCTGACGGCGAAGCGGTACAGATTGTCGGGGAGGACGAATAAATGTCTTGCCAACCAGCTATTACAGAAAGAAATAAACACGTAACTCAAAAGGGGGGCGTCTAAATGAAAAAACTCATCGAAACGTCGATTAAACGCCCAGTCGGCGTCATCATGATTATTTTGGCGATTATCGCACTCGGTTTTATTTCATTCAGAAATTTATCCGTTGATTTATTTCCGGAAATTGATTTGCCGATTGCAGTTGTTGCGACATCCTATGATGGTGCCGCGCCACAGGAAGTCGAAGAGCTTGTCACAAAGCCGATCGAATCGTCGGTCAGTACAATAGAAGGAATCGAGCAAGTCCAGGCACAATCACAGCCAGGGAGCTCCCTTGTGATGATGATGTTTTCCATGGATACAAATCTCGATAATGCCTTACTGAACGTACGAGAATCCGTCGATCAAGTGAGTGGATTTCTCCCAGAATCAGCAAATTCACCGAGTGTCCTCCGATTTGATCCAGCGCAAATGCCTGTGATGTGGATCGGACTGACGGGTTCTGATAAAGCAGAATTGCAACGCATAGCCGAAAATGATATCCAGCCATTGTTCGAGCGTCAAGCGGGCGTAGGTTCCGTGCAAATTGAAGGTGGAGAGACGGAAGAAATCCAAGTCCAACTCGACCAACAAAAACTCACGCAATATGGCATGAACTCACAACAGGTCATGCAAGCAGTCCAAAGCGCAAACCAGTCGATGTCCGCCGGTGTGATTGAGCGCGGGGACCAGGAGCTTCAACTACGGATTCCTGGGGACTATGAATCGATCGATCAAATTCGTGAAACGCGAATTCAAACACCGCAGCAAACGTTTATCCGCTTGGATGACATAGCGACCGTTGAACGAGCAACATTGGAGTCCAGCGGGCTATCGATGGTGAACGGGGAAGAAGCGGTTGTCTTAAGCATTTTAAAACAAACCGATGCCAACACGGTCTCTGTTTCCGATGAAATCCAATCTGCGATTAAAAAAGCAGAGAAAGATCTACCGGAAGGCATTCAAGCACAAACCGTTTTCGATAACGCAGAATTTATCCGGATGTCGATCAGTTCTGTTATCCAAAACTTATTGCTGGGAGCGGTTTTTGCGATATTGATTTTACTCTTATTCTTGAAAAGCTTCCGTGCGACACTCGTTATCGGTTTATCGATTCCGATTGCAGTCATTTCAACGTTCACATTAATGTACTTTACCGGTGAAACCGTGAACATCCTGACGATGGGTGGACTCGCACTCGGAATTGGAATGATGGTCGACTCGGCGATCGTCATACTCGAACATATCGTCACCTACCGAGAACGCGGTTATTCAATGAAAGAAGCGGCCCGACTCGGTGCATCGGAAATCGCCCCAGCGGTGATCGCGTCAACAACGACAACATTGGTCGTTTTCTTACCGATCATTTTCGTCGAGGGCATTGCATCTGAAATATTTGCGCCACTCGCATTAACCGTAGCCTTTGCGTTGATTGCGTCCTTGATCGCATCGATTACATTAATTCCGATGCTATCATCGAAGCTATTGACAAAAGCGATGCAAGACAGTGGCAGACGCTATTGGTTCGACCGGTTCTTGGATAAAGTCGTTGCCATTTATCAAAAAATGTTGCGAAGCGTTTTACGTTTCCGAAAAACATCAATATTAGGAACACTCGCCATTATTGTCGCGACATTGTTCCTCATTCCGCAGCTCGGCGCAGCATTTATCCCGGAAGCGGACCAAGGGCAAATTGAAATTTCTGTAGAAACACCAACCGGAACGACACTCAGTGCAACACGCGAAGTCGTTGATCAGGTCAACGAAGTCATTGCCAAAGATTCCGATCTCGTGGAATCCAACTATTTGTCCGTCGGTTCCGGAGGCCAAGGCGGCCCGATGGGTGGAGGCTCCAACACAGGAAGCTATATGATCCAACTCATTCCAAGCGGC
Source organism: Allobacillus sp. SKP2-8 (assembly GCF_007559355.1). Classification (NCBI taxonomy): domain Bacteria; kingdom Bacillati; phylum Bacillota; class Bacilli; order Caryophanales; family Bacillaceae; genus Allobacillus; species Allobacillus sp. SKP2-8. The sequence continues at coordinate 27,848 of NZ_VMHF01000013.1, read as the reverse complement.
GAGCGAGACGTAACGACTGAAGAAGTCATGAAACGCTGGAATGACCAAGTGGAAGATATTCCTGGTGGAGAAGTCAATGTCGCTGTCATGGGAGCCGGAATCAGTGCAGGCAATCCAATTCAAATTCAAATGACCGGACCTGACTTTGACACCTTAAAACGACTAGCGGATGAAACCGTTGCTGAAATCTCCGAAGTCGAAGGTGTGCATAACGCAGGGACTTCTGCGGATGAAGGTCGCCCTGAAATGCAAATCAACATCGACCGGAATAAAGCTGCCGAACTAGGTATGACCTATGACCAAGTGATGGGCCAAGTAAGCATGCAGCTCAACGGCCGCGTCGCAACTCAATTCCGGACAGAAGGACAAGAGCTCGATGTTCGCGTCATGACACCGGAAGAACAGCGGTCAACGATTGAAGATGTTGAAAACTTATTGATCCAAACACCGACTGGCGCCATGGTCAGCTTGGCATCCATCGCAAGCATCGACCAAGAGATTGGCCCAGCCAGCTTGACGAGACAAAACCAACAGCGAACCATCACGGTCTCCAGTGAAATTTTAGACCGAGATCTCGCAAGCGTAACGGCAGATGTAGAAAGTAAACTCGCTAGTATGCACTTGCCGGAAGGGTATGATTATTCAATTGGAGGGGAAGCGGAAGACATGGCAGAAGCCTTTGGCGACCTAGCCCTAGCACTCGTCTTCTCGATTTTCCTAGTCTATGCCGTCATGGCCGTCCAATTTGAAAACTTCCTGCATCCATTCGTCATCATGTTCGCATTGCCGACAACAGTCGTCGGTGTCATCCTAGGCTTGTTTGTGACTGGCTTACCGTTCAGCATCCCAGCCTTCATCGGGGTCATCATGCTCGCCGGTATCGTCGTCAACAACGCCATCGTGCTCGTCGACTACATCAATATTTTACGTGAAAAAGGTCAAGAGCGATTCAGCGCAATTATGGACGCAGGCGCAAGTCGTCTCAGACCAATCCTGATGACATCACTGACAACAATTCTCGGAATGATCCCACTCTCCCTCGGACTCGGGGAAGGTGGAGAAGCACAGCAACCGCTCGCCGTCGTCATTATCTTCGGCCTGCTCGTATCGATGTTCTTTACACTGCTGCTCATTCCGCTCGTCTATACGTTCTTTGATGATCTATCACGAAAATTCACACACCGTAAAAAGAAACGAAAAAAAGAAGTAGAAGCATAATTTAGGAGAAACACCCAGCCGGATGGCTGGGTGTTTTTTATGTGGATCATTTTTGCTGAGGCAAAAATGTACTTTTTGATCGACTTCGTACGGAAACGGCTGCCGTGTGGCCAGCCGCTGAATAAAATCGTGCAGCCGTCGAATTCCTTTGTCTAGCCATCGAAAAAGCGCTTGAAGCCGTCGAATTCCTTTGTCGAGCCGTCGAAAAAGCGTGCCCAGCCATCGAATTCTCCGACGAAGCCATCGAAAACATGCTCCAAGCCATCGAATTCCACGGGGAAGCCATCGAAAAAATTGCGAAGCCGCTAATGAATGCTCTTTGAAAGATTAAGTAGACCATTTTTGCCGCGGCAAAAATGCACCTTTTTAGGTTTTTGAGGTTTTGCATGAGATTTTGCGATTGAACGATGGCGATTTAATTGCTAACCACCCGATGCAGCGTTCGAGCCACCCGGCAAACGCGTGTAACCGCTCGATAATCGCGCGTAACCGCTCGACAAGCGTGCAGAACCGCTCGACGAACGCACGGAACCGCTCAACAAACGCGTGTAACCGCTCGACGAACGTGTGTAACCGCTCGACAAACGCGTGTAACCACTCGACAAGCGCGCGGAACCGCCCGATCAAGCACTCCACCCACCCGACAAACGCGCCCAGCCACCCAACAAAGCACTCGCAACCACCCGCCCCCACAGTCACACTTCTGTCACAAACAAACTAAATTCATCTCTAAAACGTGATATGGGTCACAGGATGAAACCGGTTTCGCAATTACAATAAAGGTACCAAATCGATAAGGAGGGCTCACACAATGAAAGATCAAAAGGTTACAAAAATCGAGGATGCTAAAGAAATGGAAGAAGTACATGATGAAAGAGGCGCATTCTGGTCGTCCATAATCTTTGTAGGTGGGTTTATCTTCGCTCTATACGTTGTTTATTACTTGCTTTATATGATAAGAGTTGGCATTTAATCAGAGGAGGGAAAAATCATGCTCAAACATGAAAAAATATGGCTCACAGTCAGTAGTGTAATGATAATAGGTTTTATGATTGCAACCGGAATACAAACCTTTGCATTCGGCATGGGACCACCAAGTGAAACGGAAAGAATCGATCCACAAAAGGTCGATGAACATGAAGTATTCTCCGAACCTGGTGTTTATGAAGTAGGCGAAAATAAATACGAAGTCGTCATGACACTAGAAATTTTCAGCTTTAACCCAGGAGATATTGAAATTCCAGCAGGTTCCGAAGTGACGTTTAAAATGACATCGAAAGACGTGACCCACGGATTCCAAATCGCTGGAACGAACGTCAACGCGATGGTCATGCCAGGGTACATTCAAACCATCACTCAAACGTTTGATGAACCAGGCGAGTACTTGATTCTATGTAATGAATATTGTGGATCTGGTCACCAACTAATGGCAACGACCATCACAGTGGTTTAAAAGGAGGGGAGATCAAATGGCTTTAGCGCAAAAAATACAAGAGAAAACACAAAAAGCGTTGGGTGCACACCCAGCGGACGCGAAAATCTCGAAATCTTACTTTTCCATATCATTTATCGCATTATTGGTCGGTGGGGTCCTCGGCTTGCTACAAGGACTCAACCGGGCAGGATTGCTAGAACTACCAACTTGGCTCAATTACTACCAAGTCTTAACCGGACACGGACTGTTTCTTGTACTCGTATTTACATCATTCTTCGTCGTCGGTTATTTTTACGCAGCACTCTCCCATAACTTGGGCGGCTTACAACCGAAAGTACGCAAAATGGTCTGGAGCGCATTTTGGTTAAAAATCATTGGTGCCGTAACAGCTGTCATTCCAATCATTCAAGGGGAAGCAAGTGTCATGTACACCTTCTACCCACCAATGGCAGCATCACCTGTATTCTATATCGGACTTGTCCTCTTCGTTGTCGGGATCTGGATGGCCGCATTCGGCGCATTCATCCAAGTGGCGAATTGGAGAAAAGCAAACAAAGGGCAGCACTTACCGATTCTTTCTTACTTCGCTACAGGGGTATTCGTTCTACTATTCTTCTCAAGTCTCTTCGTAGCAATTGAAGTATTCATGATTCTTCCATGGTCACTTGGCTGGGTGGATACGATCAACGTCATGCTTTCCCGGACATTATTCTGGGCATTCGGCCACACGCTTGTGAACATTTGGTACCTGACGGCCGTATCGGCTTGGTACACAATTATTCCAAAAGTACTGGGCACACGCCGTTTCAGCGACACATTGACAAGAGTCGTCGTCATGTTACTTGTTATCTTGAACATCCCAGGTGGATTCCACCACCAAATCGTAGACCCAGGGATCACCGAATCTGTTAAATACCTACACGTATTTATGAGTCTAGCAATCGGATTCCCATCACTGATGACAGCCTTCGCGATGTTTTCCATCTTTGAAAGAAGTGGACGCGAAAAAGGCGCCAAAGGACTCTTCGGTTTCTTTAAAAAATTACCTTGGGGCGATGTTCGCTTCCTCGCACCGATGATTGCGATGATTTCATTCATCCCAGCAGGAGCAGGTGGAATCGTTCAAACAACGAACCAATTGAACCAAGTCGTACACAACTCCCTATGGGTAGTCGGACACTTCCACTTAACCCTAGGAATGACCGTTGCATTGACATTCTTCGGAGTCAGCTACTGGCTCGTCCCATATGTCTCTGGACGCGTACTGACAAAACGAATGAACAAACTCGGTGTCATCCAAACTTGGATATGGACCATCGGCATGACCTTAATGTCTGTCGCCATGCACCTTGTCGGATTACTTGGATCACCAAGAAGAACATCTTACTCAAACTACTTTGGAAACGAAACAGCATTAGGCTGGGACCCATACTTGATTTTCCTAGCTGTCGGTGGAACACTCTTGATTATCGCCGTCGTCCTGCAAGTGTATAACATGTTCCACTTAATGTTCCGTGCACCAAAAGGCGAATCCGAATTCATGGTTGAACCGGAAGCCGTTGGCGGAAACAAAACACCATTCTGGACAGAACGCTGGAGTCGCATCATCGTCCTAATGTTGATTGTCATCGCCATGGGATATGTCATCCCACTGACAGACTTTATCTTTAACGCACCACCAGGATCACCGCCATTTAAAACATGGTAAATTCGAAGGATCAGTACCGCTAAAATCGTGGTTTATTGATCTGGGGGAGATCAATGAAACAATAAATCAAACATCCATCCAAAAAAGTTTTCCCTAAAAAAAGAGGCCGACTCCCCCCTTAATGAGCGGTCTTTTTTTGCTAATTTACTTCTCGACCAAAAAAGGTTGTAGACAGGAAGTGAACAAAATGAATCCATTGAAAATTTCCATCGCAGTCGTTTTACTATTCAGCTTTGGATTGTTTTTCATCGGCACGGACGGCTTCCAAGCATTCACCGCAGAAACCGCCCGGACCAATGACTTAATCGAAACACAACCCGAATTTCCGGAAGTCACATTAGAAGACAGCCATGAACGCACCTATTCGTTTTCCGAATTTGAAGGCAAGCACGTGTTCATTACGTTTATGTACACCGATTGTACCAGCGTTTGCCCGCAACTTGAGATGAATATGTACAACGTCTATAAACAACTTCCCGAAGAAGCAATCGAGGAAGATATCGTCTTCTTAAGCATTAGTTTCGACCCGGAAAATGACGACCCGGAAACATTGTCGACATACCGCGGTTATTTTGAAAGTGACGGAGAAACGTGGCGCATGGCGAGAATTCCGGATCAAAATGAACTCGACCGTCTACTCGAAGAATTCGGTGTCATTGTCATACCAGATGATAACGGTCACTACACCCATAACTCCGCCTTTTATTTAGTGAACCGCGAAGGCAACTTAACTGATGTCATGGATTATACGGAAATCGATGAAGCGGCCGATAAAGTGAATGCCATTCTAGCCAACGAGAAGGGGGTATAAGCATGCAACCAATCATCGGGCTAATTATGTTTTTATTTCTTATGCTTCCTCCTGTCGCCAATTTGCTAGAATCAATTATGATTTTTCATATGCATATGCAAATGCCCTTGATCACCATATCCGGCTTCTTGATCGCACCGTTCTTCATAGAAAAATTTCCGAAGTTTTTCGCCAAATGGAATGAGCACGGCATCCCGGGAATCATCCTATTTACACTCGTCATGACCTATTGGTCGATTCCACGGGCAATGGATGACGCACTGACGATGAATTCCGTCGAACTATTTAAATTCATCAGCCTCGCATTTTTGGCAGGTGTCCCACTCCGCGCCAGTTGGACGAAACTAACCGACTTTTGGAAAAACGCTGTATTCGTCTTTTTCACCCTACAATACGGTCTAATGGGACTCATATACTTGATGTCTGACAGCCAACTTTGCAACAACTACTTGCAAAGCGAACAAATCACCCTCGGTTGGGGCTTCCTGACCGTCGCGGTTGCGCTATTAATCTATTTAATTCAACTAGTGATCATCGACCCATCTGACTATGAATAAAACTGTACTCCTGGTGAGGGAGTGCAGTTTTTTTGGTTTGCCCGGAACGGAGTTTAAAGAATTAAATCGAACATTTTTGCCGAGGGAAAAATGCACACTTTATGTTCATAAGATTTTGCGATTGAACGTTGGTGACTTGGTTGCTGGCCACCCACCGAAAGCGCATAGCCGTTTGCCCTTTTGATCGAGCCGCTGAAAAACTGCATTCAGCCGCTCAACAAGCACGCGTAACCGCTCGACAAGCGTGCAGAACCGCTCGACAAGCGCGTGTAACCGCTCGACAAGCGCACGTAACCGCTCGACAAACGAGCGGAACCGCTCGACAAGCGCGCGGAGCCGCTCGACGAGTGTGCCAAACCGCTCAACAAACGCGCCAAACCGCTCAACAAACGCGCGGAACCGCTCGACAAGCGCGCGGAACCGCTCGACAAGCGCGTGTAACCGCTCGACAAGCGCGTGTAACCGCTCGACAAACGCGCGAAACCGCTCGACAAACGCATGAACCCCCCGACATCAGCCACCAACACTGCGGAATTTGTCGAAATCTCAACATTATCCAACAAAACCATCAACAAATCAACAAATCATCCGATATAAATAACGTTGCCATTAATCGAGGGCGTAGAGAAAGAAACTACATAAAAATTGAGAGGGTACCTTATGACGACAACTTATGAAAACAGCAGCAAAAACATAACTACACTGCTGAACGGAACGATTCAATCGATTCAGCAAACGATCCCGATTCCCGTTCAAATGGGAAAGCCAAGCGCGGACACAAAGGAACTACATACACAATTCGGCGTGTTAATCGGCATTACCGGCCATGTAAAGGGTCAATTATTATTTTCCGGTGACCATACCGCTTTTGGTGTCATCGGCAAATCCATGTTCGGCATGGAACTTAGCGGAGAAATGCTGAACTCATTTTGCGGAGAGTTCGGCAATATGATCGCTGGTAGACTCGCAACGATCGTCAGTGAGCAAAGTGTTTCCATTGATATCACTTCACCGACACTTATTGAAGGAGATATGCGCATGACCGGCTTCAAACGATCGCTCTCAATCCCATTCACCATCGAATCAACCTATGAACTCACCATCTATTTACTACTCGACCAATAATCATAGACAGAAAGGAAATCCAACATGAAGAAAAAACAAACGAAACAAAAACGATTCAAGCGATTCAAAGACTGGAGCATTCGAACAAAACTACTATCTACCTTTTTAATTATCTTGATTGTTCCTTCATTATTGATTGGAATTGTTTCCTACGATGCCGCTAAAGAAGAAATTTCCGACCAAGTGATGAATGCTGCATCGACAAACATTCAAGTGATTGACGATGAAATCAACCAATTAATTAACCAGAAAGCTGAAACACTCAACTATTTAGCGACAGTCATTAACCGGTTCACTTATAACAAACCAGATCAGATGGATGATATGTTATCACAATATTTTTTGACGAATAGCGATACAGCATCCGTTTATGTCGGAACGGATGCAGGGGAGATGTATTCCCAGCCAACGATGAACGATTCGAGCTACGACCCAACTGAACGCAACTGGTACAAAAAAGCGATGGAGTCAGCTGGAGAAGTCATCGTCACAGCACCTTACCAAGATGCTGATACGGAGGAAATGGTCGTGACGGTCGCTCAGTCGACGAATGACCAATCCGGCGTTGTCGGCATCGATGTGGAATTAGAAGAGCTCGAAACTTTAGCAAGTACGATGGAAATCGGAGAAGAAGGTTATGTCATTTTAATCGATCAAAATAACCGCTATTTATCTCACCCAACAGAAGAAACGGGTACACCAATCACAGAACCATGGAAAGACACAATTGCATCTACAGAGAACGGCCACGAAAGTTATATGCATGATGGCGATTCAAAAGAAATGATGTTTGCTACGAGTGAAAAAACGGGATGGAAAATTGTCGGCACGATGTATACATCGGAATATGATGAAGCGGCAAGCGGTATTTGGAAAACAACCCTTGTTGTTATGGGCATTGCAATTGCCATTAGTATCGCCGTTATCTTGTTTGTCACGAGACAAATGACCGTGCCACTGAAAAATTTGACTGGAAATGTTCATTCAATGAGTCAAGGTGACTTAACCGTTGATGTAGAAGCCCAATCCAATGATGAAATTGGGCAGCTCTCAACCGGCGTCAAAGACATGCAACAAAACTTGAAAACACTGATCGGCCAAGTCCAACACGCCTCCGAAAATTTAACTGGACAAAGTGAAGAAATGACCCAGTCCGCTGGAGAAGTAAAAGAAGGCTCCGAGCAAATCGCAGCAACCATGGAAGAACTCGCATCAGGTGGCGAAACACAAGCGAGCAGTGCCGGGAACCTCTCGACATCGATGGAATCATTTACGGAACGCATGCGTGATGCCAACGAAAACAGTAAAGAGGCATATGAATCATCCGAGCACGTATTGGAAATGACAACCAATGGCGCAGACTTGATGAAACAATCCGTCACCCAAATGGAAAACATCGACAAAGTCGTTCAAACAGCAGTTGAAAAAATGGGCGGACTAAACGACCAAACCGAGCAAATCTCTGAACTCGTCGCTGTCATTCAAGATATTGCGGATCAAACCAACCTATTGGCATTGAACGCAGCGATTGAAGCGGCACGAGCTGGTGAACACGGAAAAGGCTTTGCCGTTGTTGCAGATGAAGTCCGTAAACTTGCTGAACAAGTCGGCTCATCCGTTACAAGCATCACAGGTATCGTCAACAACGTTCAAAAGGAATCAACAAACGTCGCCGAATCACTTAGACGCGGCTATACAGAAGTCGAAAAAGGCCGCAAACAAATCGAGCAAACTGGCGAAACGTTTGAACAAATCGAAACATCGATCCAAGAAATGACCAGACGCATTCAAAACGTGTCCGATAACATTAGAACGATGAACTCGAACACCGACGACATGAATGCATCCATTCAAGAAATAGCCGCTGTCTCCGAGGAATCCGCAGCAGGCATTGAACAAACAGCAGCTTCAGCCCAGCAGTCTTCAAGCTCAATGGAAGAAATTTCACGAGCATCTGAAGAACTAGCGAAACTCAGTGAAGAACTGACGGAGCAGGTGCAGCGGTTTAAGGTGTAACCAATAGAGAAGTACAGGCCCAATTGGGTACCTGTGCTTCTATTTAATATCTACTTAGATCTTGCATTGGCGTCTGAACGATGATCGGATTTTTAGCTGGATCAATCCACTGCATCATCGAAACGACATGACTTTCCGATGTCGCAATACAGCCTAACGTATAGCTATTTCCAACGTGGAAAAATATCGCACTACCTTCGTAAGGAACTTGATTCGTGTTGTAATTAATGACAAAGCCATTCGTATACAATCGGTGATTCATATTTTCAGCGCTAGTCCACTGATCCTGCGTCGCACTTTTCGATTGCCATGTATTATACAGCGGAGACTCCGGATCATCCACCCATACATCATCGCTTGTAATTGCTTTATACGGAAGCTTTGTTCCTGGATTACCCTTCTGTCCAAAGGCCGTTCCTAAACTATACTTCCCTGTCGGTGTTTTTCCGTCACCTTCTTTTTTATTACCCGCAAAACCATTCTTGCCGATATAGCCATTGACCTTCATCAAAGACTTCCAATTCCCATCTCCACCTCGCTCAAACGTTTCAATCGTTGCCCGGTTCGTGCTATAGCCATTCGAAGTAACCAAAATTAATTGGTCATTATTGTCGATAGTAGATAACTGATCCGCCAACGTATTATTCGTTGGTTTTTGTTTAGATTCAGTTTTCTCATCTGTTTGATTTTCTTCATTATTCTCTTTCTTAGATGATTGCTTTTTCTCTTTCTTTGGCTTTTCGGCAGTCATTTTAGGCTTTGTTTCAGCTAAATAATTACTTGAAACCCACCCGGACTGCTCACCAAATTGGATTTTGCTCCACGAACCTTGCTCACCAAGCACCATAACTTCTTGACCGATTTTTACGTTATTAATGGCAGAGTGATTTGTCCCCGCACCACTACGAACATTCAACGCATTCGCAGTCACAAAACGTTTCACAGGACTCGCAAACTCTTTATAGGGCGTTTTTTGAGTTGTTTCCTCTTTGGGCGATTCATCGTTGGTCGTCTCAGCGACGGTCTGAATGGTCTCAATTTCGGATTCTTCATCTTTCGTGGCGACTAGATCTTCCATTTCCGATTGAACCATGATGCTCTTTTTATTCTCAGGATGCATATGTATTCCAACTATTTCATCGGCTTTCGTGACCTGCGCCTCGCTTTTCGAATTCGCTCCTTGTGTTACTGTCAAAACAGTAAGTATTACTAAGGCAGACAAGGTAACTAAAGTAATTAGAAGTGATTTTTTAATCGATGTTTTCAAGAAATTCCTCTCCCTTTCTTATATAAGATAGAAAATGTATCTATGTTAAAAATAGTTGTCTAGTTCTATATTACCATAACTATTTTTGTCGAATTGGGAATGATAGAGAGCCTCTTTTGAATAAAAATATGCTTATCTACAAATTAGCTTTTGAAGATAACTAATAACCAAACAAGTATCTTTATTGTCATTCCGTGTGCGATTCAGTAAGATAAAAACAGAGCATTACATAAATCAGACATACAGAAAGCCATAATCTAATCTGAAAAGGAGACACATATGACACAAAAAAATTGCTTAGTCATTGCCCATCGGGGTGCTTCAAAATATAAACCGGAAAATACACTTCAAGCATACGACCTCGCTTTGAAAATCGGTATCGACTACATAGAACTGGACGTTCAACTAACAAAGGATCAAGTGCCAGTTATTTACCATGATAGTGACCTTTCGAAAAAAACGGACATCAAGGGTAGCATTCAAGATTATACGTACGAGGAAATTAAAAATTTGGATGTAGGGAAATGGTTCGGTGAAGAGTACAGAGGAACGAAATTGCTTCACTTTGAAACCGTGCTTCGACTTTACGGAAACCAATTTAACTACTTCTTGGAAATTAAAAATCCCACTGAAGGAATCGAGCAACTCATTTTTGACTTATTTGAGAAGTACCAAATTGATACCTCGAATCATCGTGTGGTTATTCAATCGTTTGATCAGGATTGCTTATTGAAAGTAAGAGAGATGGATCCGAATATCCCAATCAATCAGTTGATTTTAAAAAAGGTCGAAGAAGAAATGCCATATAGCTTAGCTGAGATCAGTAAGTATGCGGAAGGTCTTGGAATTAATCAATCTAACGTTGATAAGCAATTGTTACGTGAGGCGAATGAGCTCGGGTTGAAAATTTATCCATATACAGTGAACGATCCTGAAAGAATGAAACGATTTATGGACATGGGAGTAACGGGAATTATAAGTGATTGTCCTGATATAGTAAAAAGCCTAAACCTTAATTCATAAGGTTTAGGCTTTTTCTGTATCATTATTCAGCCAAAAACTCTTGCAATGCTTGTCGGTTCGCTTCAAAATCTAATTCCAATACTAGACCTGCATGACTATAACGACCATTTCGATACGTGCCGTCAGCTGGGATCCGAAACGATTCAATTTCTCCTGGTTTATTCGTAATAAACTCATAACCTAAGGACAAGATTTTCTTTGTTTCCATATTTGTATTCACAAAAGGTTCCAAAGTTCCAACAGCACGAGGTAAATTCATAATGCCTGTGAATGACATCGCTTCATCTTTTAAAGTGGACAACACTTTTTGTTGACGTCGAACTCGACCGAAGTCATTTTCATTATCGCTACGGAAACGAACATAATGAAGAAGTTGCTCACCGTTTAACTTCTGCTGACCGGGTTGGAGATCGATATTCAAACCGGCTTTTTTATCTGTGTACTGCATTCGTTTTTCGACATCGATTTCTACGCCATCAGGAGAGATCGTATCGACAATTCTCGTGAAACCTTCAAAATCGACAATCGCATAATACTGGGCATCCATCCCAAAATTATGAGAGATGGTTTTCCGTACAAGTTCTGGTCCACCTCGAGAAAAGGAAGCATTTATTTTATTGAAACCCATCCCAGGAATTTCAACATAGGAATCACGCATAAAAGAGATCAGCTTTACTTTTTCACGATCGACATCATATTGAGCCATCATAATCGTGTCCGTACGGGGATTTCCATATTCATCAGAATCCGCGCCAAGTAATAACACGTTCGTTACGCCTTCAGCTTCCTCGACCCCTTCGAAACTTTCCATATATTCTTGATTTAGCTCAGTGTCTTGTGTGCCAGCTTTTTCAGCTTCTCTTTTTCCATCCCAATATTCATAAAATACATAGCCAGCAATCAAAATTAAAACAGCTAATAGAATCAGTATGATTTTACGCCGACGTGACTTTTTTCTATGTTTTCGTCGCTCTGAACGTTGTTGAGTATCCATGTTATTCCTCTTTTCAATCTATGTTTCAAATCAATAGATTCTTTCAGTCATTCTACAAAAAAATAGCCTATTGTGAAGGGGAAAAGACCCATACACAATAGGATCTATATTAAAAAGAGTATACCAAAAATAGAGCGAAATGAAAAGTGGCTACTAAACGATTATATGGCAAAGCATTTACTTTTTTTTGAAGGAACTGTTTGAGTTCTTCTTTAACTGTTCTAACCGATTTTCTAAAGAAGTTTTCTTTTCGCTGTTTGAATCAATCAATTGAACTTCAGAGACTTCACCATTATCAATCGTTACTTCCACCTGATCACCCGTATGAATCGAATCAGGTAAACGGTTCGCAGGCAAAAGAAAATCCTTTTTATCATCTTCTACTAAAATAACTGCCTGTCCATCTTCAATCCGGTCGAGTACTCCTTCATATTTACTCATTCGATGACCTCCTTAGCTGTACGATTATTCTTTCACACAAGCTATTCCTTCTTCTTTAATATCAGCCAACCGACCCTCACCAATTCCATAAATTCGTTTCAAGCCATTTAATGAATGGTGTGGTCGCAGCTCGATCAATTCCTGTGCACGCACTTCATCGATATGAACAATCTCATACAAATCTTCCAAGATAGCTGAATTGATATCGATGCACGAGTCCTGCGGGCTAGCTGGTTCCTCTTTTACATCCTTCAGAAAACCAGGCTTTTCTTTCTCAATAGTGGCTTCTCTGTCAGTCTGAACCGAAAAATCTTTACCATCCGACTCAACGACAATCGTGCCGTGTGCATCGGTTCCATACAAGTCAATTCCCAATTTCCGCATCAGTTCAACCGTCTCATGATGCGGGTGACCGTAATCATTGTCTAGACCAGCTGAATAGATGGCAAGTTCCGGGTTAACTGCTTCCACAAACGTTGGCGTATTGGAAGTACTGGATCCATGATGACCAAGTTGGAAAATATCTGCTTTCAAGTCCAATCCACTCGCTAGCATTTCTTCTTCAGCACTAGCTTCAGCATCGCCAGTAAATAAAAAGCTCACGTCTCCATAAGTCACTCGCGTTGAAATCGAGTCATCATTAAAATCGCCAGACAGTTCAGTCGGGTGGTAGACTTCCACCAAGAACGGCCCGATTTCAAACTCATCGCCAGAACGCGGCTCAACATAAGATGCATCAGACTGTTCGATGGCTGCCAACACATCTTCAAATGCACCGGTCGTATGTACATTACCCGTCATCCACACTTCTTCAACCGGAAATTCTTGAATCACCTCATCCAATTGGCCGATATGATCGGCATGGATATGTGTACCAATAGCAACGTCCAATGATTCAACAGACTGAGAATGCAAGTAAGGGACGACCTCATCCCCTGTCCAATCACCGGCATCGATTAATAGATTATAAGTTTCATCGCTTTCTACCGCACGAAGCAATGTCGCATCTCCTTGGCCAACATCGATGAAGTGAACGGTTAGATCACCTGACGAAATATTTTCCTCAGCAAACTCATCGTCGGTTTGCTCAATTTCAAGCGTTTCATTAGGTCCTTCTTCGACATTTTTTTCATTAGCATCCATTTCACTGCAACTTACTAGAATCATAAACGTCAATAATAATAGAGTGATTTTTTTCATGATGTTTCCTTGCCTCCAAACGAATTCCCTCAATCATTGAACCAAGAAACAAACAAAATCACAATGCAACAAAATAACCAAACTGGTGACAAAAATCACTAATCCAGGTAAAATAAAGGGAAGCAAGGAAGTGAAGTGATGGACAGTAAAAAGAAATTGCAACTAGGCTGCTTGATTTACATAGTATTCGGAATCGTAATTACTTATCTATATTTCACACAAACAGACGCAGACCTATTCAGAAAATACTTTGACTGGAGCGACTTGTTTAGTTTTTAGGCTTTATTAAAGTCCGTCGTTGATATTGTGATCCGCTACCGGTGGGCGCTTTCCGCGGGCACGGCTCGAGCCTCCTCGGAAGAAAGGCACTTCCTGCGGGGTCTCGAGACTCGTGCTATTCCCGCAGGAGTCGCCACCTTCGCTTCTCACAATTCAACAACTCAGTGTTCAACATTTAAAAGTCACTACTAAACTTTAACGGAGCCGATTGTTAAAAGACTAAGAACAAATAGAGAGGATCGAATAAATGGAAACGAGAAAAGGTAAACGCAACCAAAAAAAAGGAAACAAAAAAGGCTTAAAAATTGTTTTAATTGTACTGGGAATATTGCTGTTAGCAGGCATCATCTACTTTGCTTATTTATATAAACAAGTAGACAACGCCGTCTCAGAAATGTATCAACCACTCGATTCAGACCAAGAGAAGAAAGAAGAAATTGAACAACGCTTCAAAGATAAAGATACAATCAACGCATTGTTATTAGGTGTCGATGAACGGAGTGGAGATAAAGGTCGATCAGACACAATGATTTTCCTATCCTTAAATCCCGACACGAATAAAATGTTGATGCTCAGTATCCCGCGTGATACGTATGTCAACATTCCGGGTAGAGGTATGGATAAAATCAATCACGCTTATGCGTTCGGTAACTCAGAACTTTCCGTGCAAACAGTTGAGAACTTTTTAGATACGACCATACACTTCTATGGCAAAGTGAATATGGAAGGGCTGAAGGATGGCGTAGATGCACTTGGTGGCGTAACTGTTCAGAACAATCGTCAATTTACACAAAGCGGTAAAACATTTGAAACTGGCGAACTTCACTTGAACGGAACTGAAGCATTAGCTTATTCTCGTATGAGAAAACAGGACCCAAAAGGTGACCTAGGTAGAAATGATCGTCAACAACAAATTATCGACGCGATGATCGATAAAGGGATGAGTTTCGGTTCATTTACGAAAGTACAAAACATTTTAGATGCGCTAGGATCAAATGTAGAGACCAATCTACAGATGGAAGAAATGCGCAAATTGTTCATGGACTATCGAGGAACACGTTCAGAGACCATCCGTGAAGATGTAAAGGGAAGCGGTTCGAGAATGAATGGTATCTGGTATTATGTCGTGTCAGATGCAGAGAAGGCGAGACTGCAACAGTTGGTGGATGAATATGAAAAACAAAAGTAAAATGTAATGATGAGACCATATTACTTAGGAACTACTTTCTAAGTGATATGGTTTTTTCATTTTTATAAATAATGATAGCATGATTATAACGAAACGATGTCAATGGGAGGGTCGTAAAATGAAGAAATCGACAGTTACATTGATTGCGATTGGTTTAATTGCTGTTATTACATTTTTCTTTTTAATGAATGACACAGAAGATGAAACAAACGAAGATCGAAATAAAGATCAACAGGAAGAGTCTAATGAGGATGAACAAGAACAAAAATCTGATCGTGAACTAGCAAAAGAAGCTTTAAACACGAGAAACTTAGAACCAGTAGACTACGCATTTGCCCCTGAACCAACGGATGACGTCATAGAAAGCCAACAAGAAATTGAACAGACAATTATTGAAGAAAGTGAAGGCAGCACATTTGAAGATCCCTATATAAAGCTTGACCCTTATAATAGAACACCACTTACTGCGTTTGTTGTTTTTGAAACTGAAAAACCAGCCACAATTACTTACACGGTAAAAGGAAAAGATGGAGGGCCTGAGATATCCAATAGTACGACGCAGCTGACTACTAAACACGAACTGCCGATTTTAGGTTTATATCCGAATCATACAAATGAGATTACCATCGAGGCGATCATGGAGGATGGAAGTACACAAGAAAATTTAATCTCAGTTGAAACGGAACCACTTCCTGATTATATTGGTTCAATCTCAATTGAAACGATAAAAAAAGAACAGGTTGATATGCCTGCTAACGGTTTGAACTTTGCTATTCCAAGTACAAAGTATGTCTATGGATTTGATACAAACGGAGATGTACGGTGGTATACTTCACAATATAACAGCCATGTATTCAAAAAGATTCAGAACGGTAACTTTGTATACTTAGGAAAAGATGATAATGGCGGACCTGCATACAATCGATTATTTGAAATTGATTTAATGGGTAAAATTTATAAAGCATTTAAGATTTCTGATGATGCTGCGATCAGCGAAGCAGAAGGGTTGGAACAAACGCTCATTCATCATGATATAGCCGAGTTACCGAACGGAAACTGGCTCATGACAGTGAATGATGGCAGTGAAAATTATATGGAAGATACGATGATGTAACTGCTAAACTAAATTGAACAGTTTCTGCTTGATAAAAATGAACACTTTCTATCAAATAAACCCAAACTCAGCTAAACTAAAAAGGCATGAATAAATAGTTAGTTTGGGGGATAAGAAGGTGTGGAAGTTAGAAATGATTCTAAAGGTACATCAATTGAGGATGCAGGGTTTCAAAGTGTCTGAGATCGCAAGAAAATGTAGTTTATCAAGAACAACTGTCTATGAGTATCTTGAAAAAGATTTACATGAGGCTTTTGAGTGGGTAGAGCTATTGAAAACAAGAAAAAGGAAGCTGGATCCCTATCGTGAACATATTCTTTCTTGGTTGAAAGAGCATCCAGATCTTTCGGCTTCACAAGTCCAGGATTGGTTAGAAGAACGATGTTCTTTTAAAGAGGTAGGTGACAGCACAGTTCGCACTTATGTTCGCGAACTGCGAGAACAGTATCACATACCTAAAACATTGACCTATCGGAGTTATGAAGCAATAGAAGAATTGCCGAAAGGAAAACAAATGCAAGTTGATTTTGGCGAAATGAAAGTACAAACGGTAGAAAAAAGGTGGAAAAAGCTATACACGATTGCCTTTGTCTTGTCTCACTCAAGATATAAATACTCAGAGTGGCAGGAACATCCCTTCACTACTCGAGACGTCATACGGTGTCATGAAAATGCATTTGAATATTATGGAGGTCTAACAGAAGAAATTGTTTATGACCAAGATAAATTGATGACCGTCAGTGAAAATGGAGGAGATATCATATATACCGAGGAATTTCAAGCTTATAAGCAAGAGAGAGGTTTTTCAGTCTATTTATGCAGGGCAGCTGATCCTGAATCCAAAGGAAAAGTTGAGAATGTCGTCAAATTCATCAAAAGAAACTTTGCCAAAAATCGAATCTTTCACCAATTAGAAACGTGGAATGAACAGTGTTTAGCTTGGCTTGAAAGAAAAGGAAATCACCAAGTTCATAACACAATAAAAAAGAGACCTGTCGAAGTGTTCGCCGTCGAAAAGCCACACTTACGAAAAGTCTCATCCATTCTCTCTTTCGAGAGAAATTCTAACTCAAGTATATCAAGAACAGTCCATAAGGACAATATTATTAAATACAAATCGAATCGTTATTCTTTGCCACTAGGAACGTATACTCCACACGGTGTGAATAAAGTCTATGTAACTATTGATAAGAATCAATTAATAATTACTAAAGAACCCGAAGGTGAGCCACTAGCGATTCATCCATTATCCCTTGGAACGGGTCAGCTAATAAAAAACAAAGACCATTCTAGAGATAAAACAAAAGGAATACAAGCATATAAGGACACTGTAATAGAGACTTTTGAAGACAGTGAAAAAATTAGTGTGTTCCTTGAACAAATTCAATTACTATACCCTAGGTATATTAGAGATCAATTACAACTTATTCAAAAAGCAGCAAAGGAGTATAAGCCTTTTATAGAGCAAGCCTTGAATAAATGTGTTGCGCAGAAACTGTGGAGTGCAAATGATTTACGGGATGTAGCAAAGCATTTTAAAAATATAAAGGAAGAAAAGACTTTATCCTCATCCATTGACATACCAGTAAAAGGACTTCCTCCTGAAAAAATGGCAACAGCCGCAAAAAGAGAATTAAATGGCTACCTTGAGATATTAGGAGGTGTCTGAGATGGGGAACTCAGTGGAAGGGTTACAACAACAACTCAAAAACTTAAGAATAGTTGAGACATCAAAAGAATTACCATCTTTACTAAGAAAAGCAGAATTACATTCTTGGACCTATCAGGAATTCTTAAGGGAAATGCTTACATTCGAAGAAAACCGTCGAGAGGAGAAAATGATTGAGAAGCATTTAAAGTGGGCAGCATTCCCGTTTCAAAAAAACATTAATGAATTTGACATTAAAGAACTGCCATCCCTAAGTGAAAGGCAACTCAAGCAACTGAAGGAATTAAACTGGCTAGATGAGGCTTTTAATCTAATATTCTTGGGGCCGCCTGGAGTTGGTAAGACACATTTAGCAATTGGATTAGGTTTAGAAGCTATTCATAAGGGACAACGTGTTTCATTCATTACAATGGGTGATTTGATTTCCGTTTTGAAATCGGAAGATTACCTACGGAAATCACAACTCAAATTGAAACGTATTCGAGAAGCCGATTTGATTATTATCGATGACCTGATGTATATGGCAATGGATCAGAACGAGGCAAACTTATTCTTTCATTTAATCAATCACCTATACGAACGGAGTTCGATTATATTAACGTCCAATAAAGGACCTGAAGAATGGGGAGAGCTGCTTGGTGACCAAGGAATAACAACGGCGATCCTAGATCGCCTCCTCCATCGCTCAGAGGTTGTTCATTTAAATGGATCCAGTCATCGAATTAAATATAGGCAGTCTCTGTTCCAAGAAAAAAGTGTTCAAAATTAATGAGCAGAAATTGTTCATTTCTACTTGACGGTTACAGATGATCGAAGTTAATCCAACCAATGGAGAAGTAGTAAAGCTTATCGATTTAAAAGATCTTTATCCCACTGAAACTTATGAAGAATATACAGCAAGGGATCCTAAAGACGGAAAACTTGATTGGTTTCACCAAAATTCAGTTGTTTATGATGAAAGTGATAACAGTATAATCATTTCGGGACGAAATCAAGATACCGTAATGAAAATTGATTATTTAACAGATGAGATTATATGGATTCTGGCCCACCCAGACGGCTTTAATGATGATTTTCTAAACAATTACGTCGTTGAAGGACAGGGAGAAGATTTTAAATATCCTGGAGCTCAGCACGATGCAACAATCATGCCTGACTTTGACAATAACGATGATACAATCGATTTACTAATTTACGATAATAATGTCGCAGTTGCCCGTGGAGACAAAGAATTATCGCGAACCTATAGTGCCGGAACACAGTATCGAATAAACGAAAAAACAAAAGAGGCGGAAATCATCTGGAGCTATGGAAAAGAACGAGGAGAAGAACTATTTACGAATATTATCGGTAGTGCAAAATATTTAGAAGATAGCGGAAACCGATTGATTGATTTCGGTCACGTCGATGATGGAA
Organism: Allobacillus sp. SKP2-8; assembly: GCF_007559355.1. Classification (NCBI taxonomy): domain Bacteria; kingdom Bacillati; phylum Bacillota; class Bacilli; order Caryophanales; family Bacillaceae; genus Allobacillus; species Allobacillus sp. SKP2-8. The sequence continues at coordinate 8,386 of NZ_VMHF01000013.1, read as the reverse complement.
ACCGGAGCCATATCATTGAAGTAACAAATGATCGAGATGCAGAAGTTGTATTTGAAGCAGTCATCAGTGACTTTCCATCTGGAGCATGGATTTATCGAAGTCAACGTTACCCGTTGTACGACGATGAATGGAAACAAAAATTCACTATTCTAGAATAAGGAAAAGACTGATTCCTTTCGATGGGAGTCAGTCTTTTTCTGTTTGATAAACGTACTCAATAAGTTTTTCCGTCGCATGTCCATCATTATATTCGTTCCATTCATTAGCAAATATTTGAATCTTTCCTTTGCCAAATTCTTTTTGTCGTACGAGTTCAATAATATCATCTGTGCTTTCGGCAATCGGCCCTGGAACAAGTTCGTCATAATCCTCCCAAAAACCACGTTCTGTTACATACTCCTCAATATCATAAGGATAAAAGACCATCGGCTTTTCCATTAGGGAGAACTCAAAAGGAATAGATGAGTAGTCGGTGATTAAATAATCAGTCACTAAGAGCAAATGATTCAAATACGGATAGTCAGACACGTTGATAATGAACCCTTTATAATGATCGCTATATTTGTTTTCGATTGCAGGATGCAATCGAAGCAAGAATACGTAATCATCGCTTAATTTTTCATATAGCTTATTGATATTCAGTTTGATTGAATGCTTCTTTAACTGATGTTCTCTGTACGTTGGCGCATATAAAATAACTTTCTTATCTTTGATTTGTGGATATTGTTGAGAGATTAATTCTCTAATCTCTTCTTGTTTGGCATCATAAAAAAATAAATCTGTTCGAGGAATTCCTGTCTTTAACATTCTTTCAGACGATAGTCCAAAAGCATCCTGAAAGATTGCACTCATCTTTTCTGAACCGACAACAATGTGATCGAAACGCTCATACACACTCTTAAAACGTTTATAAGCACGATGGCTTCTGAAGTGAATGGAAGGGTCCTTTAACCCAAACTGCTTCACAGCTCCATTTGCATGCCACAATTGAATGCACAGGACATTCTTCTTGAAATGAGTCGCAGAGAGAATACCAAAGTAGTTATCAACGAAAACTACACGACTCGTTGCTAGGTGATAAAGCCCCTTAATAAATGAAAATGAAAGAGGGGATAAACTGAGTGGAATAATGTTTGTACGGTTGTTTCTTTTAAAATCACCTTGTGTACCAGGAAGCTTTAGAATGACAATATCATGGTCCGTTTTCTCTAAAACCTCTTGTGAAACGTAGTAAGTATTATCGCCAAACGAACTGATGAAGACCGTTTTCTTTTTTAATGGAAAGATCTTAAAAAGAAAAAATAATGCACGTATATAGAATAGATAAAGAAAGATTGCTATTTCTCTAGCCATTTTGCACCTCGGTTTTATTGCTTTGTTTTATTTTAACAGATATAGAAGTGAATAGAGAAGGTAAGAAATCTATTTCAAGTTCAGATGAATATATTTGTATTTTTGTAAATTAGGCCTACTAAAGGGGTTTATTGAAATTTATAATGATCTCATCTAGAATTAATAATATAAGCAAATTTTTGTTTAAAGTATTATTGTTCGTTTTAAAGATTGTTTAAAACTACAAATATTTATTATAGCATGATAAGCGGGGAAAATTTATGATTAAAGTATCAATTATTGTTCCTTTTTATAACACAGAGGAATATTTAAATGAGTGTATTAAATCAATTACATATCAAACATATCCAAATTTAGAGATTATATTAGTAGATGATTGTTCTACAGATAATAGTAAAAAAATAGCAGAAGATTTCAGAAAGATAGATAGTAGAATTAAAATTACATATAATCAAATTAGGTCAGGTGTCGGAAAGTCCAGGAATATAGGTATAAAGAAAGCTAATGGAGACTTTATTTATTTTGTAGATAGTGATGATTATATTCATCATAATGCGATTAAGCGGCTTGTTGATGTTGTTGAAGAAAAAGATAATGTAATCAGTGGCAGTATATCAACAATAACTAACTTAAATGAAATTGACAAGTTTACGGAAAGAGTAACGGAATTACCCGTAAGTTACAAGTTATCCTCTAAAAATTTCAAAGGACGATCTGCCTTAAAAGCATTATACAGAAGTAACTTTATTAAAAACTTAAATATTAAGTTTAGTGAGGATGTCAATATATACGCTGACCATCCATTTACATATGAAGTTATTAAACATTCAAAAGAAATCAAATATGTCCGAAATAGTCGTTATTTCAGACGTAGAAGGCATGATCGTGTAACAAATCCAAGCTTAAAAGAATTATCACGATATGATAAAATAATTGATTTTACTAGGATTTACACCAGTATAGCACCGAAATACCACAGTGATACATTTATGAAGCAATTGATTGATAGAGATTTTCTAAACTTTTATCGAAAAGTAGTTGTCATGTTTATGAAAGCCTCAACTGAAGAAGAATTCAAAGAGGTATTTCCAAGATTACACAATTCAGCTAGATACCTAATAAACGAATCTTATAAAAATCTTAACCCGTTAATAAAGAGAGAAATTAAAGCATTGAAATATTATGAAACAAAGAAATTTCTAAAATATTTAAGGATTCATCACGAATTGCGTGATTTTAAGAAGATTATAGGTAGTAAAAAGAACCTTTATAAGTGGATATATAAAAAGCGATTTTTAAAACAACCAATCGATTCACATAAGGTTGTATTTGAGAGTTTTATGGGCAAAAATTATTCCGGTAATCCTAAAGCTATCTACGAATCGATGAAAAAAGAATTTAAAGATAAAGAGTATAGTTATATCTGGGTATATAAAGAAAACCCGTTGCCTATTTCTGCAGATGATAAACAAGTAAAACGGTTTTCTTTAGCTTATTATAAAGCTATGGCTACAGCAAAGTACTGGATAGTTAATACACGTCTCCCTAAACACATAGAAAAAAGAACAGATCAATTGTATCTACAGACTTGGCATGGTACACCATTAAAACATCTAGGTATGGATATTTCAAATGTACAAATGCCTGGTACTGACACAGGGAGATATAAAAAAAACTTCACTGAAGAAGCTGCACGTTGGGATTACTTAATTGCGCAAAATAAATATTCATCCGAAATTTTCAAGAGGGCGTTTATGTTTAACGGTAAAATACTTGAATATGGATATCCAAGAAATGATATTTTAGTGCAACAAAGTGGCAATGAAGTTAACTCATTAAAAGAAAAAATAGGCTTACCAAATGATAAAAAAGTTATTCTTTATGCCCCAACATGGAGAGATAATCACTATTTTGAGAAAGGGAAATACAAATTTAAATTAGCTTTAGATTTAGAAAAAATGAAAAGTAAGTTAGGAAATGACTATATTATCATCCTAAGATTACACTATGTTATCGCTGAACAACTAGACCTTAGTCAACATAAAGGCTTTGTATACGATTTATCAACTTATGGTGATATAAACGATCTTTATTTAATTTCAGACTTATTAATCACAGATTATTCATCCGTATTTTTTGATTATGCTAATTTGAAAAAACCAATGTTGTTTTATACTTATGATTTAGAGGATTATAGAGATTCTGTAAGAGGCCTGTATTTTGACTTTGAAAAAGTTGTACCTGGACCACTGTTAAGAAGTACAGACGAAGTTATTTCAACTATTCAAAATATCGAGTCAATCCAAATCAAATACCGAGAGCAGTATGATAACTTTTATAAAAAGTTTAATTCCTTGGATGATGGGAGAGCAGCTGAAAGGGTAATTAATGAGATTTTAAAAAGTCAACCAGAATATGATTTAATTTCTGAAAGAACGACCGAAGTATAGATTATCTTCGGTCGAATTTTTTATTATAATTTGCCGTTTAAATCAGACTTAATTTTAGTTGTTGAAATGCCTTCTGTTCTTGGTAAATATACCACTTCACAATAATCTTTTAAGAAGTCAAATTCACCTTCCCAGTCATGACCCATAACAAATACATCAATATTATTGTTTTTAACATCATCAATCTTTTGTTCCCAATTATTTTCTGGAATTACTTCATCAACATATTTAACGGCTTCTAAAATTAATTTGCGATCTTCATAGCTGTAATATGCTTTTTTGCCTTTAATTGCATTAAATTCATCTGTTGAAATTGCTACTACTAAGTAATCACCAAGTTCTTTGGCTCTTCTTAATAAGTTTATATGTCCGACATGTAATAAATCAAATGTACCATAGGTAAGTACTTTTTTCATTTAGTTCTATCCTCCTAAGGATTATATTTAAAAGATTGAACATTGATTGGTCAATTGTCTTCATAAAAATTAACTTAATGGGGCAGATTTAATAATTTAAAATATAATCAACCACACGCTCAGAGGCTTTACCGTCCTCCCAGTGATTAAATTTCGAATTAAATTCATTATATTTTTGATTATATTCTCTTTGTATATCATCGATATTTTTAATTGTAGCTATTGTTTGTTCTGTGGTTTTCACCAATGGACCAGGTGCATCGTTGATAAAATCAAAATAAAAGCCGCGAATCTCATTTTGGTACTCTTCTAAATCATGAACATAGAAAATAATTGGTTTGTTCATAATACTGAAATCAAAAAACACTGATGAATAATCCGTAATTAAAATGTCTGAAATGATGTATAAATCTCTTATATCGTTATAATCGGTAACATCAACCAAGAAGCTTTTATACTTATTGAAATCAATGTTAGCGGCCGCTAAATAATGCATCCTAACTAAAACTATATACTCATTACCTAATTCTGTATTCAGTAAGTCGAAATTCAAGTCTGAAACAAACTGATGTTTCCCTTCTACTTTAGATGTATTATCTCTCCAAGTAGGAGCATAAAGAATTACCTTCTTATCTTTAGGAATTTTCATCGATTCTTTTATCTTCTCTATATCTTCACTGTCATGATTTTTTAAAAAGTCATTTCTTGGGTAACCAGAATGGATCATGTCACCATTAAAATTAAAAGCCTTTCTGAAAATTTTACTAGAATACTCATTAGGTGCAACTAAAGCATTCCATTCTGAAGTTTCCTTTTTAAAACTGCGTTTATATTGTTCAGTTGTGATACCTGGGATTGTTACATTATCCATATCCATTGCTAATTTCTTTAAAGGGGTACCATGCCATGTTTGAATATAATTAGTTCTCTTACTTTTATATATCCATCCGGGCAACCTAGTATTAACAACCCAAAAAGAAGCTCTTGCCATTACCCAAAGCCACTTTAAAGTCCCTCTTTTTATAAAGTTTATGCCTTCCTTCTTAAATAATCTGGTGCAGGATGGGTTGATACTCCAAATTAAATTATAGTTCGGATAGTATTGATTCATATATTCAAATATAGCTCGTGGGTTATCACTATATTGCTTACCTGAAAAACTTTCAAAAACAATTGTTTTTGATTTTTTCGGTACTTTTTTTTCGATTTTATTAAAGAGTTTTCTGTAAAACTTTTGATATTTTTTATGGTTCCTTATTTTTTCTAAGATATTCATTTTTTCACCTTCTAAAAGTATCTAAATGACTTCTACCGAGAAATTAACGATTCGATTTGTTCCTTAAGAACTTCGTTGCTATTCTGATAATTGTTGTCTATAAATTTAGAGAGATCTAAATTTAAATTTCCGTATATATTGTTCTCTATCATGTACATTAACTTGTTTTTATCAGCTGTAATTAAAGGCTGTAAATGGTCTAAGATTTCCTGATATACACCTCTTGAGTCTTGATATTTATATAGGTCATTTATATATAAATAAAAAGGCTTATTTATATGCATAGCATCAAAAATTATCGAAGAATAATCGCTTATTATAATATCAGAAATAAGGATTAGTTCCTGAGTTTCAAAAGTATTATTAGGCTGTATGACTTCATTGTAAACATTCTCCCAATTTTTCTCAAAATCATGTGACTTATCTATGATTACATACTCATCACTTAACTTATTAGCTAGTTCACCTAAGTCCAGTTTGAAGTTAAAGTCAGTTAACTTTGTTTTATGATTATAATCGCGCCAAGTTGGAGTATACAATATAACTTTCTTGTTTATTGGTATATTCAATTCAGCTTTTAACTCTTCAATTAAATTAGTGTTAACTATGTTATCCTTTAGCCACTGAACACGTGGATACCCTGTAGTCATAATATTTTCAGGATTAAACAGAAATGATTTACTTAATTTTTGCTTGGCAAATTCCGAGTCAGCGATTAAATAATCCCAACGACGGATATCTCTTTGTTTGTTTCTTTTATGAAGTTTATTTTTCGTTAATATATTTTTTTCGTTACTATCGAATAATAACTTCTTAAAAGGAGTCCCATGCCATAGTTGTATCCATTTTGAATCTTCTCTTTTTCTAAAGTCTAATGGGATCCAACTTTCTGCTATTACTATTTCTGAACTATATAAATACTCATAAAACTTCAAACTTCTTGGTTTTACTCTTAAGTAACCTGGAACTGACTTATTCTTCGTGGCAATAAATATTTGATAAGGATGTGCTTGCTTAGTTAGATAATCAAAAAGATATTTTGAATTACCTTTATATTTAAAGTCGAATCCTAAAAATAATATCCTACCCTTTTTAACTGGATTATTTAAACTCTCTTTAATAACATTAGCTTTAGCTTCTCTTTTATTTTTAGCTTTAACCCTATCCCGAAATGCTTTGTACTTATAAAAAACTTTGTTTAGTTTTTTCTTTCGATGTAACCAATCCACAATCAATATTTTTAAAATTTGCCCTCTTTGAACATAGGCTCTTCTAAAATATAAATGATTGTGCAAAACTATGTTTTTAGGTACTATATAATCAACTTTTTTGTTGTTCAGCAATTTAATTACCTTTTTAATAGTTGGTATTTTTTTGCCGAATGGTGCTCTGTTGTTTGAATAGTTAAGGGCTTTTCTCAACAAATGTTTATATAAATGATAATAAGATATTTCTTTTCTAGGTTCAAAATCCAATAAAGTCGCTTCCACTGCTCTAACAAAAGAGTCTATATGTATTGTTGTCTTTCTAGAAATTTTTGTAGTTGAATTATCGTGAAATCTCACGAAATAATAAGGATTAGAAATCACACCAATACTTCTTGCATTAATTGTAGTGTTGACGTAAAATTCATAATCTTCGTAGATATATCCTTCGCCATATGAAATATGATTTTTTTGTAAAAAATCTTTGTTATAAAGCTTGTTTACAGTAAAAAAGGTAATAGCCTCTAACAGCCTTTCGCAATCTTTTTCATACAATCTTTTTTCTCTTAAAAAAGAGTCGAAGTTTGCATACACTATACCTCTATCCTCATAGCTATACGCCCAATCACACATCACGAAATCATGATCAAATAATTCTCCTTCTTCAAATAAATCATTGAGACAATCTTCATGTATAAAGTCATCTGAATCCAAAAAGAAAACATATTTGCCTTTCGCAATTGATAAGCCTTTATTTCTTGCTGCACCCTGCTTCATATTTTGTTCTAATTCAATTAATTTAATTGGGAATCTAGAACTTTTCATTATTCTTTTAATAGAACTCACAGTATTGTCAGTTGAACAATCGTCTATCACAATAATTTCCACGTCACCAAAAAAGTTCTGTTTATTCACAGAATTTATAGCCTCTTCAATGTATATAGGTGCGTTGTGTACAGGGATAATAACTGAAATATCCATAAACATTGTCCTCCACTTTTCTAATTGTAATTAAAGAAAATAAAATAAAATTACAAAAAATATTTAAAATTTTGGTGAATTTTGCTATACTTTATCATAAAGAAAATTTTAGGCTCTATGTTACTCGAATTATTTTATAACAACAACATAATAATGTAAAGACACAAGAGAGGAGTACTAAAAATACATAATTTATTTTTTCGAATAATGGTAATTGTTGCTTTTTTTGTTTTATTCAGTGAACCATTAACCTCAGAAGGTGCCGCGAAAGAAGAGTGGGAAGGTAAGATCTACGACAATGTAGGTTTAAAGGGGGATTTTGAAGATTTCCAAGCTTCGGAAGTAAACTTTGATTGGGGTTATAAAAGTCCTCATTCAAATATAAGCCCAGATTACTTTTCTATTAAACTATCAAAAAGATTCTATCTTAATGAAGGAGTATATAATTTACGTACATGGATTAACGATGGAGTAAGGGTGTTTGTAGATGGTGAATTGTATATAGATGGATGGAATAATAAAAGTTTTAACTTTTATGCAAAGCCTTTTTTTGTCAAATCTGCTGGGTATCATGAGATCGAAATACATTATAAAGAGTTAACGGACTATGCTAAATTGAAATTTGACCTAGATGATTTAACCAGAGATACCCGGTGGTATGGCCTGGCGTTTTCAAATCCTGATCTCACAGGAGAGACAGCTTTA
>NZ_VMHF01000012.1:0-61678 GCF_007559355.1 Allobacillus sp. SKP2-8 | reverse complement strand
TTGGCGTTTTGGATTTTCTCATGGACACGTGCAACTTTTATCCGTTGCTTATGCCAATTCGAACTTCCTTTTTGACGTCTGGATAGAATTCGTTGTTCTTTGGCTAATTTCTTTTCTAGAGTTCTAAAATACTTGTGGTTTTTGTATATCGTACCATCAGAAAGGACGGCAAAATCTTTGATTCCGATATCAACGCCAATGGATGACTTGGTTTTTTGTAATTTTTTACGGTTGTTTCAACCCCAATCGAAACAAAATATTTGCCGGAAGCATTGCGTCTGATCGTCACATTCAGAATCCGTCCTTCAACCTCACGGCTTTTCGCAAACGTAACGAGGCCTAGCTTCGGTAATTTGATTTTGTTATCCAAAATGGCGATATTTCCGTTTGTATATTTTGTTGTATAGGATTGGATCTTGTTCTTTTTCGATTTATAACGTGGGGCCTGATTCTGTTTCTTGAAGAATCGCGTGTAGGAGTCGGCGAGATGTTTCAGAGAAGATTGCATGGCTATACTATCGACTTCTTTTAACCAAACCAATTCCTTTTTTAGTTGTGTTAATTGCTTGGAACAGCTATTGTATGTCAATCTTTTACCTGTATTTTGGTAAGATTTTTCCCACTCACTTAGAAAGTGATTAAAGACAAAACGGCTACATCCAAGCGTTTTTGCAATGAGGATTTCTTGTTGTTTATTGGGATAGATTCGAAATCGATAGGCTTTGTTTACCAGCAAGATTACTTCACTCCTAACAAGGAAACGTATGTTCTAATTATACACCACCAGCTTGTGTTTTGGGAAGTAATAACCTCATTTTCGGACAAGGAAGATGACTATTGTCATCTTTTGTCCGAAGGCGATTCATCTCCACCCTGGCTTCGCCTGAGGATGGAGTCTTCTCGCCTAAATCGATAAATATATATCATCTCGAAAATCAATATTACTCTTATCATTAAATCCTGTTCCCAGCTGTTCTTCAATGCTCTTCTCTGTACTATATGGCGTAAAAAGAAATGCTTTATCCCAGTCTACGTTAGTAAGTGATTGAATCTTGATCTCACTTTTACTCTCATCTTTCACAATCGAGTTAATGGTATCCTCCAAATCGGCATTACGCTGATTACATCCCACCAACACAAGTAACAAAACAATCAATACAGTGATCTTTTTCAAGTAAATTCAATCTCCCTTTCAATCATTTGAACGAACCATCTAGTCCAAACAACTGCGCTCGGTTTATAGAGAGTGTTCATTCCTCGGACCCCTGTTGGTTATTTAGGAGCCTTTCCACGTTCTTTTCTAATTCTTCAATTCTCGATTCTCGTTCTATAAAAATAGTTATAATTATGGCCAGAAAGAAGGCAAATATAGTTGCTGTAATGTATATATGTTCCAAGAAAAAACCAAGAAAAAATAAGAGAATCCAACTAATAATAAGGCAAGAACCGAATGTACCAATAAAGTCTTTCAAATTATCCCCCCTAAACTCAACAAGCGGACCCGTTTGCTGAAGATAAATGAACTCAACAATGTTCAAGTTCAATTAACTTTAGAGTAACATAATTAATTGAATTTTAAGAAAGAATATTAACTCCTTATTGTTTAATTGAAGCAATTATTAACAGCAAGATTTAACAGATCTTATTTTTTAAAAGGAAACCCAATCATTATCTACTCCTGTCCGGCATAAAAAAACCAATTTTTACACGAAAAACCGTTGGATTCTGTCGAATAAAAGGAGTATGCTAATGAATAGAAACAAACGAAGTATGCAGTCAGGAGGAAGTTGTTTTGTTTTCGATTATTCAATGGTTTGTGTTTTTATTAGCGAATGCCGTTGCGATTCCTATCGTGATTGGTCCTTTATTCGATATGAGTTCAATAGAAGTCATGCAATTAATGCAACGGACATTCTTCATCATGGGTGTTGCTTGTTTTCTGCAAGGATGGATTGGTCATAAAATGCCGATCGTTGATGGTCCTGCAGGTATTTGGGTCAGTACATTTGCAGTTTTTGCAGGGACGATTTCAACTGCAACTGGCTCGGCTGAAAATTCATTACGATTACTCGAAATGGCCATGATTTTAACGGGCATTTTTTTAATGCTATTTGGTCTGTTCAAGATTTCCGGAAAAATTATCTCCATTTTCACCCCTCTTGTGACAGGTGTCTTTTTAACTTTATTGACTGTTCAACTGGGTGGCACGTTTCTGCAAGGAATGACGGGTGTTGCTGAATATGCTGTTATTCAAATTGATGCAACAATTGTTAGCTTTATCACATTTATTCTAGTGTTGGTATTGTCGTTGTTTTCACACGGGTGGAAGAAGAGTTATGCTGTTTTGATCGGAATTGTAGTTGGATGGGTCGTATATGAACTTTTTATTGGGACAAGCTCCGAACGGCCGAATGGTCTGCAGACGATCTCGGCACCTGAATGGTTTGCTTGGGGAACACCGATTTGGGATTGGAGTCTCATACCAATCGCGCTCTTGACGGCTGTCATTTTACTTTCAAATATTGTTGCAGCTCTTTCTGCCGTTACAGATGTAAGAGAAGAAAAAGCGAGAGTTTCTTATGGGGATATGAACCGGTCTAGCTTTACATTAGGAGTAAACCATGGGATATCAGGAATTTTCTCAGGTATTGCCGTCATTACTTTGGCCTCTTCAGCAGGGTTTTTAAAATTAACCGGTGAAAAAAGAATTCGACCATTCTTGATTGCTTCGGCTGTACTAATATTAGCTTCCTTTTTTCCGAGCATGATTTATTACCTAGCACAAATTCCAGCTCCAATTGCGAATGCGGCCTTACTAGCTACTTTTGTTGAGTTGATGGGCTTAGGAATTAAAAACTTATTTTCAAATCGATTGGATGACCGAAATACGACAATTATTACGGTTTCCTTATTAATCGGCTCAGGATTAATGTTCTTCCCAGCGGATAGTTTTTCAGGATTGTCTGATATGGTGCGACAAGTCGTCAGCAACGGGTTATTAGTCGGAACTGCTATCGCTGTTATTTTAGAGTTAATTTGGAAAAGACCTGAACAGCCAGCCGAAATTAACGAAGCATAATCATCCGTGATGTTTGAGTAGATGCTCATGTGGGAAACTTGTTATTGTAGGCATAATCCTATATTTCAGAGGAGGATGTTTTAAATGAGTAAAAAAATCGCATGTGTAATCACTGATTTATTCGAGGACATTGAATATACAGAGCCTGTAAATGCATTTAAGGACGCAGGCCATGAAGTGGTAACGATTGAAAAAGAAAAAGGGAAAGTCGTACAAGGAAAACAAGGTGAAGCTGAAGTAGAAATCGATGCTTCCATTGATGATGTGAAACCGGAAGACTTTGATGCATTGTTTATTCCAGGTGGATTTTCACCTGACCAATTACGTGCAGATGATCGATTTGTTGAATTCGTCAAACCATTTATGGCGGATAAAGATAAACCAGTTTTAGCTATTTGCCACGGACCACAATTATTAATCACAGCGAAGACGTTAGAAGGTCGTATGGCAACAGGGTATAAATCCATCGCACAAGATATGATTTATGCTGGTGCTAATTTCAAAGATGAAGAAGTCGTCGTTTGTCATAACGATCTTGTTACAAGCCGTAATCCAAACGATATTCCGGCATTCAACCGTGAATCGTTGAAGGTATTAAATGGCTAATCATGAGTATCTTAAGTAGAGGTGTCCCATACGTGGGGCATCTTTATTTATACATACTCTTTTAAATAATGGGGTGAATTGAGTGATTGTAACGAAAACAGACCAGTTTTTTCGGTTGTTTACACAGCATGACCATGCAAAGGCAAGTGGAGAAATTGCAAAACATTGGCCGAGTGAATTATTTTTATCGGAACATTTACGAGAAGAAGTAGAATTTGCCATTGAACAACATGACCGGGCTTGGATTCCTTTGGATGATCAGCCGACATGGAACAAAGATAAACAAGAACCACATTCCTTTATGAATTACCCAAAAGAAGTGAAAGTTGAGCATTACCAAAAGGGTGTGGAAGAAGTACGAAACGAGTCGAAATATGCTGGCTTACTTTGCAGTCATCATTACTTATCGTTTTTTGATCATTCATCAAATGACCCAACCATCCAGCGCTATATTTCCCAGGAAATAAAGAAAAATGAACGAATTAAAGAGGAACTTGGTGAACAATTTAATGAGCAAGCATTTGATTTTCACTTTCGTTTATTGCAGTTTTGTGACGATTTATCGTTATACTTCTGCCTGAATGAACCAGGAATCGACAAAGAGAATGAGACGGAAATGTTTAAACGTGGTTTTCGTCAACAATTCGAAGGTATAAAGGAAAAAATGGTGGCATATTGGGAGCAACCCGACTTCATTTTATTGAAAAGCGGACCATTTGCAGAAACATTTTCATTAGAAATTCCTTATAAGAAAATCTCAAAAGCTGAGATTGACCAACACGGATTGAAACAAGCGTATGAATTGGCAGAAACAAAGGTTAGGAAAGCGAAAATCGAACCTGACTGAGAAAATCTTGATCGGTAAACATAAAAACACCCAGACTTTTATTCCGTCTGGATGTTTTGACTGTTTGTTTATTAAACATTTTTAACGATAGCAAACTGATCTTGAAGCAACAGCCAATTTTGCGGGAATGCCAATCCGAGCTTCCAATAACCAATGCCACGGAGGTTCAGTTCTCTGATTAAATCAAATTTTGCTTGAATCGAACGAGCATCTTCGAACCAAACTACGTGTTCATTTCCTTCTGCGTCCCAATAATTGAAAAACGGTGCCTGAGCCTCTTCATCGTATTGAATGGCCTGATTCATCGAACGAGCTAGCTGGACAGCTTGATTTGGACTAAGTGCGCGGGCATATTCACCGCCAGGTTCATAGGGAAGCGTCCAATCATAACCATAGAGATTTTGCCCAAGTAAAATTTTCTCGGCAGGCATTTCGGTAAGAGCATATTCAACAACTGCACGAACGGGACCGATTGGACTGACAGCCATCGGCGGGCCACCACTGTATCCCCATTCGTAAGTCATTAACACGACCATATCAGCGATCTCGCCATGAGCTTTGTAATCGTGCGCCTCATACAATTGTCCAGGCTGGTCCGCCCTGTTTTTCGGTGCTAATGCCGTGGATAGTAATAAATGATTGGCATGTAACCGTTTTTTAGCTCGACGTAGAAAATCATTATAACTTTCCTTTAGTTCTGCAGGAAGGAATTCGAAGTCAAAATGAACATCACGATAATTCATGTCAGTAGCTATTTGGATGATTTCATCTAACAGCGTTGTTTGGACCGTATTATCGGTTAAGATCAGTCGTCCTAACTCCTCACTAAAAGCTCCTTCCTCCAAATTTGATATAACCATCATTAAAGATGCCCCGTTTGCTTCGGCAATAGCAGGAAAATCATCAATTGGTGGGGGATTCAATGTACCATCACGATTGATCCGATAAGAAAACAGTGCCAAGTAAGTCAGGTACGGAGACTTTGAGCGCGCTGACTGTTGCAACTTTTCACTGACTACACCGCCGAATGGCTCGATGTAAGCATTGGAAACAATCGGTCGCTCAGCAGGTTTGGGAACTGCCAGTACCTGCCCGATTTGAAGTGGCGCCTCCAAACTTAAGTCATTATAGGCAGCGAGTGTTTGGTAGGTTGTATTTAATTTTTGTGCGATCAGATATAAACTTTCACCTGGTTGAACAGTATAAAAATCAATTGGAATCACTAATGCTTGCCCGACCACTAAGTCTTCTGGTTGGTCCAATTCATTCGCTTGAACAATCAAATCAACAGAGGTTTGATAACGTTGAGAAAGTAAATAGACGGAGTCACCTCGAGAAACAGTATGGATGATCAATCACGTACACTCCCTTTTGCACAGTATATGTTATATTTATGTGTACGAATAAAAGTTATGACTTGGAGATTCAGCCATCCGAGCTGAAAAAAGGAGTTGGCCGCGATGGATATTTATTGGATGGAAAAAGCAATCGAACAAGCGAAAAAAGCTGAAGCAATCAATGAAGTACCGATCGGGGCAGTGATTGTTCATGACGGAGAGGTAATCGGAAGGGGATATAATCGCCGGGAGACCGACCAACATAGTCAGGCGCATGCTGAAATGATGGCGATCTTGGAAGCCAATCAAACGATTGGGAGTTGGCGGTTGGAAAATAGCACGCTCTATGTAACGCTTGAGCCTTGCCCAATGTGTGCTGGAGCGATTGTTCAATCGAGAATCCCACGAGTCGTCTATGGAGCAGCAGATCCGAAAGCAGGTTGTGCAGGCACATTGCTGAACTTATTGGATGAAAAACGTTTTAACCATCAGTCGGAAGTCGTGCCAGGCGTGCTGCAAGAACAATGTGCGGAACTGTTGAAAACATTTTTTAAAAACTTAAGAAATCGAAAAAAGAAGAATGCGGATAAGTAAGTTTTTCCGATTGCATTTTTCCCCAAATCGCTATATACTAGGTAGTGCACTTCAATTAGGAGTGCACGATATTTAAAACTTGCCGTGCTAGGTGGGGAGGTAGCGGTGCCCTGTAACCCACAATCCGCTATAGTGGGGCTGAATTCCCGTTCGAGGCCAGGTCATTGTATGGCCTGCCGCAAGGGAGCAGTGTTGACGCTTGGGTCCTGCGCAATAGAAACTCGCGAACCCTGTCAGGTCCGGAAGGAAGCAGCAGTAAGCGAACCCTTCTATGTGACGCAGGATCGCCTGGGCCGAGCTGCAAACTTGCGTAACGCATATGATGGCCTGGTCGACAACGGGTGCACGGTGTTACATACAAAATCAATGCTTGCCTTCATAGGTGAGCTTTTTTTATAGGGTGAATAAAAATGAGAGTCGGTTTAATCGGTGCAGGAACAATTGGTACGTATTTACTTGATGAGCTTTCCAGAAAAAATGATCAAGATATACGAATTACCAGTGTTTTCGTCCGTAATTTAGAAAAATATCAACATTTAGAAGAGCGGTATGGTGTGCAATTGTACACATCTGTCGATGAATTTTTAGATTCATCCATCGACGTTGTTGTGGAAGCTGCAAATGTTCAAGCAGCTAGAGAAGTGCTTCCAGACATTGTGAGCGAGAAAGAAACCGTATTAATCAGTATTGGTGCACTAGCGGAAGAGAACTTCTTTAATAAAATAACAGAGATTATCAATGAAAAGAATCATCGAGTTCACTTACCATCTGGAGCCATCGGTGGTTTAGACCTCATTGAAAATGTTACTGAAGCGGGAATCATCGATACTGTATCTCTAGTCACAAGAAAACCAGCCCACACATTGTTGAGCGAACCGACCGATGAAACGAAGACGGTGTTTGAAGGGAACGCGGCGGAAGCAATTGAACAATATCCTAAAAATATCAATGTATCCATCGCATTGGCACTGGCTGGAGTCGGCTTACAACAAACAAGAGTGACTCTATTAGCTGATCCAAATTTGGATAAAAACATCCATTCCATCCAAGTAAGTGGTAATTTTGGTACAGCTTCGTTTGAAATTAGCAATAATCCATTTCCATCAAACAAAAATACAAGTTACCTAGCTGCTGTAAGCGTCCTTGGTACATTAAAGAAAATGACCAAAAGAATTAATATTGGTTAAAGCTTGAAAATATTCAATAGAAAACAGTGAACGAAAAATATGTTCATAGAAAAGGAGCGTCCAGGCGGAATCCAAACCGGATGCTCTTTTTTTGGCTTATTATTGAAGAGAATGCCGTATGATTAAGAAAGTAGACGATATTAAAATCCTATCCGATTGACGTAAAATCGGTTATAATAAAGAGAGAATTTTAAAGGAGAAAAGCTCATGGCATATCAAGCGCTCTATCGCGTATGGCGACCAACAGATTTTCGTGATGTCGTCGGACAAGAGCATATTACCCGCACCCTGCAAAATGCATTATTGCAGAACAAAGTTGCGCACGCCTATTTGTTTACGGGACCTCGTGGAACCGGTAAAACAAGTGCTGCAAAAATCTTCTCGAAGGCGATCAACTGTGAACGTTCACCGGTTGAGGAACCTTGTGGAGAATGTTCAGCTTGTCAGGGAATCCAGGACGGGACGGTCTCCGATATTATTGAGATTGATGCTGCATCGAATAATGGTGTGGATGATATCCGGGAAATCCGTGACAAAGTGAAGTATGCACCGACGTCCGTTAAATACAAAGTGTATATTATTGATGAGGTACATATGCTTTCACAAGGTGCGTTCAATGCGTTGTTAAAAACATTGGAAGAACCTCCAGAGCATGTGATATTCATTTTGGCGACGACGGAACCGCATAAAATTCCGCTTACGATTATTTCACGTTGTCAGCGATTTGATTTCAAGCGGATTTCACAACAAGCCATTACGGACCGATTGAAGTATATTTTAGATGAAGAAGACGTTCAGTATGAAGAAAATGCGATGATTCACATCAGTTTAACTGCTGAGGGTGGTATGCGTGACGCACTGAGTTTACTCGACCAAGCGATCGCTTACAGTGATGACTCGATGATTTCAATGGATGATGTACTTGCTGTGACAGGGTCGATTGCCCAAGAACATCTTTTTACGTTAACAAATGCCTTGTTGGAGCATAATGCTAAAGAGACCTTGCAACTCTTGGACCGTCAATTGCAATCCGGTAAGGACCCAGGCCGTTTCGTTTTTGACTTTATCCATTATCTTCGAGATGTGCTGATGTTTAAAAGCTCTCGGGGACAAGCTGAAGTACTCGTCCGAGCCATTCCAAACGAGGAATTCAAAGAGCAGACGGAAAAAGTATCTCGACATTGGCTTGAAACAGCGATTGGAATTTTGAATAAAACGCAGCAAGATATGCGCTGGACAAACAGCCCACAAGTTTTGCTTGAAGTTGCCCTATTGGACCTACAAGAAATTGACCTTCATACGACAGAAGATCAACCAGCGACGCCTGCAGAAGATACAGCTGTTCTCCAAAGACAGGTTGCACAGCTTGAGAAAGCATTGAATCAATTGAAAGAGCAAGGGGTTCAGGTGAAACAAGAGTCTTCTCCTGTGAAGGAAACGAAGCGGAGGACTAATCGGGGATCTGGTTATAAAATACCATATGAAAAAATCCGACGAACATTATCCGAAGCGACGAAGGAAGATATTCAAAATGTGAAACAAAATTGGGCGAACTTTATGGACCAACTGAAGCGGAACAGTCCGCCAGCTCACGCAAAATTGGTCGATAGCAAGCCACGAGCCGCTTCAGGAGAATCCTTGATTATTTCTTTCCGTTATGAAATCCATTGTTCATTAGTCATGGAAAATCAAACTATGATAGAATCACAATTGAGTGAGTATACTGGAAAGCAATTAACGATTATTCCAGTTCCTGAAAGTGAATGGACAACAATTCGAGAAGATTTTTTAAACCAACAGCAAGCGGAAGAACCAGCTAAAAAGGAAGAAAGTGAAGAAGATCCTTTGGTCGCTGAAGCCCGAAAGCTTGTGGGTAACGAACTACTTGAAATAAAAGAATCTTAAGGAGGCATTTATATGCGTGGTGGAGGAAACATGAATAATATGATGAAACAAATGCAAAAAATGCAAAAGAAAATGATGGCGGCTCAAGATGAGCTTCATGAAATGACATTTGAAGCAACAGCTGGTGGTGGCATGGTGAAAGTCATCGCAAACGGCAAAAAAGAAATTACAGATGTTGAAATTAGCGAAGAAGTCGTTGATCCAGATGATGTAGAAATGCTACAAGACTTAATTCTCGCAGCAACGAACGACGTCATGAAGCAAGTGGAAGACACGACGAATGATAAGATGGGTCAATTTACCAAAGGTATGAATATACCGGGCTTCTAGGAGGCACGCTTCATGTATTATCCAGAACCAATATCAAAGCTCGTCGACAGTTTTACAAAACTGCCAGGCATTGGTCCGAAAACAGCCGTCCGCCTGGCTTTTTTCGTGTTATCGATGGAAGAAGATGATGTGTTGGAGTTTGGGAAAGCACTCGTCAATGCGAAACGTGAGTTAACTCATTGCAGTAACTGTGGGCATATAACCGATAAAGATCCATGTAATATTTGTACGGATCCAAATCGAGATAACACGCTTATTTGTGTCGTTCAAGATCCAAAAGATGTGATCGCCATGGAGAAGATGAAAGACTTCCAAGGAAGATATCATGTATTGAATGGTGCGATTTCACCAATGGATGGAATTGGACCTGAAGACATTAATGTCACATCGTTGATTGAACGGTTAAAAGATGAAGAAGTAGAAGAATTGATTTTAGCGACAAACCCGACGGTAGAAGGGGAAGCGACAGCGATGTATATTTCCCGGTTAGTGAGACCGTCTGGAATCCGGACAACCCGAATTGCCCATGGATTACCAGTCGGAGGAGACTTAGAATATGCCGACGAAGTAACATTGTCCAAAGCTTTGGAAGGTCGACGAGATTTATAATAATACTCAATAGATATGTAAGTAATCCGCATTGCTCCTTTTAGTTGGAGCGTGCGGATCTTTTGTTAGGTCTTCGCTAAGCAAGAAAGCAAGTTGAAAAGTCGGGTAGAAGGGTTCTATACCCCCGAGCGGACAAGAAAAGGCGCCGGAAAGTCTTATAGGAGTGTTCTATACCCTCGAGCGAGCAGGAAATGACGCCGGAAAGTCCTATAGGAGTGTTCTATACCCCTGAACGGACAAGAAACGACGCCGGAAAGTCTTATAGGAGTGCTCTATACCCCTGAACGGGCAGGAAATAGCGCCGGAAAGTCTTATAGGAGTTCTCTATACCCCCGAACGGACAGGAAATGACGCCGTAAAGTCCTATAGGAGTTCTCTATACCCCCGAGCGAGCAGGAAATAATGCCAGAAAGTCTTATAGGAGTGCTCTATACCCCTGAACGGGTAGGAAAAAACGCCGGAAAGTCTTATAGAAAACTCAATAGTCTATGCTGCTGCCATAATAAGATCAGGCCCTCATTATATTCAACCACGATCAGTTGCATCATATTACGTCTGTAATGATTTGGATTCGTCATATAATCATAGTTTTTTCGGCAACTGATTAATGTAATCGACATAACCAATTACAATGATATTAAATAGAATATAACTCAAATATCTCTTCTTCATTTTTTATCCCTTATTTTTATTGCCGTAGTGGTACCATTGTACGTCCTTAACTGCGTGGACAGGCATGTACTCTCTATCTAAAATCAGTAGATTATAGCTCGTATCTTCCCGTGTAAGATAATTCATCAAGCTTGCGGATAAATTCTTGTTCCATGTGGTGCGAATGCTCACTTGATATGAGCGTTTTTCGTTGGTTGGTATAGGACCTTTTATAGGATCTGATAGGTAAATCCCCGTATATTCGTGAAAAGCTTTTGGATATTCAATGACAAAGTAATAATCTTCATACTGAAGAAGTAAATCATAGAGGTTTTGAGACAGCGTGAAATCAAATTGAAAGGCCAATTCATTCTCTTGTACATCCATTGCTAACTGATTAATGGTGAAATTTGGAGGAATGAATTGTTTTTCTAATGAAATGTTTTCTTCATTAGTCGTCTCTTCATTTTGCTTTTTAACTACTTTTTGTGGTTGGTTAGACACTTCTTGATCTACACTTTGATTACATGCAACTAAAAAAATTAAACCAATTATTAAGAAGACATCTTTCCTCATATGTTCCTCCTTATCGCAGTTGCATGATTGATAGCAACTACCATTAGAATGTAACCATTGGTTTCCGCACAGTTGCTAAAATTTTCTATATTTACTATACCACAATCAATATATTTAAAAAATTACCAAATCAAATGAGCCCATAAAAGTGTGAAAATAACTTGTTCTACTTAAAATAGACACAACATAAAATGGCAATAGAGTAAGTGTAGAAAGGGGATGTCAGATGGATCCTATCGTCGTCATTTTAACGATCGTTGCATTGATTGTTCTTGTTCTATTTTTTGGTCCGCCGTTAAAGTTGATGCGTTTTGCTTCCAAAGGAGTCGTTCGGCTGATTATTGGAGCGTTGTTTATTTTCTTTGCCAATGTATTTGGTTCGATGTTCGGGCTTCATATACCCATTAACATTTTCACATCATTGTTCGTTGGATTTCTCGGTTTATTTGGTTTAGGCAGTTTAGCAGCCATTCACTTTTTAATCCTACCTTAAAGTTTCTATTAAAAATTTCATAGATTTGTGTATAAATGCTTCTCGTCCTGGACAAGCTAGTAGATAAAGAGGAGGGGAAGTTATTTATGAAAGAATCTATGAAAGTTTGCAAGGTTTGTGATCAACCGAAGCAAGAGGGGTTGCAGCTGTTCTTTGCGTTTATATGTACGGATTGTGAAAAAGAAATTATTCATACCTCACCTGAAGAAGAACGTTATGATTACTATGTCGACCGATTAAAAGCATGCTCCTACCAAAAACAGTAGGAGTCTTTTTTTTGTACTTTAGTGATAGATTTATGCGCCCTTTTATGAAAGATATGAGACTACTGTTGGCAAATATGAGCCCGTTCGAGAGGATTATGTGACCACTAAAAGGATATATGGACCCTAGCTTATGAATTATGTTACCAAACTAAAAATATATGGTCCTAAGATGGGAGTAGGTGGCACCGGCGTCCCAGGATATAGACCCGGGTGATCAATAAATGGTCCCAAGATTGAAGTATATGCTTCCGTAGTTCGTCTAAGCCGGTAGCTTTTCAATTCTGGATGCCTCTGCTATGCTCGATACAAACAACTGTAAAGAGGAAGCTAAAATGGACCAACGACAAACTCCTTTATTTAACCGATTAATCGAACATGTGGACACGAATACTGTCTCTTTTCATGTTCCGGGCCATAAAAATGGACGTGTTTTTCCTTCCCATAAAACAAATCCATTCCAAAAGATGATGCCGTTTGATTTGACGGAGCTATCGGGATTGGACGATTTGCACCAACCTGAGGGTGTGATTCAGGAAGCAGAAGAGTTGGCAGCAGATTATTTTCAAGTAGAACGGACGTTTTTTCTCGTGAATGGTACGACTTCGGGTAATCTAGCGATGATTTTAGCGGCTTGTTCGCCAGGGGATGAAATTCTCGTCCAGCGAAACAGTCATAAATCGATCATGCATGCGCTAGAATTAGCAGGGGCTCGACCGATTTTCGTTTCACCAGATTATGATGAACAAGTGGACCGTGTATCGAATATTTCACGTGAAACAATAAGAGAAGCTATTAACCGCTTTCCTTCCATTAAAGCGGTTGTTTTAACGTACCCGGATTATTTCGGTTCAACATATGATCTGGAAAGGATTGTTGAGCTTTGTCATGAAAAAAACCTCCCCGTTTTAGTCGATGAAGCGCATGGCGCACATTTTCGGTTAGGTCTCCCGTTTCCGAAATCGGCGATTGATTGTGGGGCTGATGTGGTTGTTCATTCTGCTCATAAAACGTTGCCGGCTTTAACGATGGGGTCCTACTTGCATGTTTGTAGCAGCAAACGGATTTCACCCAAACGGATTGCGTATTATTTACAGATGGTACAAACGAGCAGTCCGTCGTATGCTGTGATGGCATCGCTTGATTTGGCGAGGTCTTTTTTGGCGACACGAACGGAGAAGGATTTGAAAGAAACGTTTTCTCAGATCCGCGCAATTCGTGAAGAGCTTAGTTCGTTGCAAAACGTATCAATCCAACCGATTCGACCGGGGATTGATGATCCGCTGAAAACGACGTTGTATTCAAATGACTTCGATATGCGAGATTTGGATGGCCAACTACAAGCAAAAGGCATATATGCTGAGATGGTACAAAATAATCAATTATTGTTGATTCATGGCTTCTATGATGAACAATTTGATTATTCTCGTTTAAAACAGGCAGTAAAGTCGGTGAATACGCTCGAATTAAACAATTTTCATGGTAAAATAAAAAGTAGACATGTAAAAAAAGAGATTCAACGATTGGAATTGAGTTATCAAGAGCTCCATCATTTGGATGCGGAATGGGTTCCGTGGTCAAAAGCAGTCGGACGATTAGCTGCAGAAACGATTACACCTTATCCACCAGGAATACCATTGATTCTCCAAGGTGAACGGATTCATGACAAGGAACTTGAGGTGCTTCATTCCAAAGAAAAGCTATTCCAATCGATTCAATACGATGGACACGACCTAAAACGAGGAATGACGGTTTATCGAGAACAACTGTAGAGGAGTTTATGTGCGTGAGTGGATTATTTATTACATTTGAAGGCGTTGAGGGGGCAGGAAAAACGACTGCTCTTTCCTATATACATAACCAGTTGACTGAAGCGGGCTATCAAGTGATTCGAACGCGTGAGCCCGGAGGAATAGAAATTGCCGAGAAAATTCGCGATGTCATTTTAAATCCAGAGCATACAGCAATGGAAGCTCGGACCGAAGCATTACTGTATGCTGCAGCTCGAAGACAACATTTGGTCGAGCGCGTTCTGCCAGCCCTGGAGGAAGGAAAAATCGTTCTTTGCGATCGGTTTATCGATAGTAGTCTTGCGTATCAGGGCTATGCGAGAGGGCTTGGTATTGATGAAGTATATGAAATGAATCAATTTGCCATAGAAGATGCGATGCCTGATTTAACCGTTTTATTTCGAATTGATCCTGTCAAAGGATTAGAACGGATTGCCGCGAACAAGCATCGTGAACAGAACCGATTGGACTTGGAAAAAATTGATTTTCATCAAAAAGTTTTTGATGCTTATGAGCAATTGATCGATCGTTTTCCGAATCGCATTCAACCAATTGATGCCAGTCAACCGGTTGAAGCTGTTCAAAATGAATGCTTAAACCTGATAAAAAATCAATTAAATATACATTAAAAGTATTTACGAGTGATAAACTGGCTTAAAGCTTGTTATAATGATAGAAAAGGATCTAAAGGAGGTTAAGGATGAAACTAGTCCTTGCTGTAGTCCAAGACAAAGATGTGAATCGTTTACAAGAAGCTTTATCAGAGAAAGAGTTCAAGACGACGAAGTTAGCATCAAGTGGTGGCTTTTTGAAAGAAGGAAACACGACGTTAATGATCGGTTGTGAGGACGATCAAGTCGATGTGGCGCTTGAGATTATCCGGGATAATTGCAGTCAGCGTGAACAAATGGTTGCACCAATTTCGCCGATGGGTGGAAATGCAGATTCCTATATTCCACGACCTGTACAAGTGGAAGTTGGCGGAGCAACTGTCTTTGTATTACCTGTAGATGCGTTTCATAAATTTTAATTGCCTCATGTAAAGGTAGGTAAATCGTTATGAAGATCACTCAAGATCTCCAACCTAAAATCGATACGGCTCAAACTAAACGTGTGAATACTTCACAACCTTCGCAAGCTTTTTTATCGATGGTTGGACAAGAACGAGATAAACTACAAGGAGAGCAGCTGACAAAGTTTCTCAACCAAATTCAAGCACAAGGTGAGAAAATCGCGAAATTCCGTTCGTTTAAAGACTTAGCTAAATATAAACGAATGATTCATGAATTTATCGACGAAGCTGTCAAGCATGGGTTGACGTTGAAGCAGTCGAGAAGCTGGGACCTGGCGGGTGGAAATCGACAGCTTACATTAGTCGAACAAATCGATGAGAAGCTGATGAACTTAACCGACCAGCTTTTAGATCAAGAAAAAGACTCTCTCGATTTGTTGAAGGTAATCGGTGAGATTAAAGGATTGCTAGTAAACATATACGCTTAAAATTGATTTCAGATAGATAGGATGGGCATGATGAACTGGTCAGTACTAGGCGAAAAACAACCTGTCGCAACAAAAATGTTGCAAAACAGTATTCAAAAAAACCGAATAGCACATGCCTATTTGTTTCATGGGCCTAGAGGGACTGGCAAACGGGAGGCCAGTCTTTTATTTGCTATGCGCTATTTTTGTGAAAGACCGCAAGAAAATGAAGAGCCTTGCGGTGAGTGTGTGGCTTGCAAACGAATTCAATCGGGAAACCATCCGGATGTACATTGGATTAAGCCAGATGGCCAATCCATCAAAAAAGAACAAATTGAGTTTCTGCAAAAAGAATTTACCTATTCGAGTTTTGAGTCCGATTCAAAGATTTATATTGTTGAAAAAGCAGATAAAATGACCGTTAACGCAGCCAATCGGTTACTTAAATTTTTGGAAGAACCAAGCAGGCGAACGTTGGCCATTCTTTTGACAGAGCAGGTTGACGCGTTGCTGGATACGATTTTATCCCGCTGCCAACGCATTCATTTTTACCCACTCGCACAAGAAGCTTATTTGAAGCAGTTACGTGAGGAAGGACTCAGTGAAGCAAATGCACGATTGGCATCAGCGCTGCAGTTTGATTTAACTGAGGCGAAAGAACTGCAAAGCGATGAGTGGTTTGCGAATAGCCGAAAAATAGTGGTACAATTAATGGATAGGATTGTCCAATCAAATGAGGAATCCTACATATATTTCCATCAAACATGGATGCAACATTTCGATGGTCGGGTGCAGCATGAAAAAGGGCTTGATTTGTTGCTTGTATGGTTGAAGGATCTCGTTTATTTACACTTAGATGAAAAGGAACAACTCGTCTTCATTGACCAATTGGATCGACTGGAACAGCAACAAGCTCATTTGCCGCTACAGCGAATCAAAGCGGCGATTTATGAAGTGTTGCAAACGAAGAGAAGATTGGCGATGAATGTCCATCCAACATTGGCAATGGAGCAATTAATCCTCAAAATGGAGAGGTGAATATAGATTGATTGAAATTATTGGTGTCCGCTTCAAAAAAGCGGGTAAAATATATTACTTCGATCCAGGTGACTTGGCGATTACAACGGATCATCATGTAATCGTAGAAACCGTTCGCGGAATCGAATACGGTGACGTCGTCATTGCGAATAAGCGTGTCGACGAGGAAGATGTCGTTCTTCCACTAAAGAAGGTCATTCGGATTGCTG
The DNA here is from genome assembly GCF_007559355.1 of Allobacillus sp. SKP2-8. Lineage (NCBI taxonomy): Bacteria > Bacillati > Bacillota > Bacilli > Caryophanales > Bacillaceae > Allobacillus > Allobacillus sp. SKP2-8. The sequence goes on along the minus strand of NZ_VMHF01000012.1, from coordinate 44,685 downwards.
ATGAGCACGACCATCAGACAGTGATGGAGAATCAACAGCAGACGGAGGAAGCTTTTGAACTGTGTGCTCGTAAAATTAATGAGCACGAGCTCGATATGAATTTGGTCGATGTGGAGTTCACCTTCGACCGGAACAAAATTATCTTTTACTTTACAGCAGATGGCCGTGTTGATTTCAGACACTTGGTTAAAGATTTGGCATCTGTATTCAAAACGCGAATCGAGCTACGACAAATTGGCGTGCGCGATGAAGCGAAAATGTTAGGTGGAATTGGACCTTGTGGCCGAATGCTTTGCTGTTCAACCTTTTTAGGGGACTTTGAGCCAGTTTCCATCAAAATGGCGAAAGACCAAAACCTTTCATTGAATCCGGCGAAAATTTCTGGATTATGCGGTCGACTAATGTGTTGCTTAAAATATGAGAATGATATGTACGAAGATGCAAAACGAGAACTTCCAGACATTGGAGAGCGATTAAACACTGCACAAGGTAAAGGGAAAGTAGTTGGACTCAATATGCTTGAACGGCTTGTCCAAGTTGAATTGACTGAATTGGAACGGGTTGTCGAATATACCATCGACGAACTGATTGAAGAGGGGGCCCTTTCAGTTCCAGCTGTTAAACAATGAGGTGGGTAACGTGAACAAAAAAGAAATGTTAGAGCATTTCTCTAGCTTTGAAAAAAAGTTTACCGATTTACAAGAGGATTTGGTGAAATTAAAAACCAATCTCGTGCAATTGGTTGAAGAGAATCACCAGTTGGCCCATGAAAACCACCATTTACGGCAACGTCTTGATGAGTTACGGAGTGACGGTGATTCCGAATCAGAAGAGGCAAATGGAGAAAACATACAAGCCGTAGGAGAAGGATATGACAATTTAGCACGGATCTATGAGGAAGGTTTTCACATCTGTCATGTCTATTTTGGTACGCCAAGAGGCGAAAAAGATTGTATATTCTGTTTGAAATTTTTTGAGTGAACCAGTGAAACATCCTTTGTTGTGAAAACGACGGAGGGTGTTTTTCTTCAATCAGAATCTCTTCGGAGCCGCTGATAAATCGGATGGACCCGTCGAATAAACATCCGAAGCCGTCGAAAAATCAGATGGAGCCGCTGAAAAATCACTCGAAGCCGTCGAAAAGCCACTCGGAGCCGTCGATAAACCAAATCAAGCCGTCGTATAATCAGCTCGAGCCGTTGAATCAGCCTTCTCTCCAATTAAAAAAGCAAAAGGGATGGCGTCCCGGCCGTAGTGGATTATGGAATGTAACAAATTTTGTAGCAATAAAACATGAAATCATAGCAACGAAGAAACGAGGAAAGTTTATGGTGGAACTTAAAGGTGATGAACGTATAGATTATTTGCTAGCTGACCAAGAACGTCGGATTATTCAAAGTCCGACTGTATTCTCATTTTCAATTGATGCCGTATTGCTGGCCAATTTCACTTATTTACCGATAAAGAAGGGAAAAATACTTGATTTGTGTACAGGTAATGCAGTCATCCCTTTATTTTTATCGAAAAGAAGCCAGGCGTCCATTTATGGATTGGAGATTCAAGAGCGGATTTTTGATATGGCTAAGCGGAATGTGGAAATGAATCATCTTGAAGAACAAATTCAGCCCGTCAAGGGTGATTTAAAAGAGCTTCCTCCAGAACTTGCCAATCAGCGGTTTGATGTTGTAACATGCAATCCACCTTATTTCCGTACGGATGATGGACAGAAAAAAATAAACGAAAATGAATTTCTCGCCTATGCAAGACATGAAATACTATGCAACTTAGACGATGTATTAAAAGCTTGCAGCTCCCTCGTCCGCTCGAAGGGAAAAGTTTCACTTGTTCACCGACCACAGCGTGTGGCAGATTTAATAACGATCGGCAAAAAGTACAATCTCGAGCCAAAACGACTACAGTTTGTTCATCCAAAAAAGGGTCGTGAAGCAAATATTGTGTTGATTGAGTATTCCAAGGATGGTAAACCGGATTTGGATGTCTTGCCACCGATTTATATTCATGATGAAGATGGTCATTATACAGGAGAGGTTGCAAAGATTTTATACGGTGAAGAGGGGAGCCGATTTCATGGTCGACGTCCAGAAGAGTTTTCAGAATGAAGCGGAAGCGAAGTTATATTTAGTGCCGACACCAATTGGCAATTTGGATGATATTACGTATCGGGCATTGTCAACGTTACAGAAAGTTTCTTATATTGCCTGTGAAGATACGCGCCAGACAAAGAAGCTATTGAATCATTTCGAGATTCACAAACCATTGATCAGCTACCATGAATATAGCAATCGTCAAAAAGAAGACGAGCTCATGTCAAAGTTGCGTGAAGGCCATTCGATTGCCCTTGTCAGTGATGCAGGAATGCCCGTTGTGTCAGATCCAGGTTTTGGACTGATCCAACGAGCGAGAGAAGAGCAAGTTGATGTCGTGAGCCTTCCGGGAGCCAACGCGGCGCTTGTCGCTTTGGTTGCTTCAGGCCTGCCCGCGAATACATTTACGTTTTATGGATTTCTGCCTAAAAAGAAAAAGGAAATTACTGAGATATTGGCTAGCCTTGATCAGATCAAGCAAACGGTGATTTTTTATGAGTCACCATATCGTATTAAACAAACGGTTGAAGTCATGGCGGAATGGTATCATCCAGAGCGTGAAATTGTTTTAGCGAGGGAGCTAACGAAAAAATTTGAAGAATATGTACGGGGTACAATTAATGACGTAAAAGAATTCATCGACGAAGGCAATGCAACGTTAAAAGGAGAGTTCGTTTTACTTGTTGGTCCTCGCGGAGAGGATTCTTCTGAGGATTTTTGGTGGAAAAGTTTAAGTTTGATTGAACATGTCGAGACTTATATCCAGAAGGGATCTTCTTCAAAGGATGCGATCAAGCAAACAGCAATCGATCGTTCCATCCCTAAACGAGAGGTGTACCAAGCATATCATGTAGGCAATTCGTAAAAACGACGGGCGAATTTTTGTATGGCAAGAAACACATGCACATAAGCTTATGAATTTCTTGGGAAAAATAAATAGACTGCAGCTAATCGCTACAGTCTATGATGTATTCATAGATTTATTTACTATCAAACTTTTTGTTAATCTCAGAGATCAATTGATCGGCGCCTTCACGACTTAATACAATAGAGCCGTCGCCAACAGTGATATTGTCATTGGAAACATCACCAGTGATTGCACATGCCATGTTTGGTTTGTATTTTTTCAAGATGATTTGATCGTCATCCACGTAAATCTCAAGCGCGTCTTTAATGTTTATGTCTAGAGTACGACGCAATTCAATTGGAATAACGACTCTACCAAGCTCGTCAACCTTTCTTACAATACCTGTTGATTTCATTGTTTTTCTCTCTCCTCTCGATCATAATATAAGATTCGCTATCTTATGACATTAATGTACCACTATTATTTTTAACAGTCAATTAAGTAAAGGAAAAATTGGCAGAAAATGTTTTGCGCAATCTTACCTGTTTCTGTGTGGAAATTAAACTATTAAATGGGTACAATAATATCTAGTTGATATTTTACCAAACAACTGTTAAATAGAGAACATTTTTTTGCAATTTAAAAAAATTTGTCATATTCATGTTAACATTTTATGAAAAAGCTATAGTAAAAACAGGAGGTTCCAGGATGCCAGAAGAAAAAAATACGTTTTATATAACAACACCTATTTATTATCCAAGTGGCAATTTGCATATTGGTCACGCATATACGACCGTTGCGGCTGATGCGATTGCTCGATACAAACGCCTTCGCGGTTATGAAGTCATGTTCTTGACAGGGACAGATGAACACGGACAAAAGATTCAACGAAAAGCAGAAGAAAAAGGTGTCGAACCGATCAAGTACGTCGATGAGATTGTATCCGGCATCCAAAAACTTTGGAGTCAATTGGACATTTCTCATGATGATTTCATTCGAACAACGGAGAAACGCCATAAAGAAATTGTCGAAAAAATATTCGATCAGCTGTATCAACAAGGAGATATTTATTTAGATCAATATGAAGGTTGGTATTGTACTCCTTGTGAATCTTTCTTTACGGAACGTCAACTGGATGATGGAAAATGCCCTGATTGTGGACGTCCGGTTGAGAAAGTGAAAGAAGAATCTTATTTCTTTAAGATGAGTAAATACGCCGATCGTTTGGTTGAATTTTACGAAGAAAACCCTGAATTTATCCAACCTGAAAGCCGAAAAAATGAAATGTTAAATAACTTCATTAAACCAGGTCTTGAAGACTTGGCGGTCTCCAGAACGACATTTGATTGGGGAGTTCGCGTGCCAGGAGATCCGAAACACGTTATTTACGTATGGATCGACGCGCTGTCCAACTATATTACGACATTGGGTTATGGAACGGATCATGATGAACGTTTTCAAAAATTCTGGCCAGCGGATGTTCATTTAGTTGGAAAAGAGATCGTTCGTTTTCATACCATTTATTGGCCAATCATGCTCATGGCATTGGATTTGCCACTCCCTAAAAAAGTTTTTGCTCATGGATGGCTTTTAATGAAAGACGGAAAAATGTCCAAGTCCAAAGGAAATGTTGTCGACCCAGTTGATTTGATCGATCGCTATGGCCTGGATGCATTACGTTATTACTTGCTTCGTGAAGTGCCTTTTGGTTCAGACGGCGTTTTCACACCGGAAGCTTTCGTAGAACGTACAAATTATGATCTGGCAAATGATCTTGGAAATCTATTGAACCGCACTGTTGCAATGATCAACAAATATTTCAATGGTGAGATTCAAACGATTCAGTTAAATGAAACAGAATATGACCGAGAGTTAATGAACGTGGCTTCGACGACAAGAGAACAAGTGGAAGAGGCTTTGGAAAATATGCAATTTTCGGTTGCATTGTCCACACTTTGGCAGTTTATCAGCCGTACGAATAAGTATATCGATGAAAATGAACCTTGGGTATTGGCAAAAGATGATGCGAAAAAAGAACGGCTTGGAAATGTCATGGCTCACTTAGTCGAGTCACTTAGACAAATCGCCATTATGCTTCAACCATTTTTGACTTCTACGCCACAAAAGATTTTCAGTCAACTAGGTTTGGAGAAAGAAGAGCAGCAAAAATGGGAAAGCTTGCATACAATTGATGGCATTCCTGCTGGCACAATTGTCCAAAAAGGAAAGCCGATCTTCCCACGTTTAGATAATGAAGTAGAAGTACAAGCGATCAAAGACATGATGGCACCCCCAGCACCGAAAAAAGAAGAAACGAAAGAAGAACCGAAAGAGCAGGAGATCGCTCCTGAGGTAACCATTGATGATTTTCTAAAACTTGATTTCCGTGTCGGTGAAGTCATCGAGGCAGAACAAGTGAAAAAAGCAGATAAATTACTCAAATTGCGCGTGGACCTCGGCTATGAAAAACGTCAGGTCGTTTCGGGAATTGCTGAACACTATAAACCAGATGAACTAGTTGGGAAAAAAGTGATTGTCGTTTCGAATTTAAAACCGGTCAAACTGCGCGGAGAGCTATCGCAAGGTATGATTTTAGCTGGAGAAGATGATGAAGGAATCCTCTCATTGGCTACGATCGATCAAACGTTACCAAATGGAACGCAAATTAACTAATTCGAACTGTTCAAATGAAAGGATGAGTCTGTGTTATTTGATACACATGTTCATTTAAATGCCGATCAATTTATGGAAGACCGTGATGAAGTCATCGAGCGAGCGAAAGAGGCAGGGGTGACTGAAATGGTTGTCGTCGGGTTCGACCGAAGAACCATACCATTAGCGATAGAAATCGCTGAAGCCTATCCGTTTATTTATGCAGCGGTCGGCTGGCATCCTGTTGATGCGATTGATATGACCGACGACGATTTAAAATGGATTGAAGAGCTTGCAGCACATGAAAAAGTCGTTGCTATTGGAGAGATGGGGCTCGATTATCATTGGGATAAATCGCCTGTAGATGTCCAAAAAGAAGTTTTCAGGAAACAAATTCGCCTTGCGAAAAAGCTGGCCATGCCAATCATTATCCATAATCGGGAAGCAACTGAAGATATTATCGAAATATTGAAGGATGAAAATGCACAAGAAATTGGCGGAATTATGCATTGTTTTAATGCCCCCGCTGAATATGCAACGGAATGTATCGATTTAAACTTCCATATTTCATTAGGTGGTCCAGTGACGTTTAAAAATGCAACCGATCCAAAAATCGCCGCCGAACAAGTACCACTTGATCGATTGTTGATTGAGACGGATTGTCCATTTTTGGCTCCACATCCGAACCGGGGTAAACGAAATGAACCTGCATACGTTTTATTAGTAGCAGAGAAAATCGCTGAAATTAAGCAAATGACCGTAGAAGAGATTGGTGAAGTGACACGGAATAATGCGAAGAAGTTATTTGGTATAGCTTAAGAATGGATTATTCAGAAGAAACGATCGCTAGTCAATGTTTGAAGCGCTAATTCAATGTTCTAAAACACACACCTAGGCATACAGTTTAAAATGAGCAATATTTAAACAATCGCCTAGGTGTGTTTTTTATCTAAAAGCTTAGTGTGAGGCTCATCGTTGATCGATTCTCTCTTATTTTTCAAGAGAAGAAAGATTTCAATTTGCAATTGATTCGCATCATCCAGTCAATGTTTCAGTATTGTAATGAATTTGTAATGTGGTTGTTCATTGACTTCCTTTTTGGGTATGCCTATAATCAATTGCGTATAGGAGGCTCGTTTATGAATGCTAAGAATTCAGCTCCAAAACGATTTGGCGTTAAAGGCATGGTCATTTTATCTTTAACAGTAGTTGCTATGGCCTCATTATTTTTTATTGTCTATGAATCTATGAAAAAAGAAGTCACTGTCGTGGCCGATGAAGAAGAGTTTCATACGAACACAATGGCTGAAACAGTTGAGGACGTATTGAATGAACTGGGTCTTGAAAAGGACGAACATGACTATCTTTCCGAGGATCTTACAAAAGAAGTGGAAGATGGCATGGAGATTGAACTAGACTATGCCAACGAAGTGGTCGTCACAGTTGATGATGAAACTGAAACTTATCATACGTTAGCAGATACGGCGGATGAGTTTTTAGAAGAAGAAAATATCAAGATCAGTGAACATGATCACCTTTCTTTTGAATTAGAAGAAGAGTTAAGTGACGGTCGTCATTTAGCGATATCGAAAGCTTTTGAAGTCGTCATTAATGATGACGGCGAGAAGAAAACCGTCATGACGACAGGTCAGACGATTCAATCACTTCTTGCAAAAGAGGGAATTAAGCTTTCAGACCATGATCAGCTCAACATGGAGCCGACTAAAAAACTTGACTCTGAAGAAACCATTACGATTACTCGAGTTGATAAAGAGAGAAAGACATATGATGAAATCATTCCGTTCAATACGGAAACGGAAAGCGATGATTCATTAGAAAAAGGAAAAACACGTATCGTACAACAAGGTAAAGAAGGAAAAAAGGTTCAAACCTTTGAAATCACGTATAAGAACGGCGAAGAAGTTTCCCGTGAGCTAGTGAAGGAAGAAATCACGGAAGAAAGTCAAAATCGAGTGGTTGCCCAAGGAACGAAGGAGCCACCGAAGCGAACTGTTGCGAAGAAATCATCCAATGTTCAACAAACATCCGCTAAGTCTGAGTCTAAGTCTAAAATTGAAACGAAAGATACAAAGCAAGAAACGGGCAAAACGATGGTTGTTCAGGCAACGGCCTATTCAACGAACAATCCGTCATTAGGAACACATACAGCAACAGGAATTGACTTACGTTCGAATCCTAAGGTTATCGCAGTTGACCCTAACGTCATCCCATTAGGTTCGAAAGTTTGGGTTGAAGGTTATGGGACGGCGATTGCTGGCGATACAGGTGGAGCGATTAACGGAAAGAAAATTGACATTCATTTTTCTTCTTATGAGAAAGCAAGATCATTCGGAAGAAAAACAGTCCGAATTAAAGTATATTAATAAAAAAACTCATGAAGTGGCTGGGACAAATCAAAGTTATAAACTCAGAAATACGAATAACAATCTAACTTAGCGTAGGAAATATACGGAGACTTCTGCGGTCAACTAAATACGGCCACGTCTTGTGGCCAACGTTGACACTAGCCCGTCCTGGGCGTCGGGAGCAAAAGCCTAGGTGAGACCCCGCAGTGCGAAGCACGAGGAGGCTCAACAGCTGCCCGCGATATAGAAGACACTGCGGTTTACCGCAGATGTCGCCTTATGCCCTTTGGGTAAAAGCGGAGTATATTTCCGAAGCGGATATTTCCGTATCACTAAATTAGAACATTCGTATCTGAGTCAACTTTAAAAGTTTTGTCCCAGCCTCTTCATTTTTATGTGATGTTTTTTAGACTTACATATTTTTTATTCAGTGAGGGTTTATATGAAAATAAAAGAAGTAATTGTAGTTGAAGGCAGAGATGATACCGTTCGAATCAAATTGGCCGTCGATGCCGATACAATCGAAACGAATGGCTCTGCATTAAATCAACATACATTAGAGCAAATCAAACATGCTAAGGAAAAACGAGGAGTCATCGTTTTTACCGATCCAGACTATCCCGGAGAGCGACTCAGACGGTTGATTGATGCCTATATCCCTGGGTGTAAGCATGCTTTTTTACCAAAGGAAAAAGCTAAGGCTAAGGGGAAAAGAAAAGGTTTAGGGATTGAGCATGCTCATATCGAGGATATTCAGCAAGCGCTAAAAGATGTTTATACGGTACGACAAGAAATGAAGGATTCAATTGATTGGCGACCGTATTTACTTCACTATGGCTTAATTGGTGGTCCTAAAGCAAAAGACCGACGAATGAAGCTCGGCAACCATTTAAAAATTGGCTATGCCAATGCCAAGCAATTGGAAAAACGATTGAGCATGTTTGCCATAGATGAATATCAGTTCGAAGCGGCAATGAAAGAAATTATTCAGAATGAAATCGATAAAGGATGGAACAATTCATGAGCAAACCGATTGCGACGTATTCCAGAACCAAAGAGATTATGGACAAGCATAAGCTATCCTTTAAGAAAAGTTTAGGCCAAAACTTCTTGATTGATGCCAATATTTTAAAGAAGATTGTTGATAAAGCCGGTGTAACTGATGATACGACAGTGATTGAAATCGGTCCAGGGATCGGTGCATTGACGGAGCAGTTGGCATTAAAAGCGAAAGAAGTTTTTGCCATTGAAATCGACCAGCGTTTTATTGGGGTATTAAACGATACATTGCAAGGCTTTCAAAATATCCAAGTGATGAACGAAGATATTTTGAAGGTGGATTTGAATGCGTTCATAGCCGAAAAGATGCCACAAGCTTCTGATGTTCGCGTTGTAGCCAACCTACCATATTACATTACGACACCAATTTTAATGAAATTATTGATGGAAAACTCACCCATTCACTCCATAACCGTGATGATGCAAAAAGAAGTCGCGGCACGAATGGCAGCGAAGCCTAATTCTAAAGAATATGGATCATTGTCGATTGCCGTCCAATATTATACGACATCCAATGTAGTCATGACCGTTCCGAAGACTTGCTTCATCCCACAGCCGAACGTTGATTCAGCGATCTTACAATTGGTGAAACGTGACCGGCCTCCCGTTGAAGTGACCGATGAAGAGTTGTTCTTCGAAGTCGTTCAGAAAAGCTTTCAACAAAGAAGAAAGACGTTGAAAAATAACCTTCAAAAAGGTTTTCAAGACCGAGTTTCCAAAGAACAATTACAGAACGTGTTCAATCAAGCGGCAATCGAACCTTCGCGTCGAGGTGAATCTTTGTCGATGGAGGAATTCTCCACACTGACAAAATTCATGAAAGAAGCGTTAGAAGTGTAACAATTCATCTGCTCCCTCAATAGGATAGTCAGAGAGCCTATTACGAGGGAGAGACATCCATGAATCTTCAAAGAGGCGATATTGTCACAAGATACTCTTATGATCATGATTTATTGTTTCGCGTCCAATCGATCGATCAAGACCAAGTTCAATTATACGGTGAAAACTTTCGCCTTGAGGTCGATGCACCGATTGATGACTTGAAGATAGTCATTCAAGAAGAAAAAAAGCGTGTGGAACAATCAATCATTCATAAAGAGCATGAATCCTACAGACTGTTCAGACAGGATTACTATTTAAGGTCCTTCAGAGACCACTCACAGCCAATTTCCGTCAAAGATGCACCTAGGTTCCAAATATGCCCCAAAGTCCTTCACATGGATAGTGATGCGTTATTCTTGAAAAAGTGTGTACTTCTTTATAAGAAACTTGGGCTTCAAGTACATGGAGCGCATGTAAAAGAAAGCGAGATGCCGCATCAAGTGGCTGAATTGCTTGAAAAAGTTCAGCCGGACATTTTAGTTTTGACCGGCCATGACTCTTATTCAAAGCAAAAAGGAGAAGAAGTGGATTTGCGTGCATATCGTAATAGCCGCTATTTTGTTGAAGCGGTACGTGCCGCAAGAAAAAAGGTTTCCCACCTAGATCAGCTCGTGATTTTTGCAGGCGCTTGTCAATCCCACTTTGAGTCATTAATTCGAGCTGGAGCGAACTTTGCCAGCTCACCGACGCGAATCAATATCCATGCATTAGATCCTGTATATGTAGCAGCCAAAGTTGGTTATACACCTTTTATGGAAAAAGTAGATATTTACGACGTCATCGAAAAGACCGTTACGCAAGAAAAAGGAATCGGTGGATTGGAGACGAGAGGTCTTTTTCGAACTGGGTTACCATATATGAAAAAATTACCTAAAACACATGAAAAAGCCAACACAGATGAATAAAACAAGAACCCCCAACGGAATTTCTGATGCATGAATTTGGCTAAATGGGAAATGTTAAAATATAGTTCGTAAATTTATGTTGACACCATGGCTGGAATGTTGATATAATTAAATACTTTTTGACTTCCAAGCCATTTTGTGTTAAGATAGCACTTAGTGAGGTGGAGTCGTATGGGAAAAACTTTGGCTGAAATTAAACAAGCTTTGGATGTTAAGATCGGGCAGCAATTAACATTGAAAGCAAACGGTGGTCGACGCAAAACGATTGAGCGGTTTGGCGTATTGGCAGAAACGTACCCATCTGTTTTTATCGTTGAGCTAGACCAGGATGAGCATTCTTTTGAAAGAGTCTCTTACAGCTATGCAGACGTACTTACAGAAACCGTAGAGATTACCTTCACAGATGAAGTCAGTAAAATGGCTTAACGGAGAGCAAGCATAAGAGGTCCTGCAGCAATTGACTGTGGGACCTCTTATGTTTACGCGGACTAGTTTTGAAAATCGTCCTCCAGCTATCCCCCCCTCAAGTGATTGTCTCTCATGAAATTCAATGATGATATCACCAATAATTACATGTCTTATGTTTCCGGAAATACATATACTAAGCCTGTCGTAAATAAAACCGAAAAGGAGTTGTGATCATTGAGTAGACGAAAAGGCATCATGTCTGATCGCTTGAAAGAGGAGATCGCAAAGGAAATGGGGATTTACGACACGGTTCAAAAAGAAGGATGGGGAGGCATCAAGTCTCGCGATGCCGGTAACATGGTAAAGCGAGCGATTGAAATGGCTGAGGAGAACACGAAAAACAAATTGTAAATTTTCTCCTCCGACTGCATGTCCCCCTAATGATTGCATCGGTCACGGTTCAGTTGAACTGTGGCCGATTTTCTATGTCGGCCACATTCAAAATGGGAGCTTGAAATCTTAAAGTTACATAACATGAATCATCTAAAAAAACTGAATAAAATCATTTGCTCTTTTTCTTTATAAATGGTTTCTTGTATGTGATACAATCAAAGAAATTAATGATGCAGAAGGTGAAACAATGATTTTTGAAAAAGCGCCGGCGAAGATCAATTTAACGCTAGACGTTTTATATAAACGAGACGATGGGTATCACGAAATTGAAATGATTATGACATCCATTGACCTTGCAGACCGACTCACGTTTGAGAAAACAAACGATCCGTCCATCACGATTGTTTCCGAAAAAAGATACGTACCAAATGATCAACGAAACCTTGCTTATCAAGGGGTTGCCTTGATGCGAGAAAAATTCGGGATTCAATCAGGTGTGAAAATAACGATTGATAAACAAATACCTGTTGCTGCAGGGCTTGCTGGCGGAAGTAGTGATGCAGCAGCTGCACTAAGAGGCATGAATCGGTTGTTCAATCTTGGGCAGAGCACTGAACAGCTTCAAAAGATCGGTGAGGAAATTGGCTCCGATGTACCGTTTTGTGTGTCGGGAAAAACAGCAATTGCGAGAGGGAGGGGAGAGAAGCTATCCACTTTACCGTCTCCCCCGCCTTGTTGGGTTGTGCTCGCAAAACCAAATATCGGCGTATCGACAAAAGATGTATACGGAAACGTGAATGTAGATCAGATCGAGCATCCGGATACAGAGTCAATGGCTAATGCTCTTCGCAAGAAAGATTTCCAATCGTTATGTAACCATCTAGAAAATGTATTGGAACCAATTACGGTCGCCATGCATCAAGAAGTTCATCAAATAAAGACATTTATGCAAAAGCAAGGTTTGGAAGGTGTGTTAATGAGTGGTAGTGGACCGACTGTATACGGATTGACCGAGCATCTTTCGAAAGCTGAACGGACCGTAAATGGGTTAAGGGGCTTTTGCCAAGAAGTTTATTTAGTCCGTGCCTTAACGGATTAACTATATACCGTTAAAATACCCAGTAATCCTAGTAAACCCAAACATTAAGTGATATATTATTAATTAATATTCGGCAATAAAAAGGTGGAAAGGTAATGAGACGAAGCGAACGACTGGTGGCGATGACTGACTACTTCAAAGAAAACCCTTATACACATATTTCTTTGCCTTTTTTCGTGCAATGGTTTGAAGCGGCAAAATCATCGATCAGTGAGGATTTGGATATTATTGACGCCATGTTTGATCAATTAGGAATTGGACGGCTGCAAACATCGGCTGGTGCAGCCGGAGGGGTTCAATACATTCCGGATTATCACATGGACTTAAGTAAAAAGAAGATTGATGATATTATTGAACTTTTAGAAGATCCTAAACGAATCTTGCCTGGCGGGTACATTTATATGAGTGATCTGCTCGGTGATCTTAAACAACTACGCATTATCGGGAAAATGTTTGGCGCAGCATTCAAAGCGTATGATGTCGATTACGTCGTTACGGTTGCGACGAAAGGGATTCCGCTCGCGTACGCTGTTGCAGATGTATTAAGAGTTCCTGTTGTCATTATTAGACGAGATCCGAAAGTGACGGAAGGTTCGACCGTGAGTATCAATTATGTGTCTGGCTCTTCTAGAAAAATTCAGACGATGGTTTTATCGAAACGGAGCATTCAAGAGAACTCGAATGTAATCCTTCTAGATGATTTCATGAAAGCAGGAGGCACCATTCATGGCATGGTTAGCCTGATGAATGAATTTAATGCAACCGTCAAAGGAATCGGGGTATTGGCGGAGGCTGAAGATGATGAAGAAGACCGTCGCGTGGATGATTATATCTCCCTGTTGAAATTTCAAGAAGTCAATGAGCGTGAAGGCCGTATTCAAGTTGTCCGTGGGAATTACTTTGAATAATCGTTTATAGAAGTTCATAAAAGACAACTGGGTTGTTGGTAACATATAGAGGCTAGGACAAATCAAAGTGATAAACTCACAAACATGAATAACAATCTAACTTAGCGCAGTATATTTTCGAAGCGGGTATTTCCAGCACACTAAAATAGAATGTTCGTATCTGAGTCAACTTTAAAGATTTTGTCCCAGCCTCGTAAGTAGTTTCCATCCATGCAATAATTTTTTAAATTATTTTTAATAAAAAGAAGGATTTATCGATAGAATGTTGAATTGACAATAATAAGTCGTATTCTTTGTTTAAAAAGAATGGAGAAACCGATCAAGCTTACGGATCTCTCGTAAGCGCAGTTTTCATTAAAGGTGGTGATACATAATGCAAGTTACCGACGTAAGATTACGCCGCGTGAACACTGATGGTCGTATGCGTGCAATCGCTTCCATTACATTGGACGATGAATTTGTCGTCCATGATATCCGTGTGATCGACGGAAACAATGGTTTGTTCGTTGCTATGCCAAGTAAACGTACACCAGATGGAGAGTTTAGAGATATCGCGCATCCAATCAACTCAGATACACGAGGTAAAATTCAAGATGCTGTATTGGAAGAATACCATCGTGTTGGAGAAGAATCTGAGCTTGAAGAAGCAGGAGCTTCCTAAAAAAGAGTTGAATAAGAAGTCTATTCATGAAGTAAATGAATAGGCTTCTTTTTTGTTGATGGAAAAGAAGTTGTTGGAACTTCTTGTCATCAGTTGCAACGACTTTTTATTTAAGATATATTCATAATGTATGCCTATGTATGGAGGGGAAATTATGGCGAATAGATATGCTGTCGTGTTGGCAGCGGGAAAAGGAACACGCATGAAATCGAAGTTATATAAAGTGCTGCACCCCGTTTGTGGGAAGCCGATGGTCGAGCATGTTGTCGATCAGCTGGATGAGTTGCAGTTAAACCAACTGATTACTGTAGTAGGCCATGGAGCTGAAAAAGTTAAAGAACAGCTGGGAAGCCGTAGTGAATATGCACTGCAGGAGGAACAGCTTGGAACAGGTCATGCGGTCCAAATGGCCGATCCATTCATTGGGAATAATGAAGGAACGACCGTTGTCGTTTGTGGAGATACCCCGCTACTGACAGCAGAGACATTGAAGCAATTAATGCAACATCATGAGAAAGAACAATCCGCCGTAACTGTGTTGACGACTGAACTTGAAAATCCATCAGGATATGGTCGTATTGTACGTAATGAATCAAATGAAGTAGCCAAAATTGTTGAAGATAAAGATGCAACTGATGAAGAAAAACAACTGACTGAGATCAATACCGGTACGTATTGTTTCGATAATAAAATGTTGTTCGAAGCGTTAAAGAATGTATCCAACTCGAATGCGCAAGGTGAGTATTATTTGCCTGATGTATTAGAGATTGCTAAAGATGAAGGAAAAAAGGTGACTGCATACTTAACTCCTGACGATAAAGAAACGATTGGAGTCAATGATCGTTTGGCGCTTTCCAAAGCAGAAAAACTGATGCAGAAGCGAATTAACGAAAAACATATGAAAAACGGTGTGACGTTAATTGACCCCGATCAGACATATATTGGCCCTGATGTCATAATTGAACCGGATGTCGTCATCGAACCAGGTTGTCGGATTCAAGGGAAAACGACGATTCAATCCGATGTTTATGTCGGGTTAAACAGTGAGATCATCGACTGTGAGATTGGTGAAGGCACGGAGATTCACCAAAGTGTACTGAAAGAAAGTAAGGTTGGCCGCCAAGTAAAAGTTGGCCCGTTCGCACATATTCGTCCAGAGAGTACGCTCCAGGATGATGTAAAAGTCGGTAACTTTGTGGAAATCAAGAAAACGACGATGGGACAGAATAGTAAAGCTTCCCATTTATCGTATCTTGGTGATGCAGAAATCGGCGATGATGTGAATGTTGGTTGTGGTTCAATTACCGTCAATTATGATGGAAAAAGCAAACATAAAACAATTATAGAAGATGGCGTATTTATCGGGTGTAATTCGAATTTAGTTGCACCGGTTACACTAAAAGAAGGGTCCTATGTGGCTGCTGGCTCAACGATTACGAAAGACATCCCTGAGAAAGCATTGTCTATAGCCCGTGCACGTCAAGTAAATAAAGAAGGTTACGTTGAGCGTTTAAATAAAAAATAATTGGTTGGAGGTTTCAATATGACTCGTCAATATCAAGATGAATTTTTAAAGGTGTTCTCATTAAATTCAAACCCGAAGCTTGCTGAGGAAATTGCTGATCATATCGGTGTGGAATTAGGTAAAAGTTCTGTGAAGCGCTTCAGTGATGGTGAAGTACAAATCAATATCGAAGAAAGTGTGCGGGGCTGTGATGTATACGTTGTACAGTCGACTTCCAACCCGGTAAATGAGCATTTAATGGAGTTATTGATTATGATTGACGCATTAAAACGTGCTTCCGCTCGTACAATCAATGTTGTCACACCATATTATGGCTATGCAAGACAAGATCGAAAAGCAAGATCCCGTGAACCGATCACCGCAAAATTGGTCGCCGATTTAATTGAAAAAGCAGGTGCCGATCGACTGATTACATTGGACTTTCATGCGGCTCAAATTCAAGGTTTCTTTGATATTCCAATTGATCACCTATTCGGCATGCCGATTTTAAGTCAATATTTTGAAGAAAAGCAACTGCAAGATGTCGTCGTTGTCTCTCCAGATCATGGGGGCGTAACACGTGCAAGACAGCTAGCCGACCGTTTGAAAGCACCGATTGCAATTATTGATAAAAGACGTCCACAACCGAACGTGGCAGAGGTCATGAACATTGTAGGTGAAGTTGAAGGCAAAACAGCGATTTTAATCGATGATATCATCGATACAGCGGGAACCATTACATTGGCAGCTGACGCTATGTTGGATAGCGGTGCGAAGGAAGTTTACGCATGCTGTACGCATCCGGTATTATCCGGTCCGGCAAATGACCGAATTGATCAGTCACCAATCAAGGAATTGATTGTGACGAATACAATTCCATTGACTGAGCAAATTACTTCAAACAAAATCAAACAACTTTCTGTTGGTGAGTTAATTGCGGAATCGATTAAGCGTGTACACGAGCACCGTTCAATCAGTACATTATTTAACTAAGGTTTCATTCAAATAAGCTAAAATTTTAAAAAAGCTGTCTAAAAGGTTATAATAGAGAAGAATACAAATATACTGGAAATTATTTATGGAGGAAGTGAAAAATTATGGCTGCAACAATCGAAGGTAAAGCAAGAACAGATTTACGTATTTCCAATACAAAAAAATTGAGAGGCGAAGGTCAAATCCCAGGCGTTTTATATGGAAAAGGGAAAGAGCCTGTTAATATTTCTGTAGATGGAATCGATTTAATCAAAAAGGTACGTGAAGAAGGTAGGAACGCTGTATTCTCTGTTAAATTAGATAATGGGAATGCTTATGATGCCATGTTATATGATTATCAACAAGATTCAATCAAAGGCGAATTGACGCATGTTGATTTCTATATGGTGGACATGTCTCAAGAAGTAGATGTGGAAGTTTCCATCAACCTTGACGGAGAAGCGATTGGTGAAAAAGACGGTGGTGTCAGACAGCAACCAATGCATGTCTTGAATATTCGTTCGACTCCAGGAAATATTCCTGAAGAGATCTTGATCGATATTTCTGAGTTAAACATTGGCGATGTCATCACTGTTGGCGATCTTAAAGGTGATAAAAACTACGAGATCATGGACGACGATGAAACGACCATCATTACGATCTTACCACCACAGCAAGAGGAAGTTGAAACAGAAGATGATGGCGAGGAGCCAGCAGAACCAGAATTGGTTGATGCTAAAGATGATGAAGAGGAAGAAAAATAAGTCCGTCTTCATAGCATGAATGAAACAGATCGGAGCACGATATGGCGCTTCGATCTGTTTTCATGTTGCATTTTTTTCAATTAGACTGGCATGGCACGAAGCTTCTCAGGGTAAACTTGAATAAGATGGTATGGCCCATTGAGGGTAGGATAATCGCTGTTTAACGATTGTTAGTCGATGGACAAAAAGGAGATAAAGACAGTCATGAAATGTATTGTTGGGTTAGGGAATCCAGGCTTAAAGTATAAGCATACAAGACATAATATCGGATTTGACGTGATTGATTACTTGGTGAAGCAGAATGGCTGGAAGCTTAAAAAAGGGAAGTTTGAAGCCCATTATGCTGTTGAAAACTGGCAAGGAGAAAAGGTGCTCATACTTAAACCACAAACCTTTATGAATCTATCCGGCCAATCCGTCAGACAGGCAATGGATTTTTACGAGATCGATCCTAAGAACTTGCTTGTCATTTACGACGACTTGGATCTTCCGGCGGGTAAAATCCGTCTTAGACATACAGGAGGCCATGGTGGTCACAATGGTATGAGGAATATTATCGAGCATCTTGGGGTAAAGGAATTTAACCGAGTCCGTTTTGGAATCGGCAGACCTGACACAAATATCGATATCGTCCATTATGTGCTCAGTAAATTTTCCAAACAAGAAAAGGAAACGATCAACTCATCCATCGTGAAAACTTATGATGCTTGTGAAGCATGGATGGATACGGCATTTCCGGAAGTGATGAATCAGTTTAATTAAAAACCGTTTGAAGACTTACCGACAGAATAAATTTGCTTCTTCTTGGAAAAGCTAGTCACTAGCTTATGATGAGGAGGAGATATCGATGGCGATTCAGATGACATGTCGGCATTGTGGAGAATCTATGGGTGAGTTGAAAGAGCATCCGCGTGTATTCGATTTATTGAATCAAGAGTTATCAACAGAGGAATCGAATCATATGATGAAAGAAAATCAGCAAGGTGATTTGATGCTACAATTGGTTTGCGAAACATGTGAAGAAACACTCACGCAGAACCCGGGTTTATTTGAAAATGATAATTTTATTCACTAAGCTTTGGTACACGCCAAAGCATTTTTCCATTCAATGAATCCGAAGAGGGACGTATCGAGCTAGGGGGAGAGCAGATGAAAGGATTAAAGGATTATTTAAGCTTACAAGATGATTTTGTACATATAATTAATGGGATTAAGGGTGAAATGCGTGAACAGCTTGTTTCCGGGTTAACGAACTCGTTACGTAACTTTTTAATGGTTATGGCTCATGAGTCGACGAATCGTCTGGTAGTCGTCGTCACGCCTCAATTGAATCAAGCGCAACAGTTATACGATGATCTACAAGGGTTGACGGAAAACCCAGATCAATTGTATTTATACCCGATTAACGAAATGCTGCCCGCTGAGATTATGACTGCCTCCCCTGAATTGAAATCACAGCGGATTGAGGCGAAAAACCGCTGGCAAGAGAAAGAAAATGGAATTTTCATCGTCCCTGTTGCTGGGTTGAAACGGCTCATGCCACCGAAGCAAACAGCCAGTGACTTGTCTCTCACCATTGAAACAGGAAAAGAGTATTCATTGGACGATACAATGGCGCGTCTCGTTACCATGGGTTATAAAGTGACGGATATGGTTTCTTCACCTGGAGAAGCAAGTAAGCGTGGGGGCATCATTGATATCTATCCTTTGACGAATGTCTATCCGATCCGGATTGAATGGTTCGACGACGAAGTTGAATCGATCCGGTACTTCGATGTTGGCTCGCAACGTTCCATTGAAGAATTGAACCAAATCGAAATCACCGCAACGGAAGAATGGATCTTTACGGATGAACAAATGAAAAAAGCAGGTGACAAGCTAGAAAAACTCCTGCAAAAATCGCTGAAAAATATTCATTCTGACCAAGAGAAACAGCAATTGAACGAGCAATTATCGCATGATATTGAACGATTAAAAGAAGGACAGCCGTTTGATGGAATCTATCAGTATCTATCATTGCTTTATGAGGATGTTTATAGTTTAGTAGATTATTTTCCGAAGAACAGCTTATTTATATTCGATGAAATGAGCCGAATCACAGAGACGGCAGAACGGTTAGACCGTGAAGAAGCTACTTGGCATACAGACTTACTCGATCAACGGATGATTGTGGAAGATTTAACATTTTCGTTTACATGGGAAGAAGTTTTTGAAAAGATCGATCATCAACGAATTTATCTCTCTTTATTTTTAAGACATATACCAAATACGAAACCCGATAATTTAGTAAACATCTCCAGTCGTCAAATGCAACAGTTTCATGGTCAAATGAACCTGTTGAAAAGTGAGATGAAACGCTGGAATAAAGCGGGATTTTCGGTAATCATTTATGCGGCGGACGAAGAGCGAGTCGACCGTGTTCTTCGTGTGCTCGATGATTACGGCATTGCTGCAAGAGTTGGTATTCGACCTATAAGCGTTCCACTTGAAGAGCCAGTTGTTTTACAAGGTGACTTGAACGAAGGTTTTGAGATGCCGGCGTACAAGCTAGCTGTTTTAACAGAGGAAGAATTATTTAAAAAGAAAAAACCGAAAAAACGCAGGCGTCAAAAAGTCTCGAATGCTGAACGAATAAAAAGCTATCAAGAATTGAATAAAGGCGATTATGTCGTTCACAACAGTCACGGAATCGGGAAGTATCTTGGCATAGAAACGTTAGAGGTCAACGGACTTCATAAAGATTATATGGTCGTTCGGTACTCAGGAAACGACAAGCTTTTTGTTCCGACTGATCAAATCGATCAAGTTCAAAAATATGTTGCGTCGGAAGGAAAAGAACCGAAGCTATACCGACTGGGAGGCAGCGAATGGAAAAAGGTCAAGTCGCGGGTCAAGTCTTCTGTAGAGGATATTGCCGACGATCTAATTAAGCTTTATGCTGAGCGTGAAGCAGCTCAGGGTCATCAGTTTGGTCCAGATACAGAAATGCAGAAAGACTTTGAAATGGCTTTTCCTTATCAAGAAACGGAAGATCAGCTTCGTTGTATCGAAGAGATTAAAAGTGATATGGAAAAAACGCAACCGATGGATCGTCTACTTTGTGGAGACGTTGGTTACGGGAAGACAGAAGTTGCCATTCGAGCAGTCTTTAAAGCGATTGTCGAAGGAAAACAAGCAGCTGTGTTAGTTCCGACAACCATTTTGGCACAACAGCATTTCGAAACGTTTCAAGAACGTTTTAAGGAATTCGGCGTAAACGTCGGTCTGCTTAGTCGGTTCAGAACACCGAAGCAGCAGAAAGAAACGATTGATCAACTCCGAAAAGGGTTGGTTGATGTCGTCATTGGAACGCATCGTGTCTTATCCAAGGATGTTGTGTTTAAAGATTTGGGCCTATTGATCGTCGATGAAGAACAACGTTTTGGCGTGAAACACAAAGAGCGAATTAAACAACTGAAAACAAATGTCGATGTATTAACGTTGACAGCGACACCAATTCCAAGAACGTTGCACATGTCGATGGTAGGGGTGCGTGATCTTTCTGTTATTGAAACCCCACCGGAAAACCGTTTTCCAATTCAAACATACGTAGTGGAATATAATCCACTACTCATTCGGGATGCCATTGAGCGAGAATTGGCGAGAGGCGGCCAAGTATTTTTCTTATACAATCGAGTCGATATGATTGATCGTGTCGCTGCGCAAATCAATGAACTCGTTGAAGATGCACGTGTGGTTTACGCCCATGGTCAAATGAATGAACGTCAGTTAGAAAACATCATGCTGGAGTTTTTAGAAGGTGAAGCGGATGTATTAGTCAGTACGACCATTATTGAAACGGGTGTTGATATACCGAACGTGAACACCTTAATTGTGAATGATGCAGATAAAATGGGATTAAGCCAACTTTATCAAATCCGTGGTCGTGTCGGTCGGTCGAATCGATTAGCTTATGCTTATTTTACTTATCAACAAAATAAAGTTCTGTCTGAAGTCGCTGAGAAGCGTCTCGAAGCCATTAAGGAATTTACCGAGCTCGGAAGTGGCTTTAAAATCGCCATGCGTGACCTATCGATTCGGGGTGCCGGAAACCTTCTTGGAACGGAGCAACACGGATTTATCGATTCCGTTGGTTTTGACTTGTACTCACAAATGCTGAATGATGCGGTTCGTGCCAAACAACAAGGGGTTTCTTATGAAGAAGCAAAACCATTTGAAGTTGAAATTGGTCTCGACCTGGACGCCTATATTCCTGAATCTTATATTCAAGATGAAGGACAAAAAATTCAGATGTACAAACGCATTCAAGCTTTGGAATCTATCCAAGAAACGTACGATTTGAATGACGAATTATTAGATCGTTTCGGTGAGTATCCAGATGAAGTCGGAAACTTACTGCAAATTTCAAGAATACGCCTACATGGAAAAGAGAACAAAATTGAATCGATCCATGAGTCGAAACAAAAAATCGAATGTCTCATGGAAGCTGAACAAAGCCAACAAATTGATGGTGCAAAGCTATTTGAGTTAGCCAACGAATATGGGCGAACCATCCAATTGGGAACAGAAGGGCGACAATTGAAAATTGTATTCCAGTTTTCCAGACAAAATAAAACAATTCGTCACGATCAACTTGAAGATTTCCTATCTAAGCTTCATCAGGCAAAAATTTCATCAAACAATGAATAGTTCATCGCCACTGTTTTATACTAACAATTACTAGCAGGTGATTTAGCCAGGAATCCTTTAGCAAGGCTTCACCCATGCAAGTACATCAAAGAAAGTGGGGATTCGAAGATGAAAGCAACAGGAATTGTACGCCGTATTGATGACCTCGGACGAGTTGTTGTTCCGAAAGAAATCAGGCGAACATTGAGAATTCGGGAAGGAGATCCTCTCGAGATTTTTGTTGCCCGTGAAGGAGAAGTTATCTTAAAAAAATACTCTCCGATTAATGAGCTTAGTGAATTCGCCGATGAATATGTACAATCGCTTTTTGAAGCAGTTGGGCAAAAAATTCTCATTGCAGATCGGGATGAATTTATTGCGACGGCGGGAGTCAGTAAAAAAGAGTACTTGAATAAAAACATTGGAGAACTAATTGAAAAAGCAATGGAAGACCGAGAAGCGGTTGTCGAGAAGAATGAATACACATTGGAAATCGTCGATGGAATTGAAGAGAAAGTAGCATCCTATTTAATTCAACCGATCATCTCTAATGGCGACCCTGTCGGAAGTATCATCTTATTTACAGATAAAGATTCTGTCACCGACGTGGAAATAAAACTTTGCCAAACTGCTGCCAGCTTCCTTGCCCGCCAAATGGAATAAAACTCATTAAAGCCTGCTGGAAAAGTCCGGTAGGCTTTTTGCATGTTTACAGAAACGTTCTCATCGCTTAAGACATCGCGCTGACTGTGCAAAAAGCGTGTGTGACCGTTCAAAGAATGCATGTGACCGTTCAAAAAATGCGCGTGACTGTTCAAAGTGTCGGGCTGACTGTTCAAAAAGCGTGCGTGACCGTTCAAATCATTGCGTTGACTGTTCAAAGAACGCGTGTAACTATGCTTCATCCATCAACCAAAGAAAGAGATTCTTCACGCTTCAAACTATGATAAAGTAAAAGGAGACTCAAACGTCCTAAAAGATTGAATTATTGTTGGAAGTGAAGTTTTTATGAGTGAAACAAATAAATGGATGAGGGGCGCAATCATCCTTACGATTACGGGGTTCATCAGTCGCATATTGGGCATGATTTACCGCGTTCCTTTGCAGAATATTGCTGGAGACGAAGGCTTATATGTATATCAGCAAATTTATCCTTTGCTCTCACTAGCCATCATCTTATCGCTGTATGGCATTCCAAGCGCAGTCGCACAGCAGTTTTCAGAAGACCAACCGTCGCGGCAACTGTTCACCCGGGTCTTTTATTTGCTGACAGGACTTGGGATTTTGTCATGGTTGGGAATTTACTTATTTGCAGAAACGTGGGCGCTGCTGATGGGTGATCTGCAACTGACCAAACCTATACAAATGAGCAGTTTTATGTTTTTACTGCTTCCGATGATCTCACTGTTGCGGGGCTATTTTCAAAGCTATGAAGAAACGCATTTGGTAGGCATTTCACAAGTTGTCGAGCAATTTGTCCGCGTTATTTTAATTATCGGCATTACATTTTATGTCGTTTCAACGAATCGTTCATTATATGAACTCGGAACGCTTGCTGCACTGGCAACGATCATCGGTACGTTTGTTGCAGTCATCTATTTAGGTATCAAATTTCTTCTTCGAAAGAACTCAATGGAGACGCCAACTAGTAAGATTCCGTTCAGGCAAACAGCTAAGTGGTTCTTTGCTGGCGTGTTCATTTACAGTTTGACGTATGTTCTTCACCTAATTTTCCAAGCTGTCGATGTGATGACAATGATTCCACTTCTGCAGGAGCATGGATGGTCTTTCGAAGAATCTAAAGTGCAAAAGGGAATTTTTGACCGTGGAAATCCGATGATTCAGTTAGGGTTAGTATTCGGTTCATCCCTCGCATTTGCTTTGATTCCAAGCTTACAATCAAAACGAAAACAGGGAGAAGCGGTGCAAGCAATCCAAATGACTTTTCTTTTCTCCCTGGCAGCATCAGCTGGGTTAATCGCCATTATGCCATTTTTAAATCCCTTATTTTACTTGGACCAGCAAGGGACAACAGCTATCCAGTGGTTGATGCTTCTCGTCTTTTTATTGTCTTTAATCATTACCTTCTCCGTTTTATTGCAAAGTACAGGCTATAAACAGCAGCAATTTAAATGGATTGTATTGATGTTTGCCGTGAAAATTGCTTGCAACTTTTGGTTGATCCCGATCTATGGCATACTAGGCGCCAGTATCGCTTCAATCCTTTCAGCGACGACTTTAGTCATTATTTATGGTTGGATTTGGCTGAAGCGGGCTGGGATACATTTGGATTTATTATTTTACGTAAAAGCAATGATCACAATCGGTTTCATGTATGTCATTGTTGTTTTAGGCGCACAACTTTTTTCCATACATGCAACGCGTTTATTTTTGATTGTGCCGACAATTCTATTAAGTTTCATCGGAGTCATGATGGTGTTAATTATGACGTGGGCCATGAAGCTTTTTCCTAAAAGTCTTTTACAAAACATACTAAAAAGAAGCAGGTGAACGTAATGAGTCAAACAATTCACGTGATTGGTCTGGGTGCAGGTACGCTTGACCAATTACCCATAGGGATTTATCGATTTTTAACAAATGTAGAAACAGAAGTTTTCGTTCGAACGAACCAACATCCTGTCATTAAAGAGTTGGAACAAGAGGGGATGACGTTTAAAAGTTTTGATCACGTCTATGAGAAACATGAACAATTTGAAGATGTTTATCGAGACATCACGAAACAATTAGTCGAAGCGGCACAACGGCAGGACATTGTTTATGCATTACCTGGACATCCATTTGTTGCAGAACGAACGGTGCAATTACTGTTGGAACATAAAAGCGATCATCTTCATATCAAATTTCACGGCGGCCAAAGTTTTTTAGATTCATTATTCAATGCGTTGGAAATTGATCCAATTGAGGGCTTTCAATTACTCGACGGAACAGCATTAGAGCGGTCTTCCATTCAATTGACAAATCACTTATTAATTGCTCAAGTGTACGATTCTTTTGTCGCTTCGGACATTAAGCTGACGTTAATGGAGGACTTGCCGGAAGATTATCCGGTAACGATTGTCGATGCTGCAGGAAGTAACGATGAAAAAGTCTCGACACTACCTTTATATGAGCTCGACCGCGAAGGTACTTTTAGTGATTTGACGACCTTATATGTTGCACCCCAATCAAGTGAGCATTTAACACATACGTTTGATCGCTTAAGGGAAGTGATCGCAACACTTCGTGGACCAAACGGATGTCCATGGGATCGAAAACAGACCCATGAATCGCTTCGTCCGTATTTGATTGAAGAAGCATACGAGGTCATCGACGCCATACAGGAAGAAGATGACGACCATATAGCAGAAGAACTTGGCGATGTACTGCTTCAAGTCATGCTGCATAGCCAAATAGGAGAAGACAGTGGATTTTTCTCTGTTGACGATGTCATCCGGTCGATTACCGAAAAAATGATTGAGCGGCATCCACATGTGTTCGGGGACGTTGAAGTTGGTTCAGCGGATGAAGTCACGTCGAACTGGGAAGCAATCAAAAGTAGAGGGAAACCGAAAAAGGATACGATATTGGAAGGGATCTCGGAAGCATTACCTCGCTTACTTTATGCGCAAGAAATGCAGAAAAAAGCATCAAAAGTAGGGTTTGACTGGGGTGATGCAACGCTTGCCTTTAAAAAAGTTGAAGAAGAAATAAAGGAATTACAAGAAGCTATCCAGAAAGAAGATACTAATGAAATAGAACTGGAATTCGGAGATGTACTGTTTTCACTAGTGAATGTTGCTCGGTTGCTTTCCATTGATCCAGAAGTCGCTCTTCATCGGACGAGCCAAAAATTCAAGAATCGTTTTCAATATATTGAATCCATCGCAAAAGAAAACGGAGATGAACTCGCGGATCTACCTTTAGAGGTTATGGAGGACTACTGGAAACAAGCAAAGGAGTTACGAAAAGGAGAGGAATAATATGCGTTTAGATAAATTTTTGAAGTTATCCCGTATTATTAAACGACGAACAGTTGCTAAAGAAATCGCTGGTAAAGGTAGAATCAAAGTGAATGGCCAACCGGCTAAGGCATCATCAAACCTGCAAGTTGGTGATGAGATGACGATTCATTTTGCTCAGAAAAAACTAACGATTAAAATAGAGGATTTGCGGGAACAGGTCAACAAAGAACAAGCAGAAAACTTATACTCAGTTGTCAATGAAGAAAGAATTCAAGCTGATGAATAGATTATAGGCATGTTTTATAGATTTCCCTCATATTTTATACTGATAGGAGGGAAAGGACATGCCATATGAAAAACCAATGTATAATCAAGGGAGAAGCCAGCAAAAGGATCACGAGTTAAAGCTAGTCAATCGGAGAAAGCTTGAAGTGCAAGGCGTGGAAGATGTTGATAGTTTTGATACGGAAGAATTTTTATTGAAAACGACACAAGGCTATCTCGTCATTCAAGGCCACAATCTGCATATGAAAAATTTGAATGTCGAACAAGGACTCTTGACCATTCAAGGTAGGATTGCCTCATTTAGTTACATCGATGAAGATCAGAAGCAATCCAAGAGTCTATTAGGTAAGCTATTCAAATGACGCTAAGCGTGCAATTTTTATCCATGGCCGTGATGGTTGCTGGCGGCATTCAAGCAGCACTTACATTTGATACGTACAAGCAATTATTCCGGCCCGCCTCTTTTTGGCGACAAATCGGCGTTGATGTCGTTTTCTTTTTAACGGAAGCCTGTGTCCTCTTTTACTTCTTATATCAAATCAATGGCGGAATTCTGAAATTTTATTTATTTTTAGCTATTTTACTCGGCATCTCAATTTATTATGCATTACTGCAACGGACGTATTTATGGTTATTGGACAAGTTGGTACGTATTGTAAAAGGCTTCTTCGGGATAATATTGAGAATTATTAATCGAGTTGTTTTTCAACCGATTACGTGGATCCTTATACAATTATTCACACTAGTTGTATTCATCTTCTATATCCTTCGAAAGATCATAGCTTTGATAGGTAAAATTATTTGGTGGCTGGTCGAACCACTAATTCCAGAAAAAATCAAGCGAAGTGGTATTTCTTTTCTGAAAAAGTGTAGTAGAATAAAAGATAAGCTATTATTCCGCATGAAAGAAATGATGAAAAGATAGGAGGCGACAGATACTATGGAGAGAAGAAAAGAACGCAATAAAGATAATATCGCAAAAATAAATTCTACTTATGCTAAGCAGCAGGAAAAACAAATGGCCCAAAAGTCACGCGAAAAAAAACTTCTCTTTCGTCGTCTGATTGCTTTCGTCTTTCTTTTTGTATTGATTTGTGGCGGTATGACAACATACCATTTCCAACAACGTGCTCAAATGCAAGAAAAGCAAGCGGAATACCAGCAGTTAAATGAAAAAATGACACAATTAACGAACAGAAACGAAACATTAAAAGAAGAAGTAGAAAAATTGAGTGACATTGATTATTTACTTCAAATTGCCAGGAAAGATTACTTTTTCTCAAAAGACGGTGAAATCATCTTTAAATTACCTGATGAAGAGCCTTCTTATTGACACTTTTTGAACCCCATATATATAATGTATTAGAATATACTTTTAAATTCTTAAGGAGGAGCATTTTTTTTATGTCAGTCGAAGTAGGCAGCAAGCTAAGCGGAAAAGTAACCCGCATTACAAATTTTGGAGCTTTTGTAGAGCTACCAGATGGATCAACAGGTTTGGTTCATATTAGTGAGGTCGCTGATCGTTATGTTAAAGATATCAACGAACACCTTTCTGTCGGTGATGAGGTCACCGTAAAAGTATTAAATGTAGAGAAGAACGGTAAAATTGGTCTATCCATCAAGAAAGCCAATGAGAAAAATAACCGTCCGCAACCACGCAAACGAGTGGAAAGCTTCGAATCCAAAATGAACAAATTCTTAAAGGATAGCGAAGATAAGCTCGCCTCACTCAAAAAACACACGGAGTCTCGTCGTGGAGGTCGAGGTGCTAAGCGGGGATAATTGCTGTCTATGATGATTATATAAAGAATGTCACTAAATAAATGATCGTTCAACCTGTTCATCGTTAGGATGAACAGGTTTTTTACTTGTAAAAAAGTAGGAGAGAAGCTTTTAGACTTCTCTCCTACTTCTTACGCACTTATAAAATTATGACCCGTACGGGATTCGAACCCGTGTTACCGCCGTGAAAGGGCGGTGTCTTAACCACTTGACCAACGGGCCTTATGTAAAGAAAAAGAGACCGGTTTACGATCAGAAAACCGATCCCTTTTTATAGCGGCGGAGGGGATCGAACCCACGACCTCACGGGTATGAACCGTACGCTCTCGCCAGCTGAGCTACGCCGCCGTTTATTGAAATATGTCTCTTAGACACAAAAATTATGGTACAACACGATCCAGCACCTGTCAATAACTTTATCGAAATTTAACTTTTCTATTTATTTAACTTTATTAGAAAATCCCTTCTAATCAAGTAATTACTTATTCACCGCTCGAAATTTATCTAAGTAAATTCGCCTGAAGGGAAACTTTTTATTTACTCGAAGTTTTAGTTGATGCTTGCCTTGGTTGATTTTAGTACCTCTAATCATTCGAATCAATGGAACAGCATCGAGAAGAGTTCATCAAACACGGAAGGAAATGCAATTCGTCCTCTTCCGTGTACGAGAGGGGTTATCAAGCACGGAAGAGATCGCAATTCGTTCTCTTCCGTGTACGAGAGGGGTTATCAAGCACGGAAGAGATCGCAATTCGTCCTCTTCCGTATTCGAGAGGGGCTCTCAAACACGGAAGGAATCGCAATTCGTCCTCTTCCGTATTCGAGAGTGGCTATCAAGCCGGGAAGGGATCGTAATTCGTTTTCTTCCGTATTCGAGAGGGGTTATCAAGCCGGGAAGGGATCGTAATTCGTTTTCTTCCGTATTCGAGAGGGGTTATCAAGCCGGGAAAGGGATCGTAATTCGTTCTCTTCCGTATCCGAGAAGGAATCTCAACCGGGGAAGTACTTTTCTTCTGTCCACGGTTTTCGGCCAACGTACTGTTTCACACGGCATACTAAGTCAATCGTATTTCTGCGGATATTCACCACTCAAACTTCGTCAATCGACGAGTTTCTATATCCTATCTACAAAAATTCGAACCGAAATTTATTAATTCCATCAGTTCTTGTAGAATCGTTAGATAAAATCCCCTTGATTCGTCGAATGATTTTTTGGTGTCCCTTTGTTTTTATGACAAAAAACATCCCACCCTCTGTGATTAGATAGTGAATACAGGAGGGGGAATTACGTTATGGATTCAATGAAGATCGGTGAAGTAATAGTTGATTCGAAAATCGGGAGGATATCTCAAGCTTTTCGTTCACTAAAAACTCAATGGGTCAGTAGCTTCTTGAGTCGAGGATGGTTATTTTACTTAATTGGCTTTTTACTCGGACGAGCTATTGTTTTATCCAGTGTATCCCCGTTTGCTATAGCTTTTTTAGGTGCAACCATTGTCGCCAAGAAGTCACTTGCATTTAGGGTTTATCTCTTTTTAGCCCTTGGCGCTTGGACAGTGAACTTGGAACAAACATTTTATGTATTAGGTACAGGATTGCTGCTATTTCTATGTTATAAACATTGGTTGTCCAAAATGACAAAAATGATCTATCCAATGATCTTTGCTATTTTCTTAAGTTCAGTGATTGCTCGAACATCTGTTGTTGCACTTGTGGACTCTTTAACATTGTATAATGGCGTGATTATTTTTATTGAAGCATTACTCGCATCATTTTTAGTCATGATTTTTCTTCAATCGTATCCTTTTTTGACGATCCAAGTATCGACGAAAAAGCTTAAAGTTGAAGAACTCGTTTGCCTGGTTATTTTTGTGACAGCCATTTTAACGGGACTGGCTGGAATTCAATTTTATGACTTGCAATTGGAAGTGATTGGCGCCAGTTATTTTATTTTAATGGGAGCTTATATATCCGGTGCCACGGTAGGCGCCGCAGTTGGAGTCATTGTTGGATTGATGCTGAGCTTCGTCAACATGATGGATCTATACCACGTCAGCTTGTTGGCACTTGCTGGATTGATGGTCGGCTTACTAAAGGATATGCATCGATTGATCTCGGCATTCGGATTATTTCTCGCAGTTCTTTTAATCGGCTTTTACAATATTGAAGTGATTCAGTTTGAACAGCTCGTAATCGAAGCATCTATAGCGACAGGGCTCTTTTTGCTTACACCACAAGGTTTATTGAAAAAAATTGCTGGATTCGTACCGGGGACCAATGAAGAAAAAGAGAGTCAAGATCAGTACGCCGAAAAGATTCGCCATGTGACAGCAGAACGTGTGGAGCGCTTTTCGGAAATGTTTCAAGCCTTATCGCATAGCTTTGCATCGATTGAGCAAGAGGGGAAGCAACTGGAGAATCAAGCGGAAGTGGATGAATATTTAAGCAGGGTCACTGAAAACACGTGTCAGTCATGCTTGAAAAAGCATTCATGTTGGGTACAACATTTCGATCGTACATACCCTGTGTTGCGCGATATGATTCAATCTATCGAAGAAAAAGATACATCGCGGACGAATTTCAACGTTGGTAAGCTACGGAAATTTTGTGTAAAACCAGAACAGATGACAGACCAGATGCGTTACGAGCTTTCTTACTACCATGCCAATAAACGATTAAAGCAACAGGTGAAGGAAAGCAGGAAATTTGTTTCCGAACAATTGAATGGTGTTTCGGAAGTTATGAACAACTTCGCAAAAGAAATGATGAAAGAACGTGAAGAATATTCATGGCACGAAGAGGAAATCCGCCGTGTGCTTGGTCAAATGAATATTTTGTTGGAGCGACTTGAACTATATTCGATTCACAAAGGAAATATCGATATTGAATTGACTGCTTATTTCCATGATTATCACGGAGAAGCGGAGAAATTGATCGCCCCATATTTATCCGACTTATTGGGAGAAACCGTCGTAGTTGAAAAAGAAGAAGCATTTGGAGGTCGGAATGGTTACCGGACGTTCCATTTAAGTTCCATTCGTAAATTCCAACTGACTACAGGAATCGCGCATGCTGCGAAAAACGGAAACTTTTTATCAGGGGACAGTTACATGATTAAAGAATTAGGTAAAAGCCGGTACGCCTTGGCGATCAGCGATGGAATGGGCAATGGAGAGCGAGCTTACCAAGAGAGTTCGGAAACATTGCGGTTATTACAACAAATATTAAATTCTGGCATTAGCGAAGAGGTAGCCATTCAATCCATCAATTCAATCCTTTCGCTGCGAACATCGGATGAGATCTATGCCACATTGGATTTAGCGATCGTTGACCTGCAACAACCTTACGTCAATTTCTTGAAAATTGGAGCGACCGTCAGTTATATCCTACGTGGTAGTTCAATTTACCCGGTGGAGTCCGGAAATCTACCAATTGGAATATTGGAAGAATTTGATGTGGAACCAGTAAGGGAAGATCTAAAGGATGGCGATATTCTTGTCATGGCCAGTGATGGAATTTTGGAATCGACCGATCGGGCAGAAAACAGAGAAGCATGGTTGAAACGGAAACTGAGACACATGGAAACAAAGGATCCTCAAGAGATCGCAGACTTGTTGTTGGAAGAAGTGGTGCGAAGTAATTATGGGCAAATTGTTGACGATATGACGGTTTTGGTTGCAAAGGTAGATAAAAGCAAACCGAAGTGGGCTTCTTTTACTGCTTTCGTCGGTCTTTAATGAAACAAGAACATTTTAACTCTCCATCGTATAAATGCTGTGAAATAGGTCAAGAATGGAGATAAAAATAGAGGAGGCGATCGGCGATGAGTAAAGGAACCATTCGACAAATTCTATTAATTACAGATGGTTGTTCAAACCAAGGGGAAGACCCGGTTCGTGTTAGTGAACAGATAGCGAAGCAAGGAATCTCTGTTAACGTCATTGGTGTTTTGGAAGATGACCAGACAGAAGACCCGACCGGATTGACCGAAGTGAACGAAATTGCAGAGGCAGGAAACGGTGTCAGCCGGATTGTTTATGCAGAAGATTTATCGGAGACCGTCCAGATGGTTACCCAACAGGCGATCACACAAACGATACAAGGTTACGTTTCAAAGGAACTAAAAGATATTTTCGGAAAAGAAGTAAATGAGGACGAACTATCACCGGAAACCAAGGAAGAAGTTCACGAGATCGTTGAGGACTTAGGTGAGACGGTCGACTTGCAAGTATTGATTTTGATTGACACAAGTGCGAGTATGCAGCACAAAATGTCTGCTGTACGGGAGTCATTGAATGATTTAGTCATTAGTTTAAGAGCACGTATGGGAAGCTATTATTTCTCCATCTATCATTTTCCGACGCGTAGACAAATTACGAAAAGGCTTCTTTCGTGGACAAACGAAGGAGCAGAAATCGCAAAAGTATTTCCGAAACTTGCTACAGGGGGAATTACTCCAACTGGAGCAGCGTTGAAGGAAGCGGTGAAGATGTTCGACGAAGACGTGATTGGAGAGGAACCACATTATGACATCATCGATTCATCCTACCGTTCATCTAGCTAACGGTACGAAGATTGTTGGCAAATGGCATAAGCAGACCTATAAAGTTATTCGTCAAATTGGTGAGGGTGCAAGAGGATCCATTTATCTTGTCAAAGGGAGTCAAGGGCTGAATGCGTTGAAAATCAGCAAGGATTCTTCTGTCATCACCCGCGAGGCAAAAATTCTTCGACTCATGAAAAAGGTCCAGGGCGTACAGCTTGGACCTTTTTTAATCGATGTTGATGACTTTAACCTACGTCAGACACAATACTCTTTTTATGTCATGGAATATGTGGATGGCATACGCATTAAAGATTGGTACCATCCAAGTAAAGCGTCGCAACTTGCAATCGTGGTCAAACAGCTTCTTTTCCAGTTGCATCATCTTCATCTCGCCGGATATATTTTCGGTGATTTGAAGTTAGAAAATTTACTGATTGACCGGAAAACGAAGCAAGTAAGACTGATTGATTTTGGTGGCGTTACACAGGTAGGAAGGTCTGTACGTGAATATACGAGTTACTATGATCGCGGTTACTGGCAAAAGGGCGAACGAAAAGCCGACCCTGCATATGACTTATTTGCTCTCGCCATTTGTATTCTCCAACTGGACCCTACATTTAAACGGGTGGCTACCAATCGACGAGAGTTAGTGAAGTTAATCGGTCAAAGCCGCACACTTGAAGCGTATCATCCAGTTTTAAAGAAAGCCGTACAAGGTGACTATAAACAAGCGATGCAAATGAAAAAAGATTTAGATCGCATACAACTGAACCAACGAAGAAAAACAGGAAGAAGAAAGACGACTCCCGTCACGAAGAAATCAGTCAGCCAACCAACTCCCCAACACCTCCAATCAGCCAAGCAGTCGATGAAAAAAGAGGTGGTCGGTATTGGTTCGCTTTTGTTCGTGCAATTTTCATTATTGGTCAGTTTTTATTATTGGTTTTAACGAAAGCATTCGTTGAATCTAGTTGAATAGTGGTGATATACTGTAATGAATGTATATGATGAAAAACGGAGTGCGGGCGAATGCTTTTACAAACCATTTTGACGTTTAATCAAAAGCATCAATTGTTTAAGCAAAAAGATACGTTGTATTTGGCGGTTTCAGGCGGACCAGATTCAATGGCCATGCTTGAATTTTTTTATCAAATTAAGGAAACATGGTCACTGGATATTAACGTTATTACAGTTGACCATCAGCTTCGCGGAGAAGACTCAAAAAAAGATGTGGAGTTCGTTAAAAAAGAAGCCGCTAAACGAGGATTACCTGTTATCGAAGGTAAGGTAGATGTGAAAGCTTATCAAAAAAATCATCAAATAGGTACGCAAGAAGCGGCAAGGACGCTCAGATACGATTTTTTCCAGAAACAATTGCGCGGTCAAAAAAAAGCCAAGCTGGTTACCGCACATCACGCAGATGATCAAGCGGAAACGATATTAATGCAACTTGGCAAAGGAGTCCGGCCCAAGGGGATTCCTGCTAGTGGGCAATTTGAAGGCTTCCAACTGATCCGTCCTTTTTTATGTGTCAGTAAACAGGCGTTGATTTCGTACGCCGAGGAGAATGAAGTTCCTTATCATCAGGATCCTTCCAATGAGGAGGATACATACACACGTAATCGATTTCGAAAATATGTACTGCCTTTTTTTAAGAGCGAAAATCCGAATTTTCTTGAAGGTGTGCAAAGAATCGCGGAAATCCAACGTGATGAAGACCTGATTTTGGATGAAGTGATGGAAGAAAAAATGCGACACTTCACTCAGTTTTATGAACAAAAAGTGACTTTTTCAATAGATGGTTTCCTTGAACTTCCTTTACCTTTACAAAGAAGAGGGTTTCATCTAATATTAAACTATCTTCAAGTTCCAATAGGGAAAAAAGATTATTTTTTTGATTTTTTGGAATGGCTTCAAGCAGAAAAGCCGAATGCTACATATTCTTTTCAAGAAGATTATAGCTGGATTAAGAGCTATGGACAATGTGAAATACGGAAGAAAACAGGGTTCACCTCTTCATTTTCCGAAAACATCCAGTTAAATGAGACACAACACTTACCGGGCGGTTGGACAGTGACCGTGGAGGAAGTGCACTCGAACACAAACAAGCTTTTCAATGAAAATGTTTTTGTTTGTGATCGCCGGCTTATCGAATTTCCTTTACACATCCGCACTCGGAATCCCGGAGATCGAATTCGACTTTTAGGATTAGCGGGTACGAAAAAAGTGAAGGATATATTTATCGATAAAAAAGTACCAGCCGTTGACCGAGATACGTGGCCAATTGTGGTAAATGGAGATGGAGAAATCCTTTGGCTGCCTTTATTGGCCCGGAGCGAGTTGGGTGTTCTTAGTGATCATGCGACTTCCTATGTTGTGATTCGCGTGAACCGCCAAGAGAAAAATTGAAGGACCAACGAAGATTAGGAGGACCGTCCATGCATAATGAGATCGAGGAAATTTTATTTACAGAAGAAGAGATACAGAAACAAACAAAGGAACTGGGACAAACGATTACTGAGCAGTTTGAAGGAAAATTCCCATTAGCGATTGGCGTTTTGAAAGGCGCCATGCCTTTTATGAGTGATTTATTGAAAAATGTGAACACACATGTGGAAATGGATTTTATGGATGTTTCCAGCTACGGTGGTGGCATGGAATCGAGTGGAGAAGTTCGAATCGTGAAAGACTTAAACACACAAGTCAAAGGTCGCGATTTACTAATTATTGAAGATATTATTGATAGTGGTTTGACGTTAGGTTATTTGGTTGAATTGTTTAAGCACCGAGGAGCCAAGTCGATCACCATTGTAACCTTGTTGGATAAACCAAGTGGTCGTAAAGCAGATATTTCGGCTGACTTAGTCGGTTTCGAAGTGCCAGATGCATTTGTAGTCGGTTATGGACTGGATTTCCAAGAAAAATATCGGAACCTTCCTTATATCGGTGTGTTGAAACCTGAAATTTATTCATAGAATGAGTTGAATCCTTTGTAGAACAAGCGGTTGTTTGTAGTGGTCCATGTAATAATAAAGCTAAATTGAAATGATTTGGGAAAAGTCAAGACTTTATAGTTGAGTGAGTGAAAAATATTGTGATAGTATGAGTTTAGTTTTGTGCTTTAGGAGGAGGTAAGTAATGAGTCGGGTGTTCCGTAATACCATATTTTATTTGGTTATATTCTTGATTCTGATTGCGATTGTCAGCATGTTTAATAGCCCTGCATCAGAGACAGAACAAATGAATTATAACCAATTCACTGAAGTGTTAGAAGAAGGTCAAGTAAATGAAATGACCTTGCAATATACAAATTTTGCTTATGAAGTCCGTGGTGAATACACGGGAGATGAAGGTACACAAAGTTTCATTGCTGAAATTCCAGCAAATGATGAGATCATTAATGCGATTGTAACGCAAGCGAATCAACAAAGTGAGTTGACTGTTGAGCCAGCTGAAGAACCAAGTGCGTGGGCTCGGGTTCTAACGACGTTGATTCCTTTCATCATCATCTTTATTCTATTCTTCTTCTTGCTTAGCCAAATGCAAGGCGGCGGCGGTAAGATGATGAACTTCGGTAAGAGTAAAGCGAAAATGTATACCGAAGATAAGAAGAAAACAAGATTTACCGATGTTGCCGGTGCTGATGAAGAGAAACAGGAACTTGTAGAAGTGGTTGAATTCTTGAAAGATCCACGGAAGTTCTCTGCTCTCGGTGCACGTATTCCGAAAGGTGTTCTACTCGTTGGACCTCCTGGTACCGGTAAAACGCTTCTTGCGAAAGCTGTTGCAGGTGAAGCGGGCGTTCCGTTCTTCTCCATCAGTGGTTCCGATTTCGTAGAGATGTTTGTCGGTGTTGGTGCATCACGTGTTCGTGACTTGTTTGAAAACGCGAAGAAGAACGCACCATGTATCATCTTCATTGACGAAATTGATGCTGTCGGTCGTCAACGTGGCGCGGGTGTCGGTGGTGGACATGATGAGCGTGAACAAACATTGAACCAACTTCTTGTTGAGATGGATGGTTTCGGTGTGAACGAAGGAATTATCATCATGGCAGCTACGAACCGTCCGGACATTCTTGACCCAGCATTGCTTCGTCCAGGTCGTTTTGACAGACAGATACCTGTCAATGCGCCAGACGTAAAAGGACGTACAGAAGTGCTTGGTGTTCATGCGAAGGACAAACCACTTGCGAATGACGTTAGCTTGAAGACGATTGCGATGCGTACACCAGGTTTCTCAGGTGCTGACTTAGAAAACTTACTAAACGAAGCCGCACTCGTTGCAGCTCGTGAAGATGCTAAGATGATTAATATGTCACACGTTGATGAAGCTATTGACCGTGTGATTGCAGGTCCAGCGAAGAAGAGCCGTGTAATCTCTAAAAAAGAGAAAAACATCGTCGCTTATCACGAAAGTGGCCATACTGTCATCGGCGTTGTGCTGAACGATGCAGACATGGTACACAAAGTAACGATTGTTCCTCGTGGCCAGGCAGGCGGTTATGCCGTTATGCTTCCGAGAGAGGACCGTTATTTCCAAACAAAACCAGAGTTATTGGATAAAATCACTGGATTGCTTGGCGGACGTGTTGCTGAGGAAGTTATGTTCAATGAAGCAAGTACAGGAGCTCATAACGACTTCCAACGTGCAACAAGTATTGCCAGACGGATGGTCACTGAGTTTGGTATGAGTGAAAAACTAGGTCCACTACAGTTCGGTAGTTCTGGTGGCGGTCAAGTATTCTTAGGTCGCGACCTACAAAACGAACCGAATTACAGTGATAAAATTGCTTATGAAATTGACTTAGAAATTCAAAACATTATCAACACATGTTACGAACGGGCTAAAGAAATTATCACGAAGCATAAAGAACAGCTTGAATTAATTGCTCAAACCTTACTTGAGGTCGAAACATTGGATGCAGACCAAATCGATGGCCTCTTCTATCACGGAAAACTTCCTGAGCCAAAAGAAGAGAGTGTCGAAGAGCAATTAAGTGAAGTTGACAATACGAAGTCTGATTATAAAGAAGACGAATCTGATGCGGACTCCGAGCAAACGGAAAACCGTGAAGAA
The DNA here is from genome assembly GCF_007559355.1 of Allobacillus sp. SKP2-8. Classification (NCBI taxonomy): domain Bacteria; kingdom Bacillati; phylum Bacillota; class Bacilli; order Caryophanales; family Bacillaceae; genus Allobacillus; species Allobacillus sp. SKP2-8. The sequence goes on along the minus strand of NZ_VMHF01000012.1, from coordinate 6,835 downwards.
CGCTCAGATGTGAAAGTGAACATTAACCGTCAAGAGAATGATTCTTCAGTTGTTGATTCGGAAGATACAGATCAAGACAAAGAGCCGAAAAAACCAGAAGATGATCCAAACCGTAAAGAATAATAAGAGGTTATATGTCAGCGAAACACTAATCGATTGATTGGTGTTTCGCTTTTTCATTTGAATATAAAGTCTGCCGTATAACAAAAACCAACACGTATGAAAATTTGTAAAATGAGAACTCTTATTACACATCACGTTGCCAATTGTGATATGATTTACGATGAAAAACCAGATAGAAATGGGTTGAACTTATGATCTTTGTTTTAGATGTCGGAAATACGAATACTGTACTTGGCGCGTTTGAAGATGACAAGCTAATCTATCAATGGAGAATTAAAACGGATCGTTTCAAAACAGAAGATGAATATGCGATGAATATAAAAGCATTATTGCGACACCACGGACTATATTTCAGTGATTTTAAAGGCGTAATTATTTCGTCCGTTGTGCCACCAGCTATGTTTGCGCTGGAACATATGAGTGAAAAATATTTTAAAACAAAAGCATTGGTTGTCGGTGAGAATTCCGTAAAAACGGACCTAAAAATGAATTATCCTCAACCGCAGGAAGTCGGGGCAGATCGGATTGTAAACGCAATCGGGGGAATTAAAGAATACGGAGCTCCATTAATTATCGTTGATTTCGGAACAGCAACGACTTTTTGTTATATCAATGAAAAGGAAGAGTATAGCGGAGGGCTTATTTCCCCGGGAATAAAAATTTCGACGGAAGCACTTTATACAAAGGCCGCAAAACTGCCAAGAATTGAAATTGCCCGACCCGACTCAGTAATCGGAACATCAACCGTTGGAGCCATGCAGTCAGGTGTATTTTATGGCTACGTCGGACAAGTGGATGAGCTTGTGCGTCGCATGAAAGAAGAAGCCGGGACAGATCCAACCGTTATAGCAACAGGTGGATTGGCTAAACTAATCGGAAAAGGCTCCAGAACGATTGATTATGTCGATGATTCGTTAACGTTAAAAGGTTTATATGAAATTTATCAAAACAATACAAAGGATTGATGATATATGAAGGATTATATGATTCGAGCAACGGCATACGAAGGAGCGGTACGGGCATTTGCCATCCGCTCGACAGACACCGTTAATGAAAATTGTTCGAGGTTAGATACGTGGCCAACGGCTTCGGCTGCACTGGGTCGAACCGTAACCATATCTGCCATGATGGGGTGGATGTTGAAAAATGAAGACAAATTAACCGTCAAGCTAGAAGGTGATGGACCGATTGGTGCAGTCATTGCGGATAGTAATGCGAATGGCGAAGTCCGCGGTTATGTGATGAATCCACATGTAGATTTTGAGTCCAACGAACAAGGCAAATTGGATGTCAAAAGAGCCGTAGGAACGAATGGTTCTTTAAGCGTCGTAAAAGACTTAGGATTGAAAAATAACTTTACGGGGCAGGTACCAATTATCTCAGGAGAAGTCAGCGAAGATTTCACGTATTACTTTGTCAATTCTGAGCAAATCCCGTCTGCAGTCGGTGCAGGTGTTTTAGTCGACACAGATTATTCCATTCTGGCTGCTGGAGGTTTTATTATTCAAGTGATGCCAGGCGCTTCTGAAGAAATCATCTCAAAACTTGAAAAACGCGTCGGAGAAATTCCTGCAATTTCTACAATGATTCAAGAAGGAAAAAGTCCAGAAGACATCTTAGGTATCTTTTTTGAAGGAGAAGACTGGAAAATCAATGAGCAATCCGATGTTCGTTTCCAGTGTCACTGCTCAAAAGAGCGTGTAGAAAACTCCATCCGTGGATTAGGCGATGAAGAAATCGATGAGATGATCGAGGAAGACGGCGGCGCTGAAGCTACTTGTCATTTCTGTAATGAACGTTATTATTTAACAGTTGAAGAATTAGCTGCCTTAAAATCATCTTAACTGGCCAGAAAAAGAGACCTAAAGCTTGAGGGGGCTGGGATATGAAAATCATGAATATTAACAATCAATTTCAACTTGATTTTTCCAAGAAAACAATCATTATGGGGATTTTAAACGTAACACCGGACTCTTTTTCAGACGGTGGAAAGTTTAATCGATTGGATGATGCCGTCGAGCGAGCTCAAAGACTAGTTGCTGACGGTGCTGGAATCATTGATATTGGCGGAGAATCAACACGACCTGGACATGAGCCCGTTTCTCACGAAGAAGAAAGTGCCCGCGTCGTTCCAGTGATTGAGCGTTTGGTGAAAACAATAGACACACCGATCTCAATCGATACGTTTAAAGCGAAAACAGCAGAGAACGCCCTTCAAGCGGGTGCTACGATCATCAATGATGTTTGGGGAGCGAAAGCCGACCCAGAAATTACTGCCGTCGCCAAATCCTTCGATGCACCAATCATTTTGATGCACAATCAGGACGATCCTGATTATGATGACATTATTGAAGATATGAAAAAAAGTTTGTCAGAGAGTATAGAAATCGCAAAGAAAAATGGTGTATCAGATGAAAAAATTATTCTTGATCCAGGGGTAGGCTTTGGAAAAACACTTGAGCAGAATCTATTAGTGATGCGCCGGTTAGGTGAATTGAAAACGATGGGTTACCCAATTTTACTCGGTACCTCAAGGAAGTCGATGATTGGAAAAGTGTTGGACTTGCCTGTTGAGGAACGATTGGAAGGCACGATCGCAACTGTCTGCTCAGGTATACAACAAGGCGTGGAAATCGTGCGCGTGCATGATGTGAAAGAAATCAATCGGGCTGCCAAAATGATGGATGCGATGCTTGGCAAAGGAGGCGTTTCATTTGGATAAAATTAAGGTGAATCAAATGATGTTTTACGGATATCACGGCCTTTTTTCAGAAGAAAACAAATTAGGTCAGCGATTTACCGTCGATGTAGAATTAATGGGCGACTTCCGTAAAGCTGGCCAAACCGACCGTATGGAAGACAGTATTGATTATGGACAGGTTTATGAAGTAACGAAAGAAATAATGGAAGGAAAAGCATACAACCTGTTGGAATCACTTGCAGAGACCATTGCTCAATCGATGTTTGACTCATTTTCTTTATTAGAGACAATCACGATTTATATCGATAAACCAGGCCCTCCGATTCCAGGTTATTATCAGTCTGTCGGCGTCGAAGTCACACGAAAGAGAGACGATTATGAAGCATAGAGCATTTATCGCATTAGGGGCCAATATTCCGCCGAAAGAACATTATTTAAGCGAAGCGTTAGGAAAATTGGAAGCTGATGCATTTGTTGAGATGATTCACCAGTCTGCTGTTTATGAAACTGCTCCTGTTGGATACACCGATCAAGATTATTTTTTGAATATGGTTGTCGAAATCAAGACTGATTATACACCCAGCGAATTGCTGACTGCATGCCAATCCATCGAGCAATCCTTAGGACGAAGAAGAACGATCAAAAATGGACCTCGAACAATTGACTTGGACATTTTGGTTTATGAAAATAAAACGCTGCAATCAGAGCAACTTACGATTCCTCATCCAAGAATGAAAGAACGAGCTTTTGTATTAGTACCATTAGCTGAAATTGATGAGTCCATCGAAATTGATGGCAAACAAGTAAGGGAATACGTCAGTAAACTTCCACAAGACGACTTGGCAGATGTAAGAAAGCGAGAAACCAATTAAAAACAGAGCATCCAATAGCGTTCTGTCTCGTACTTGAAAGGCATCAGAGGGAATGATAAAGTAAGTAAACGAATCAACTTATGTGAAAGCAATGACCTTTAATGATTTTGATATACGAGCATAAGAAGTGTTTCGATCAAACGAGCCACTTCCTATAATGGATGTCACCAATGGGAAACTGCCTTCACTGCTTGCTGTAGGCAGTTTTCGTTAATAAGTAGATCGTTTTTTGATGGAATCTTGTGATTTGATTGCGTACAGTTTATAGATCCTGCAGAAGAAACTGCAAAAACATATCAAGTTATACAACTAAACATATATGAGGTGAAGCAAGTGTCTGAAGAATTGAATGACCAAATGAAAACCCGTTTAGAGAAGCTTAGAGGGTTAGAAGAAAAAGGAGTCAGTGGATTCGGAAATAAATTTGAACGTACCCACTTGACCAACCAGTTAAAAGAAACTTTTGATCATTTCACAAAAGAGGAACTGGCTGAGAAGGAAGAGGAAACTGAAGTTACAATCGCGGGCAGAATTATGACGAAGCGAGGTAAAGGGAAAGCAGGCTTTGCCCATATCCAAGACTTGGATGGACAAATTCAGCTATATGTACGAAAAGATGAAGTCGGGGAAGAAGCATACGAACTTTTCAAATCCGCTGACTTAGGAGATATCGTCGGGGTTACCGGTGTCATGTTTAAGACCAACGTAGGTGAACTCTCCGTCAAAGCGAATACGTTTGAATTACTGACAAAATCGCTACGTCCACTACCTGAGAAGTTTCATGGCCTGAAGGATGTTGAACAGCGTTACCGTCAACGGTATTTAGATTTGATTACAAATCATGAAAGTAAAGAAACATTCATTTTGCGAAGTAAGATTATTCAAGCGATGCGTCGTTACTTAGATGGCCAAGGATTTTTGGAAGTTGAAACACCAATGATGCATTCGATCCCTGGTGGAGCTTCTGCTAGACCATTCGAGACGCACCACAATGCGTTGAATATTCCGTTGTATATGCGAATCGCGATAGAACTTCATTTAAAACGATTAATCGTCGGTGGGCTGGAGAAAGTCTATGAAATCGGCCGCGTCTTCAGAAATGAAGGGGTTTCTACGAGACATAACCCGGAATTTACGATGATCGAATTGTATGAAGCGTATGCAGACTACAACGATATTATGGACCTTACAGAAGAGTTGATTGCTCATATCGCACAAGAAGTGTTAGGAACGACGAAAATCCAATATGGAGACTATGAAGTTGACTTAGCACCTTCTTGGAAAAGATGGCATATTGTCGATGCCATTAAAGAATATACAGGCGTAGACTTTTTCGAAAAGATGTCTGATGAGCAAGCTCGTCAGTTAGCTGAAGAACATGGCGTCGAAGTTGAAAAACATATGACGTTTGGTCATATCGTTAACGAGTTTTTTGAACAAAAAGTTGAAGAGCACTTAATTCAGCCTACATTCATTTACGGTCATCCAGTTGAGATTTCACCATTAGCGAAGAAGAATCCAGAAGATGAACGGTTTACCGATCGATTTGAACTATTCATTGTAGGTCGTGAACACGCAAATGCATTCTCTGAGTTGAATGACCCGATCGACCAGCGTGAACGTTTTGAATCCCAGTTGAAAGAACGGGAAGCTGGAAACGATGAGGCGCATTATATGGATGAAGACTTTCTGGAGTCATTGGAATACGGTCTGCCGCCAACGGGTGGTCTAGGAATCGGGATCGACCGAATTGTAATGTTACTCACGAATTCTCCTTCTATTCGCGATGTACTGCTATTCCCTCAAATGAGAAAACGCTCTGAATAATACAAATGATTGCCACTTGCCTTTAGGTGAGTGGCTTTTTATTTTTTAAGTCAAAGTACGATTCCGTCGGTTGTAAAGTCGGATAAGAATCTAGTCGTTGATCATCAAGGCAAACAAGTTTGAGACAAGTGGCGTGGTCATAAACTTCATATAACCAACATTGGCCTCTTCAAAAGTCATATTCTTGAAGGTGCAACAACGAAAAGTGCATGCATAAGCTATATCAATTAAAACTTCAAGGAGGATCATGATGGCAAAGATTGCATTGGCACTTGCGGCTAGAGGAACAGATGAGGAAGCATTCAAAGCGTGGGGAACAAGAGCGGTGGGCGCTCCGAATACGAAGCAATGGGGATCGGGCAAAGAACTGCTGACCCATATGGTCAATGCTTCGAATGGAGGAGAGAACTGTATTGAACGATTATATATATTTTCACATGCATGGCCATATATACCCGGTGGAAATCGCGGAGGTGTGAAGCTGGGCGGTGTGGATGTTGCTGGATTCTATTCACAACAGAGTTTATACGATGACACAGATGCGAGGTATATAAACGACTTTGCACAGCTTGTACAGGAAGGAAAAATAACCTTTTGTTCAACTTGCAAAGTAATATTCACAGGGTGTCGAGTAGCATCCAGTCAATTCCCAGTCGAATTTCTGCATGTCAGTGGATGCCAAGTCATTGCTTCCAATGGATCAAGTCATCCAAAACCAGGAACGCCTCCAGGTGATCAAACAGGACAATGGCTAAGTACGGCAGGGGGGTGGACAGAACAGCAAGCAAAACAAAATGAAAATCATTATGTCGGGTGGATCAATTATTCGTTAACATCGACCGGAGAAGTAAATGAAAAGAGGTTAGGGGAAGAGATAAAAATTTGGTAAGAGATCGTTATGCATGAACCAGCCAACCGTTGATAAAAAGGTTGGCTGGTTTTTTGGAGCTTTGTCACTTAGTCGCACACTGGCTGTTAAAGGTTGAAACTAGTGGCGATAAGAGAGTGGTTGGTCGCTACATGACGGGCGTTTATATGGCAAATAGTTTTCAGAAAAAATTTACTTCAATAAAACAGTTGCACGCATTTAAAAACCATGATAAATTATTAAACGTTGTCGCAACAAAAACGGCAACCGAACAAAAATGAAAAAACAAATTAACAAAAGTTGTTGACATTGAATTTCATTTTTGTTATATTTATAAAGTCGCTGTTTTGAGGCGACAATAAATGACAAGAACATTTCGAACCTTGAAAACTAAACAAAATAGCCTGAAGTCAATTCGGTTTCTTTCTTATTGATTGGGAAAGA
>NZ_VMHF01000011.1:34191-77289 GCF_007559355.1 Allobacillus sp. SKP2-8 | reverse complement strand
AGGAGGGCTATTTTTGTGTAATCCCGTATAAGCTTATTTTTAGCTAAATTCTTTTATTACAGGAATGCTCCTTTTATAAATAAAGTATAATATTTGTTTTTTTTTATGTAAATGTCCCAATAATAAAGAAAAGCAACCCTGTAGTTAAACTTGGTTGCTATCTAATAGCTCATCTATGGTTAACTGTTCTACTTGACCTTTTCTATAATCATATTTGTCAGCTGAAAAATATTGTTTTTTTATCTCTTCTGCAATGACTTTTACTAATAATGGAGGAACTGCATTTCCAATTTGCCTCCATTGTATTTTCATATCCCCACTAAATTCATAATCATCATCAAATGTCTGGATTCTTTTTATTTCAGCTATTCGTAAAAATCTGTTTTTCCAGTGAAACGGTCCCATGTTATTGGAAAAACTAGCTTGTATGGTCCAAGAAGGTCTGTTTGGCGATAATTTAAGAAGAAATGACCAGTATCGAGATCTCCATTTAAATTTTGGATTAGGATGGCCTCTCTCTTCTGTGAAGTATAGGTAGTTCTCTCCAGGCGGGACTTCTTTTAATAAATCTTTGTGTTTTGAACCTGCTTGCATTTTTTCATCTTCTGGAAGGTCATAGTCTAAATCACTTAAAACATCTCCACATGTCACCCAAGGATTTTTACCTTTGTCCTTAATAGGATCGTATTTATCTGGAATATAATGCGTTTCTTCTGGAAAAACAAATTTATGTCCTTCTTCATTTTTAACCCCTATACATATAAATCTTTCTCTTGTTTGAGGTATCCCGTATTTAGCCGCGTTAACCACCTTCCATGATATGGTATAACCCAATTCTTCTGCCCTTTCTTTTAGATACGTGAATGCAGCTTGATGTGGCTTATACACAAAACCATGCACATTTTCAAAAAAGAATACTTTAGGTCTTAATTCCTCAACACCTCTAAAGTATTCAAATAATGTAAAAGAGTTTTCATCTTCAAGTGCCCGTTTTTTATCTTTACGATAAAATCTAGATTTAGAATATGCAGGACATGGTGGTCCTCCTACGAAAACATCCAATTGATCAATGTTAAATTTAGATAACAAACCCTTGAAATCTACTTCTCTTATGTCCTTACACTCTACTAGTTGACCTACTTGGTTTTGCTCAAGAGTTTCACAAGCCTCTTTAAAAAAGTCAGTAGAATATAAAATCTCATATCCAGCTTTTTTAAATCCTAAGTCGATACCTCCTCCACCAGAGAAGACACTTACTACACTCAGCATTATATCAAACTCTCCTTAAGAAAATTAATCATTGCTTTAGCCATAAGAGGTGGAACAGCATTTCCGATTTGCTTTTGAATCGATCTTCTACTTCCATAAAATTGATAGTCTTTCGGGAAGGATTGTATTGCAGCAATTTCAGGTACTCGTAGTCTTCTAGAGTTCCAGTGGAAAGGACCAACCCAAGGACCAGGCTGTGCAGTAATAGTCCAAGATGGTTTATCCGGATGTAACTTAAGCAAGAAATTCCAAAAACGCTTATCTGCTACGAATTTCGGGTTAGGGTGACCAGCCCATGCAGTTAAAGCTTTGTAGTTCATACCGGGAGGAACTTCTTTTAAGTCTTCATGATAGGTTCCACCATCTGTCAATTCCTGTTCTTCAAAATATTCATCCGTGTCAAACTCACTAATAACTTCACCAACATTCACAAATGGTTGTAAGTTCTCCTTGCTTGCCTTCTCAGCAGGGAAATGAGTTTTTATTGGTTCATCTGTTTTAAATTCCCCTTTTGTGCCTATAATAAAAAGTCTTTTTCTTTTTTGGGCAACGCCATAGTCTAATGAATTTGCTTTAATAACTTTGGATTTAAATCCTTCTGATTCTACAATTTCTAAGAATGAATCAACTATAATTTTATTCTTAGGATGTAACAAACTTTCTACATTTTCAAAGACGAAGCCATTTGGTTTAAGATCAACGAGAACCCTTAAGAATTCATTTACTAGTTTTGCTCTAGGGTCATCAATTCCCTTTCTTACTTTATGAGTAACCCAATATCCATTTTTTGAAAAAGGCTGACAAGGTGCCCCACCGATTAAAATGGTCTTTCCATTATTGTTATCTTTACCAATCTTATTTTTTATTTCCTCACTACTATACTCGAATAAATCCCCTTGTTCTATTATTGTATCTTTAAATATATCGTTTATTTTTAATGTATTTATTGCATCTTCTTCAATATCAATACTAAAAACTACAGGTATTCCAGCCATTTGGCAACCAATGTCGAATCCGCCTGCACCAGAAAAAAGACTGATAGCTTTAATTTCTTGAGTCATTATTAAACCCCTCTATTCTATTAATCTATTTAAATAATACCAAACATTAGCTCCCTTTAAAAGTAAATAGATTTAATGAGATTTTTAAATAGATTACTTTCGACAATAAATGTCATTATTTCATTGTAATACTTCTTGGATCTTTAATCAATCTCCTTATTTTTACACCGTTTATTACCACCCATCACTTTGCGTGAGACCTCTCTATTTATATAGAATGCCATTATTGAAATTCTATTATGGAACTTTAACAACTAGAAATTAGTGCTGCTTTTTGTTTTAGTGTGAAGTAACTCAATATGTCATCGAAGGTTTTAAGTGGTTTCAATCCCTTGGTTTTTCGATCAAAGTATCTGAGTACTTTCAATTTGGAGTTAATTTTCAATAATTATTTTCGAAAGGTAGATTCATACTTTTCTTTATTGTTTTTCAGATAGTCATTAACACTATCCTCCTCCATTCTGTTATTATACTGATAAACACTATTAAGGTAATATTTCTTCGCACTGTGTGGAGTAACATGACTCATTCCCAGCTTTGCACCAGCTTGACTTACTGCACTTTTAAATTCGCTTATATATAGTAGATATTTTTTTAATTTCATTGTATGACCATTTTTTGTTATCTCTTTTTTAAAATTACCAAATAATTTCCTACCTTTTTTTATCCCAAATAATAATCATCTAGTTTATTTAAGCTAGTGACTATACTTGGAATTCTTAGTGTCTATCACTCGATATGAATTAACCAAACGTGAAGCGAAAAGTCTGAAGAAAAGAATGAAATGGACACGCTTTCCGTTAGATGAGTTTGAGTTGAAAGGACAAAGCGTTTTGATTGCTCGCCAGCTTTCTCAACTGCGAGAACTAAGCTGGCTAGAGCAACAGTACAATTTAATTCTTCTGGGTCCGCCTGGCATTGGAAAAACATATATCACAATTGGGCTAGGACTTGAGGATGTTTACAGAGGATTAAAATGTTTATTCGATGTTAATATGATTGAGCACCGTTCGTATAGGGGATTGATTAAGTGAAGGAATAAGTTTGCCTCACTTTAATCCATGGCCATATACATCAGGTACATTTATGGTAATCAAATCGGCTTCTCGAATACGCTTCAATTTGAGTTGTGATCTTGGAGGTAATCTTCCGATTTCAAAACGAAAATCAATATCGCCTATTGTAATGAATGAAACACACTGTCCTTTATGAATAGCTTCTAACCTAACCCAATTGCTAAATGCGTCTTACCGTTATGTAAAGCTTTACATAACGATAAGACACATATTACAACCGGATTGGGGCGGCAAGCATGTCGAAAAGGCTATGAAGTGCGCTTCTACCGGGTAGCCGATTTAGTGGACCAATTGGAGGAAGCTTGGAACGAGAGTAAACTTCAATGGTTCAGGAACAAGTTCAAGAAGGTGGACCTCATCATTTTGGATGAAATGGGTTATATTCCGTTTAGTAAGGATGGAGTTGAGCTACTGTTCCAGCTAGTTACAGACTGGTACGAGCAGAAGAGCCTTATCATTACTTCCAATCTGGAATTTAGCCAATGGAATCGCATCTTCGTCGATGCAAGACTGACAGCTGCATTGGTGGATCGTGTGATTCACCATGCTCATATACAAATTTTTACCATTGACAGTTATCGTGTTGCACATGCTTTATCGAACTACCCATCATGCTGTCAAAGTTCTCAAATTTTCTCTTGTAAAATACCACAATTAAGTACATCCTTCAGAGATCCAAGTAATCTCGATATGAGAGAAGATATATACCTATTAGTTTTTTAATGGAGAAAAAGTAGTTCAATATTTTGAAGTGGAACGTCAAGGTTCTGACTTCTCAATAGGGGAAAAGAAACACCTTACTCCATCCAATGATGTTATAAGTATTGACAGATATTAAAAACCTTCCTTGTTGTAACGCATTAGATGAACAATACAACTTTACTTGGATATTTAAAATCCAATCGGTTTTGTATATTGTTAATATTATTTTTTACGTTACTAAACATAATGTGCTTTCGTATGTTATCTCATATGTTATTTTTAGATTTTTTGAACGGTATTTGAACTACTTACTACTTAACGAAAGTACTTTTCATAAACAAATCATTTACTAAATATCAAATTTATTAATGATTTATTTAATACTATTGACCTGTTTATTCTCACTTGTTGTACGGTTAATGATAATGGTTTAAAAGCCGAAAACCAGCATTGGAAGTTAAATCTCAATGCTGGCTGGGCTTCTCTATAATACCTATGTTGGGATCGAGATAGATGTTAAAATATTAAACAGAAATCCGGGAGGAAGCAATGTCCAGTATTAAAATCAAAAAGTAGTAAAATAGTAACCATTACGCTATACAAGTTCAATGTGAAAATTTTTGTCTATATCGAATTTTTTAATTAATACTTCTTTTAATATGTCGTCTAATAACAACACGTGTGCAATAAAATCCAATTTAGATGACTATACTCAGAGTAGTCAAATTGAAAAGACTTCATATATTTATCAGCAAACTCATTTGCCTTTTTATTAAAACCTTTAAAATCACCATGACCTATTTTATTTCTCATCTGCCTTAATAATATTGTCGCTTGCTTTGATTCATCACTATAAATTGATTTGATGATAGGAATAATGTATTTATCAATCTCTTTTGTTTCTTGCTTTTTGTGAAGTAAGAGCATCTCAAGTATTGTGAATACCTTTAGAAAATGATAGTGCTTGTAGTCATCATTTTTATTTATAGCTTCGACAATATAATCTAATTTATAGTAATCATCTTCTGTTTGAAGGAAACTATCTAGACATTTGCAGCATTTTCTTAAATCACAAATTGCTTCTTCTTTTGTTCTAAATCCTTTAAATTCAGACCTAATTCTAAAAGATAATGCTGACGTAATCTTCGGGAAAATACTTAAATATTCGTCATTACTTGAATAAACAATATTAAAGTGTGTTCTATCATGCTTTCCAGGATTCATAAAGTTAAAAAGTTTTATTATCTTTTCAGAGTAATCTTCTTCACAAAATCTACCATCAAAACAATTTGTTGTCCAATCAAAAAAAGGCATATCACTATACTCATAATCAAACTCTATACAGATCATATTCTCAACAATACAATCTATACAGTCTTCAAGAGTATTTAAAGGATAATTATTTGTTTCCTCAATAGTCCTTTCCACTGTTCTTTTTGCTGTTGTATAGTCAAAAGCATTAGTGTATGTCTTACCATATTTAATTATTTCTTCATTTCTCTTAAATTCAATTCTATGGATTTCTTCAAAAATATCTTCTTTAATACCTTCTTTCCAATCATCAGGCAGATTATCAATGTATAGTTTTAACTTTTTTGAGATAATTGTTCTTTCAATTTTACCGTAAATATCAAGCACTATTATGGATATCACCTCTTATAAAGTCACTATTTGAATACATAACTGTAGATTCGGTTTGTTATATTTCTAATAGCTATTATTCTCCCTCTAACTCATCCTCGTAACTAACCATATTATCATTCCATAATTTTTCATGATCTGGGAAAATCGAATCATGTGTTTTAAAGTATATTTCTCTAATAACATCAATCCAATTATTAATATACCTCATTGCAACTACATTATCTCCAGATAGATGGATATTAAAAAACATAGCAGTAATTTGCGCAAGGGAAATTGCTGAATGTTCGGCAGCTGTAGTAATGCCAAAATCACTTCTTCCAATCGGAATAATATTTTCAGTTTCTGCATTACTTAAACGAGCAAATGTACCTTGAGGAGAAGCATGAACTATTTTGTTAGCTAGATCATATTGTCGTCGCCAAACTTCAGAATTAATTTCACAATTTTTTTGGAGGTCATTAAAAGTTATGTATCTATTAATGTTTGAAAAAATGCCGCTTGCTTTAGCCCATTCATATCGATCATCCGTTTTAGAAGATTCAATATATTCTCTTGCTACTCTCTCACCATGCAAAGTTATAAAAGAAGATACTATTGTGAGTTCATACAAGGAACGCCATCTAGCAAATGCCCCATCAGCAAATCCATTTTTCATTAATGTGATAATTTCAAGAAATTGCTGTAGCGATCGACCATGTATGTGTAACATCGCGGTAAAGGTGTAATGAGAAGTTTCTAGCACGTCCTGTGGTATTTCATTTACATGCTCAACATACGACTCTGCAGCCTCTGCCACCATAATGTACATAGATTCAGAAGCTACAAATGCTTTACTCCATTTTTGTTCCTGAATGGATAGGAATTCTTGTTCTTTAGCTCGAAATGTCATGACTTGTTCATGCATACTATCTCGCATGAAGCGAGTTGTATCATTTACCATCCTCATGTACATATCTTCAAAAATTCTTGCTAAATCTAACTCGTTAAACTTCTTTGCTATTTCATTAGCTTCTTCTTGAGTCTTAGCCTCTTCCAACTGTTTTTCAAACAACTCCATAAATGTGTCCTGAAGAAATTCACTAGTTTTATCCGCCACTTGATTCACTCCTTAACTGCGCATTCTTATAATATATAAATATTGACACAAAATAACCAAGACATGAATTGTGTTCCCTCATTAATCAGTAAACATTGACTCATTTATTGGGATTATACAGACATTAGCAGAGTCTATGATAGATAATTATTTAAATAAAACGACCTAAAGTTAGCGAGTGTATAAAATAGTTCGTGTAAATGTAATTGTATTTCTTTAACCTTTTATAAGTGTTAGTTTTCTACTCACTTAACTCATAAGACCGAAGACCTTGAATGCTATTACGATTGTTTCTAGTACTTTATCACCTGTACTAAACCAGTTACTTAAAGAGAAAGTTACTCATGCTGAAATATATTTTAGCTTAGTATTATGAGAAAACGAATATATTATATTCATAACAATCACGAAGAAACATATTTATTAATGTTTTATTTAATTAAATTGATCTGTTTAACCTCACTTGTGATAAGGCTCCCCCCGATTAATCCGAAAACCTCGATAAACCTGCTCCAACAACACCAACCGCATTAACTGGTGTGGAAACGTCATTTTTGAAAAGGAGATGGCGAAATCACTTCGTTGCTGGACCGCTTCACTAATCCCTAATGACCCACCGATCACAAAGGCTATCTTGCTCTTCCCGTAGGTCGCAAGCTCGTCCATTTTCTTGGCGAGTTGCTCAGATGAAAGCATCTTCCCTTCAATTTCTAATGTAATGACATATGTATCTGGGGAGATGGCTTGTAGAATTCGCTCTCCCTCTTTATCTTTCACTTGTTTTTCTTCGGCTTCACTTAAGTTTTCTGGCGCTTTTTCATCAGCGACTTCAATGATTTCAACTTTGGCATAGCTACTCAGTCGCTTCAGGTATTCTTGAATGCCTTGCTTTAAGTATTTTTCTTTTAACTTTCCGACAGAAACAATCGTTATTTTCATTTTTAATCACCTAATAAATTATTTTTGGCATGTGTATAACTTAAAGTGTTCTATATCCTGCTTTCATTTTACAACTTGTTGATAATCCGAACAATCACCTCTTTTATCACTGTTTCAAGCTGGCGGTTTATTCACATGTGGATTTGGGTATATGGCGACAGTTTAGTTATTCACACTTATTCACAACGATTTGTGGATACTCGTGCATAAGGTTGTGATTATCTGAATAAGTCTGTGGAATAGTCGAGTTATCCACAGGTTTATCAACATATTAACATATGTTCGTACGTTATTTAGTTAGTTTCACAAAAATGGACTCAATATATGCACATCAGTTATTTTCTTATGCACACTTTGTGGATAAGTAGAGCAATTTTGTGCATAAGCTTTAAAGCGGAACATTGAATGCTTTTTCACCGTTCGTTGTTTGTCTTTCTATAGAAAAAAAGTCCCTGGGAGGATCTATTCCTCAACAGGGACTTCTGCTATTTCATTAAAACTCTTGTGCTGTCAGTGTTGCTTTTGTTGTCTGTTTTTCTCCGTCGCGGTAGAAAGTGATTTCGATTTGTTCGCCCGCTTCAGTCTCGTTGTATAGATATTTGCGTAAGTCTAATGAGTTATTGATCGGTTCACCATCGAATTCGACGATGACGTCATATTGCTCAAGACCTGCTTGTGCTGCTGGTGTGCCATTATCCACATTTGCCACAACGACACCTGCTTCTACATCTTTCGGTAGGTTCAGTGTGTTCTGCCAGTGATATGTCGCAATGTCACTTAAGGAATATGGTGAAATTCCTAAGAAGGCACGAGTGACTGCACCATCTTCTTCTAATTGTTCGATGATCGGGATTGCATGATCAATTGGAATGGCAAAGCCTAATCCTTCTACGTTCGGATTGGAAATTTTCATGGAGTTGATTCCGACTAATTGGCCATCTAAATTGACGAGTGCACCACCGGAGTTCCCTGGGTTGATGGCTGCATCGGTTTGAATGGCTTCTGCTTGCCAGTCGACGACACCGTTTTGGTCAAAATCAACCGGGATGAGTCGTTCTTTCCCACTAATGATTCCTTGAGTGACGGAGCCTGCAAATTGCAGACCGAGTGGGTTCCCGATGGCAATGACGGGCTCTCCGACTTGTAGGCTTTCAGAGCTTCCAAATTCGATTGCGTTTGGTACTTCTCCTGCCGGAACACGTAATACCGCTAGGTCTGTATACATGTCGCTTCCAAGTAGTTCCGCTTCGATTTGTTCCTCGTTGTTCAAGACGATTTCTACATTACTGGCACCTTGGATGACGTGGTGGTTCGTCACGATATAGGCATGGTCACCTTCTTTTTTGTAGATGACACCAGACCCTGTACCGCCTTGCGTCCGTTGGTTGCCGAATATGTTTTGATTTTGGATATTGACGACACCTACGACTGTGTTTTGAACATTACCTACAACTTCGGTCACTTGTGATGTCACATCGACGTTGACGGTTTTGCCTTCGCTGTTTTCGTTTGTACTGTTATTTTCTTCTGAATTTTGTTCTTCACTTGTGTTTTCGGAGTCATCACCAGAGCTTGCGGCGTCATTTCCACCCAGTGGTGAGAATTCAGCAAGCACCAGCCAGGCGATCAAAACACCGATAATAATCCCGATCGCGGCGGGCATGATGACACTTTTTTTGCGCTGCTTATTGTCTACATGCGAGTTATAATACCCCATCTGTCTTCACCTCTTTTTCGATATAATCGATTGGTGTTGGCTTGGTCGGACTGGTATCTTTCAATAGTAAGTCTTCGCCAATCCGATGGCCGTGACTTGTCAGTACTTCTTCTACACTCATCCGGGCCAAATCAACCATGTTGTTATCTTGGCTCAAATGTCCTAAATAAATCCGCTTCGTACGATTTCCGATGACATCACACATGGCAATCGCTGCGTCTTCATTCGAAACGTGACCTAGATCGCTTAGTATCCGTCGTTTTACGTTCCACGGATAACGTCCCATTTGTAACATTCCCACATCATGGTTCGCTTCAAACAAAAATGCATCTGAATTTTCGATTGTTTTTTTCATGCGTTCCGACACATAGCCTGTATCTGTAATCATCGCCACTTTGTTGTTTTGATGACGAAAGACGAAGAACATCGGATCGATCGCATCATGGGACACACCATAGCTTTCGACATCAAGGTCTCCAATTTGTTTGACGGAATGGATTGGAAAGTCGAACTTTTGGTCGAGTGTTATTTTACCAATGGAGTTTTCCATCGCTTTCCATGTTTTTTCATTCGCATAAATCGGCAAGTCGTATTTTCTTGCAGCAATCCCGAGCCCTTTAATGTGATCACTGTGCTCATGGGTGACGAGGATTCCATCCAATTCTGTTGGGTCAACACCGACTTCTTCCAAGCTGCTCGTCAATTTCTTTCCACTTAAACCCGCATCGACCAATAACTTGGTCTGATCGGTTCCTATATAAAAAGCATTCCCCGTACTTCCGGACGCCAGGACACTAAAATGTAAACTCATTCTTCTTTATCACTCCGTATGTGTGTTTCTAGTTGTTGTTCTAACGTTGTTTCGATCTCTTCCATATACACTTCTTCATCTGTTGGAATGGTTTGTCCTTCCATCGCATTCACAAAGGCATAACGCTCTCCATCATTGATTTCAATCACCCATGTCGGTGTAAAGACCTGTTCTTCGCCTTTAAGCGCTAGGAGAGAATGATAAGCGAGCTTCATGTCTGAAATATGATCTTCAGGACGCAAAACTTCATTAGAGTTAAAAACGGATTCGACAGCGTTCATTGGATCGACGACTGTCTGTTCATCTCCTTGTACCCTCACTTCATTCAACAAGGTCTGATAGTAAGAAACCGCTTCTTGATTTTCGTTCAGCTTGACGTATAAAACGCCTGCTTTATTGAATAAAACGGTTCGATCGTTTTGCTTCTGAAAAAATAATAACACATTTTCTTCTTCATCATACTTCCAAAGCTCATACACATCGTCATAAATCACAAACTCGGCTAATGTTTCCATGACTGTTGTTGAATCATCATCCAGCCCAACGGAAACCGGCTCGATGAATTCACTGATGATTGTCTGATTATTGATGATGGCAATATTTTGGTTCGTTAACGACTCCTCAAGTGATTTCTTGTCTTCCTCTGTCAACAAATAGCGCTCTGCCGATACATACGATGCTTTCTTTCCGCTTTCAGGTAGTTCACCGATCGTAATGTCCTCTGCAGCCAGTCCGTCCTCAAAGGTGGTCTGTGACAGTGTCTCGATATTCGTCTCATCTATTTTCTCCAATAGTTGCTGAGCCAAAAAGAAATTCAGGATCATGAAGGCGATGATGAATAACGTTTTGACAGAACCCCATTTCATTATTCATCACCCCTTGTCTGTAACATGTTTTCAAAGTAGCTCATCGGTTGCCATCTGCCGTTATATTTAATATGCCAACTCGGTTTTAAATACATCGCATTGGATGCGTCGCTTATTGTGTTTACTTCATACCCGATCCGCATATCAGAAATGGACTCTGGTAAGAACTGATCGGAGTGCTGCTGGAAAAATTGATAAACGGATAGACCGGAACGGACAGATTCCTGTTCTTCACTTTGAAAATTCGTACTTGTATAGAATAATGGTCGCTCAAACTGATAAATGCGGTTATCTCGCCACGTTTGTTGAATCATCGTATATCCTTCTGTGTCAAATAACGGCATGCCTTCATAATACATCCGAAAAGCGATTTCGTTACTATGTTCATTCAATGAGTCCAAATAGAATGTATCCGTCCATCCAGAATGGTCATTGGTAAATCCGATACTACGATTCATAATGTCATAGCGTGTCATCTCGGGTGCGTTTGTCGAAAATGGATTTATGAATTCCATCGCTTTTTCATTTTGGAGTACACGCTTAATGGTCAATGCCCGTGAACCATCTGTATAATAGCTCTCCTCATTGGAGTTTCCACTTGGCACCTGTCTTCGCACCGTTGTCGGATTGCTGAATAGATTATTGATCAACGGTTGGATATCATAAATTTCTTCCGTCAAGATCGTATAGCCCGGCACATCGAGACGTTCGACAGGGAGATAGAGTGTCGTCTCTTCGTTAATGTCATACGAACCTAGTGAAACATTATTCTCGTTATCAATGAGCTGATTAATTTCATTATAAACGGACGTAGATTGGATCTCGGCATTTAAATAACCTTCATATTCGTCCGATGCAAACGTCACTCGAACAATTTCATTATTGTTTTGGGAAAGTTGGAAATAAACGCGATTAAACGTTTGGTTCCATAGATTGTCCGTTTGATTGACATTCAATAACTGAACGATGTACGCTAGTGGAATTTCTTCCGGAAAAACGACTTCCATATTTCTTGACCAAATCGATACGTCATCGCTCACAAAAGGTTCTACTTCAGCGAATGGCCACTCTTTGATTTCTTCGAATAATTGCTCCATTCCTTTGTAATCCGGAAGCTGGCTATGCTCGTGGAAATTATGAAAATAAATTTGCTTCGGATAAACAACGTCATCGAATTGTCTTGTATCTCCTTCTACTAATCGCGTTTCATCCAAATAAGTTGGTTCACCAAGTTCCTCGTATGCCGGCTGATAGTTCCATAATGCCAGTGTCAGCAATAAGCTTGATACAACCAGAATGAATAAGATTCCTGATTTAATATTTTCGATCATGATTGCCGCCCCCGTTTCTTTCTCATTAACGGCAAACTAAAATGAATGGTCGTTCCTTTTCCTTCGACACTTGAAGCCCAAATGTCCCCATCATGTGCTTCCAGTAACTCTTTTGAAATGGCCAGACCAAGTCCTGTACCACCTAATTTTCTCGTTCTCGCTCGATCGACACGGTAGAAACGATCGAAAATTTGCTCCAAGTTTTCTTGTGGAATTCCCATACCTTGGTCGGAGATTTTCGTGATGACTTGGTTTTTCTCCTGAAGCACTTCGACTTTAATCGTGCCGCCTTCCGGTGAATACTTAATGGCATTGGAAATAATATTATCAATGACTTGTGTTAATTTATCGGTATCGATCCAAACCTCAAACCGCTTGTTCGGCAGGACGCGTTTTAAATCCAATTCTTCTTTTAAATTCAGTTCGAATCGGTCGATAATCGCATTAATGAACTCGATGAATTCTACCCGTTTTTTGTGAATATGGTAATCCTTATTATCCATTTTTGATAATTGCAGCAAGTCATTGACGAGACGAATCATTCGCTCGGTTTCATTTTGTGTGACATTCAGAAACTTCGGTGCGATTTCTTCGTTTTTCAATGTTGACTCATCACTCAACGCTTCAAGGTAGCTACGCATCGTCGTCAGTGGTGTACGAAGCTCATGCGAAACGTTTGCGACAAACTCTCGCCGCTCCCGTTCAATCTTCTCTTGTTCCGTCACATCACTTAAGACGGTTAAGAAACCGTTCATTTCACCCTTTTCATCTTCAATGACCGAAAAGTTTGCTTTTAACAATAAATCTTGTTCTCCTTCAGAGAAATCAATGATCAGACTGTTTTCGTCTTTGATTTCAAAGAGGTCGGAATAGTGTTCGTCCATGCCTAACACAGTCAGTAAGGGTTTGCCATGCAATTCGCTGTAGTCTTTTCGCATCAACTTCATCGCGGGTTCGTTCAATAAAGTGACATCGCCTTTTTTGTCGGTCGCGATAACCCCATCGGTCATATTCCGCAAAACGGAAGAGAGCTTCTTTCGTTCGCCTTCGGTTGCGGCATAGGAAAGTCTTAATTTATCATTCAAATCATTGAACGTGACAGCAAGCTGACCGATTTCATCCGTTCCGTAAACATTAACCTTTTGCGAGAAGTTTCCGGTTGCCATGACCTGCGCTTGTCTTTTCATCTCAGAGATCGGCCTCGTGATTGTCTGTGCCACCAAAATCCCAAGCAAAGCGGAAACCGTAATCGCTAGTATCGTTCCATTGGCGAAAATCCGGTTAATATCTTCCATTTGATCATATACACCTTCAATGGAGGCTTGAAGATAGAGTGCGCCGACGATCTCCGAGTTCGTATTCGATTTAATCGGCTTCGAAATCACCAAAGTTCTGTGACCCGTTTCCCGGTTAAATAAAATGTTCTCTTCCTGATTCCCTGCCGACAAAGCACGCAAAATCCGCAGCTCGGTCGTCCGTTTGCCGACATTCGAGCGATCGAATTGAGCTGTCGTTCCAAGCACACGGCTATTATTGTCCACGACACGAACTTCCGTAAAATCGTCGGAATCAAAGGAGTCAAAGTCATAGATTATTGTACGAATATCACTGGAAAGCGACGTATCATTCTCCGTCCGTTCTTCTGCAAAGGCTTGTTCAAGATTAAATGTCAGTAACTGCACCCGGTCATTCACGGATTCCGTAAAGTTTTCGAGTAGCTGTGTTTCCAACTGCCTTGCGAAGTAAGCTCCAATGATCTGTATCGCAATTAAGATTAATAAAATATATATTAAAATAAATTTTAGGCGGATTGATTTGAAAAATCCCCAAACTTTACTCATCTAATCTACTCCTGCTCAGGGTTTCTCAAGTAATAACCTACTCCTCTTCTTGTCACAATCCAGTTAGGGTTACTTGGATTTTCTTCGATTTTTTCACGGAGACGTCGGACAGTGACATCGACCGTTCGGACATCTCCAAAGTAATCATAGCCCCAAACGGTTTCCAACAAGTGTTCACGCGTCATTACCTGTTCGATATGTTTCGCTAAATAGAGTAGCAATTCAAACTCACGATGTGTCAGATCGACTGGTTCACCGTTTCTCGTGACAGAGTAGTTTTCCCGGTTGATTTCAAGGCCACCAATTTTAATATTGGACAAGCCAGAGCTTGTGCCATTATCTTCGCTTGTTGAGCGGCGTAAATTCGCTTTCACTCGCGCAATCAATTCGCGGTTACTGAATGGCTTTGTGACGTAGTCATCCGCTCCGAGCTCCAGACCTAATACTTTATCGATCTCGGAATCCTTCGCCGTCAGCATAATGATCGGCATCTGGTAGTCCTTTCGAATTTCACGGCACACTTCCATTCCATCTTTCTCCGGAAGCATGATATCAAGAAGCACCAGGTCGGGTTCTTCCGTTCGAACAAGATCGATTGCTTCATTTCCGTCATAAGCGACGAATACATCATAACCTTCTTTATCTAAGTTGAATTCAAGTATATCTGCAATTGGTTTTTCATCATCGACTACTAAAATTTTTGTTTTCATTGCTTTACACCATCCTCTTTCATTTCTTTCATTGTTGAGAATCTGAGGTGCTGTTCGTTTCGTTTTTTTATTCGCTACCTATTTGTTCTATTCACATTTACTTGTTTACATTTTAACGTACATTGCATGAAAAGTCTTATTATAGAAGTGTTCTTCATAGAATTGACAGAATCATCTTTACAATCATCTAACAAGTTACCATCCATTATTGACGGTTCATTCATTTGCTAAAAATGAGCCTAGCCGATTAATATTAGTAGCATTATCTCTACATCTTCCCCCAATCAGACGTCGTAATCCTGAATATCTAATAGATATAGAAAAAAGTAGTTCAATTAGCGTACAAAATATAGCTTTGTACTTCTAAACTGAACTACTTTACATGTAAATCACTTATATTAGCGGCCAACGTAATTAAGTGGGTTGACGAGTCCACCATTTCGGTATACTTCAAAATGTAAATGTACGCCGGTCGATCTTCCTGTCGTTCCCATCTGGCCAATGGATTGTCCCTTTTTAACCGTTTGGCCAGGGCTTACGCTCATACTGCTAAGATGAGAATAAGTTGTTTTGAATCCGTTGTTATGGTTAATGACAACGCGGTTTCCGTACGCACCGTCCCAGCTAGCCTGTACAACCGTTCCGTTGTCTGCCGATTTAATCGTGCGGTTGCCTACACCGGCAATGTCAATTCCTTTATGATATGAACCCCAACGCGAGCCCATTTTACTTGTAATATGTCCACCAACAGCTGGCCATCCGAGCTGCCCAGAACCACGGTTGGAAACTCGCTTTGTTCCTTTTAAGATGATTTTATCTTTCGGTTCTTTAACGACTTCTTCATCCACTTTTTCTTCTTTGATGACTTTTCCGTTTTTCGTCGTCACTTTATACGTAAGTACTTTCTTGCCTTTTTCACCTTGTTGTTGAACTTTCTCATTTCCTTGGTAGATCTCATTTGAATTCTTCGTGATTGTTTCATAATCAATGGATTCTTCTTCTGTCTTTTCTGCAGTATAAACGACATCGATAAATTTCTTCTCTTGTTTTACCTTGACCGTCTCACCTGCTTGGATGATTTCGACGTCATCTAAATCAGGATTCAAGTCGATTAACTCTTTTTTTGAAAGGTTGTTTGTTTTTGCAATCGTTTCGATATCACTTTCATCTTTGACCGGTTTTTCTTTTGCGATGGAAATTCCTCGTTCAATCAATTTCGTCAATTGCTCAACCTCTAGTAATTTTGTTGGGTTGACACGATCTTTTGAGACAACGACGTTCTCTGTAAAACTGACATCAATTTTCGCTGAGTCATTTTCTACGGAAACTGTCTCAGGAAGGATAACCGTTCCCTCTTCTTGTTCCGATTGTTCTAACTCTTCCTTGTTCATATCCTTTAAGATCGGCTTTGGTAAGATCAATTCGTCTTCCTCTTGTTTGACAAAGGTAAACAAATCAGATTGTAGTTCTTTAGGCAATGATTCATTGATCACACCGTTCAACGCTTTGTTGGCCATGTCGATGTTTTTCACATAACCGATGGATTGGTCGTTGACTAACAACTCAACCGCTTGCGTTGCGAACGCCAAGTTTTCTTCCAAATTCGTAACGACTTTTTCAGATTCGACATCTGAATTAAATACAAGTTCACGGACATAATTGATCTCTTCACTCGTTACGAGCTCAATGTCATTATGACGTGCTTGTGCTTCATTCTTTTTGTCTTCTATATATTGGTCGATCTCATCTGGGTCTTCGACAGAACCAATATGATCTTCCCCGTAATAAACATGATAGATTTCATCCAAGCCTAAGCTTTCGGCACTCGTATTCGACGCAGCTAAAGCTACACCGGTAGTTGTACCGGCAACAGCTACCGTCATACCGACAGCAAGCTTACTGGTTCGTTTTATATTTATGATTTGGTTTGATACGTTCCTTGTGAATTTTTTTAAATTATCGAATATATTCCCCAAAATCTACATCCTCCATATAAAAAAGCAGTTTGTGTTCTCTCTCTCTATTTTCTAGTTAGCTAGCAATCTATTTCTCACGATAACAAATCTACCATAAGTCCTACTTGAAAATAAACCCTTTTAATCGATTTGTAACGAACTTGTATCATTCCTTCAAAAATATGGTAATTTAGTCGTGAGCATGATTACGTCTACATCGTTACCTGTTCAATGTGTGAGATTTCATTGGTATCTTCATTAATAAAATCGTTTGGTAATTACCTTTAAGATGGTTTTCCTGTTGAAATAAAATTTTTTGACGAAATGAGATGTTAGGAAGTTCTTTTGGGTGTTTGGATGGGTTCTCGATGACAGTTTGAGTGGATCGTGTACTCATTTGCGTATCAAGACACGCTATCGATGACAATTTGAATGAAGTGAATGCTCATTTACGTGTCGAGACGCGCTGTCGATGACATCTCGAGTGCGTTACGAACTTATTCGGGCGTCGAGAAGCAATCGAGCTGTACATCAACAAACAAAAAAAGTGACTTCAACGAATTGAAGTCACTTTTTTGAGATGGCTTGGGACGGAATCGAACCGCCGACACAAGGATTTTCAGTCCTTTGCTCTACCGACTGAGCTACCAAGCCATAATTTAATTTAAGTTTTCATCCACATCAATATAAAAATTTGGTCGACCCCTGCATCTACTAGCCTATTCAATGATGTTAATGCTTCGGGGTTACTCGTAGCTGATTCGGAAGAAGTAATGCTCGTTGCTCTACCGACTGAGCTACCAAGCCGTCATTTATATTTAATGAATCGGACAGCGTTTATCATAGCACATAAATTTGTGAATTGGAAGTGTGTTGTTAATTAGACGTAATTTTTTAAATAGAAGCAATTTTATTCAACCAACAACATATAATCAAAGTACAATTTACATTAATAGTTTAATGAGGAGGTTTCGTATGGGACCATGGTGGATTCGTATAGCCGCACTATATTTAATTTTTGGTATCTCGGTAGGTATTTTCATGTCTTCTACACTGGCGTTAAATTGGGCAAGTGCTCATGCCCACGTGAATTTAGCAGGTTGGGCAACAACGGGTTTAATTGGGGTGATCTATTCAGTTTTCCCAAATGCAGGCAATAACCGTTTAGGCAAGATTCATTTTTGGTTGCATCAGATTGGATTGCCACTTTTCCTTTTAAGTACGTTTTTAGTTCAAGTACCAAACATGTTAGAAACAGCTCATTTGCTGACCTTTACTGGTGCTGGGTTGTTCGGTCTAGGATTAATCCTCTTCTTGATCAATCTCTTTGTTAATGTCCGGGAAGCAGATGCTGTTACGAAAAATTAATTGTTCTATTTAGAAAGCAAGAGGCTGGAACAAATCTAAGTTATAAACCCAGAAACACGAATGACAATCTAATTTAGCGTAGGAAATATACGGAGACTTCTGCGGGAGCAAAAGCCTAGGTGAGACCCCGCAGTGCGAAGCACGAGGAGGCTCAACAGCTGCCCGCGAAAAGCGCAGTATATTTCCGAAGCGGGTATTTCCGGCACACTAAATTAGATTGTTCGTATCTGAGTCAACTTTAAAGATTTTTTCCCAGGCTCTTTTTAAATAATCGTCTCTCTAATAATTGTCTGTTCACGATCTGGACCAACAGAGAAAATAGCTACTTTCGTTTTCGTCAATTGTTCAATTCGCTCAAGATATGTTTGTGCGTTTTGTGGAAGTTCTTCGAAAGAAGTCACGTTTGTAATATCTTCCTTCCAACCTGGTAGCTCTTCATACACTGGTTGGCATTTCTCAAGCTGTCGTAAGTTTGCTGGGTAATAATTGATTCTTTCACCTTCATAGTCATAACCCACACAAATCTTCAATGTGTCGATACCTGTTAGGACGTCAAGACAATTCAATGAAATCGCCGTCATACCACTTGTTCTGCGTGAATGATTGACAACAACAGCATCAAACCAGCCGACTCTACGTGGACGTCCTGTTGTCGTACCGTACTCACGACCGACCTCACGAATTTGGTGAGCGATATCTCCGCTGAGTTCTGTTGGAAATGGACCGTCTCCTACGCGTGTCGTATAGGCTTTTGAGACACCGATAACCTGTTCAATCATGTTTGGTCCAATACCGCTACCTGTCGCAACACCTGCAGCTGATGTGCTGGAAGAAGTGACATACGGATACGTACCATGATCGATGTCTAACATGACGCCTTGAGCACCTTCAAATAATATTTTATTACCCTTCTCCACTTCTTCTTCTAAAACAATCGAAGTGTCTGTTACATAAGGAGCAAGTGTTTCTCCGTACGCTTTATATTCTTCATAAATCGCATCAATATCTAATGGCTCTCCACCAAAGTGTTTCATCCAATGATTTTTCTCTTCAACGATATCTTCTAGCTTCTCTTTTAAAGTTTCAGGGTCGATCAATTCAGCCATACGGATTCCGATACGGTTAACTTTATCCGCATAAGCAGGACCGATTCCTTTTTTCGTCGTTCCGATTTGTTTGTCGGCACCTTTGCTCTCTTCTTGCAAGCGATCCAGTTCCATATGATAAGGCAATATGACATGCGCGCGGTTACTAATTTTCAAATGTGAAAGGTCGGCACCGTGGCTTTTAACATAATCCATTTCTTTTAGTAATGATTTTGGATTAATCACCATGCCGTTTCCTAAAATACAAATCTTATCATCGTTAAAAATCCCTGAAGGAATTAAGTGTAGTTTATATGTTTGGCCTGCAAATTGAATGGTATGGCCAGCATTGTCGCCTCCTTGGAATCGAGCAACCACATCAGATTGCTGCGCAAGAAAGTCCGTAATTTTTCCTTTTCCTTCGTCTCCCCATTGAGTACCTACTACAACAGTCGTTGCCATATAGACAACCTCCTAAAGTTAAGATATTAAACAACCATTGATTATTCTAGCAGTATTTATCAATTAAAACAATGATAATACGAATATTGTTATGTAAAATCGTTTAAATGTACGCTTTTTGCCACTTTTCGTCATGAGTTAACTTTCCCTTAAAAAATATATTTCCTGGGAAATAACGAATTTTGTCGAAGAAAAATAATTATCAAACATGAGTGGTAACTAAAATATCTTAACCTATGAAAGCGATAATATAATTAAAAAAAGCCCCTAAAGAAAATCGCAGTATTCAGCACGATTCTTCTTTAGGGACTTTCATATAAAAAATTAATTATCTGTACTAACCTTTTTCAAACAGATGAATGTAAATATGGCAGCAGCGATTACCCATATGGCAACGATACCGATTGCCGTCCATGAATTCGTTTCATGCATATCAATCATCTGCATAATCGGAAAGTAGTCGGCAATCTTGATGGCGATACTATCGTCTCCCAGATTCAAAAATTCGATCATTGGTGTGAAACCAAACAAAAACATAACCGGCATTATATATGCTGAAGTGTTGGCTACTGACTTCGTAAACAATCCTATGCCAATCCCCAATAGCAGGAAGAAAAGAAACAAAAGAATTAGTCCAATAATCGGTTGAACGGCTAAAAATGTGTCATTGCCTAAAATAGCTAAAGATATAACTAACGAGATTAAGGTGAATAGCCCGACGACTAAACTCTTTCCAATGAGAATATCAGCGAGAGAAGCAGGTGACTGGATGAGTCCACGTAATGTTTTCTTTTCATTTTCTTCAGCCATCATCGTCATCATCCCACTCGTCGTTACAGCAGAATAGGCAGCTCCAACAATAAGGTATAGCAATGGAATAGGAAGCTCCCCTTCACCCATTCGGCTATACATGAAAGCGAGGAAAATCGGAATGATCGGCATCATCAATAACATCATATTCTTTCTAAATTCCTTTAGATCCTTTTCGAAAATAGCACCAATCCGTTGTGTATTCATTAGACGAGCTCCTTTCCGGTAAGCTTTAAAAATACATCTCCGAGTGTCGGTTTATCTGACTGTATGGATTTAACCTTTCCAGCGGCAATTAAATCTCTAATTTGATCAGCATTTTTTGAATCATTTCCTAAGACGAACTTTTCATTCGTAGTTGTTTCGATATGAAAATCATGTGATGAATATTTAAATCTAAGTTCATCTGGATTTCCTAACTCTTGTATTTTGCCGTTATCCAAGAAGGCTACACGATCACATAACTTTGTTGCTTCTTCCATATCGTGCGTCGTTAGAAAAATTGTCGTACCCGCTTCGTTCAACTTTTGTAGGCCCCGATGAATGTGTATGACATTCCCAGGGTCCAATGCTGATGTAGGCTCATCCAGAAACACAAGGTCTGGTTGATGAACCAAAGCTTTAGCAAGCAATATTCGTTGCTTCATTCCTTTTGATAGTTTAGATACGACTTTATTGCGGTCATTTTTCAAGTTTACATCATCTAAAATGACATCAATTCGCTCTAATGGTGCTCCGTATAATTTACAAAATAATTTCAGATTATCGTATACCGTTAAACGTTCATAGAGTGCACTGTTATCTGATAAAATCCCGATTTTTGACTTGAATTGAGTTGAGTCAAACGACGATGCATCTGTATCTAGTACACAGACATCACCGGTTGTTTGTTCGAGCTCTCCCGTTAAAATTTTAATTGTTGTTGTTTTACCCGATCCACTCGGTCCCAACAAACCGAATATTTCCCCTTTTTTTACATGGAAACTTACGTCTTCAATGGCAACTTGTTGGTCAAATGCCTTTCTTAGACCAGAAACTTGAATTGCGTTTTCCAATTGAACCCCTCCTTTGGCGATCTACTCATATCGTACATGGCATCCGTTATGAATGCAGTAGTTCCACGGTGAGATGTACCAAACGAAACGTAAATCGTACCTTTCACTTACTGAATTGGATTCCCAAAAGAGGTTCACACCGTCCAAAAGGGATGAACGGTACCTATTTCAGATCGAATGTATCCTGAATATGCTGTATTTTTGTGCGAGATAACGGAATGGTAGACTTCGGTTTATTATCGATACGAAGTGAGTATGTATTTTTTGACCATGTTATGATTTCTCGTACTTTTTGCAAGTTGACGATATAAGATCGGTGGCAACGGTAAAATCCGTATGGTTCAATTTTTTTCTCGATTTCAGCTAACGTCGAATCTAATGAAAAAGATTCATGGTTTACAACAATCTGTGCCTTCCCATCCTGACTTTCAATATAATCGATTTCCGTCGGGTCGAATAAAATAATTTTGTCTTCTACTTTAGCCGGAACTTTATATAATTTGGATGTCGTTAATGTAGCTGAATTTTGTTCAGTTTCGGTAGTAGTTTCACTCAATTCCTCTTGAGCAACTTCGATTTCTTGCAGACCATTTTCTTTTAGTTTATACGTCAGATCACTAAGAAGTAGCGCATGTTCGAGGTTGGAAACTAGGATGAGCACTGGTGTTTTGTTCTCTTTCAATTTTTGCAGCATATTCATGAATGTATTCATTGTATGTAAATCGACACCTTGGATTGGCTCATGAAAGACCACAGGATAATGATCCATCATAAAATATTTTGCATAATAAACACGAGCGAGTTCCGATGGTGTACATTTACTCAACGGTTTGTCAGCACATGTTTGTAAGCCAAACATTACAAGAATCTCGGGAAAAGTCATTGAACACCCAAACCACTTATGGAAAAATTTAGTGTTATCAGCTACGGTTAAACGGTCGTAAAGTCCTTCCTGTCGATCGAAAACGCTCATCTTCCCCTCGCGAAGAATCGCTTCAATTAACTCTGCTTGCAGATCCGTGTCGCTGTATATTGCTGTCGTAATTGATTCATTCAGATCGAGAGATACCGATGGAAGTTTTTCATCTTTCGCAGCTTCATAGTTTAATGTGTAATCTGACACCTTACAACCTCCCTTTTGTTCGGATTATTCTATCTATTAACCATAATATAATACTATCAAAAAAACCGCCGTATAACCGGCGGTTCATTTATTTTCGTTCAAAAACTTATGCAGGTGGTATTTCCGCTTCAGAATACCTGCGATCGAGATCGACGAATTTGTTGTATTCTTTGACGAAAGCGAGCTCCACGGTTCCAACAGGACCATTTCTTTGCTTCGCGATAATGATTTCGATAATATTTTCTTTTTCTGATTCTTGATCGTAATAATCGTCCCTATATAAGAAACCAACGATATCCGCATCCTGCTCAATACTTCCGGATTCACGGATGTCAGACATAATCGGGCGCTTGTCTTGTCGCTGTTCAACTCCACGAGAAAGCTGAGACAGAGCGATGACAGGCACTTCCAATTCCCGTGCCAATGCTTTTAGTTGACGAGAAATTTCGGAAACTTCTTGTTGCCTGCTTTCCCGGCTATTTGCGTTTCCTTGAATTAATTGCAGGTAATCAATGAGAACCATTCCAAGACCACTCTCTTGTTTCAGACGACGACATTTGGAGCGAATCTCGTTTACTTTAATTCCTGGTGTGTCATCAATATATATTCCTGCATTGGACAAGCTACCCATCGCCATCGTTAGCTTTCTCCAATCTTCCTCTTGCAGTTTACCTGTACGTAAGCGTTGAGCATCAATATTTCCTTCCGCACAAAGCATACGCATGACAAGCTGGTCAGCTCCCATCTCCAAACTGAAGATCGCCACGTTCTCATCTGAGTTCACGGCCACGTTTTGTGCAATGTTCAATGCGAATGCCGTCTTACCTACGGAAGGACGTGCAGCTACAATAATGAGATCGTTCTTCTGAAAACCCGATGTAATATAATCTAAATCGCGGAATCCAGTGGCAATGCCGGTGACTTCTTCATCCATATTATGCAGTTGTTCGATATTATCATAGACGCCAACCAAAACATCCTGGATATTTTGAAAACGTCCGGATGATTTATTTTGAGAAATATCCAAAATGGTTTTCTCAGCGTGATCAAGCAAATCGGTTACTTCATCACCTTCATCATATGTCTTGGTGACGATATCGGTTGCTGCATGAATAATTTTCCGTAAGGTTGATTTCTCTTCAACAATGCGCGCATAGTATTCGATATTGGCAGCTGTCGGAACTGAATTAGCGATATCCGTTAAATACGATACACCGCCGACTTCATCCAACATTTTCAAATCGTCTAGTTCGGTCGTTATGGTTACCAGATCGATGGGTTCTCCTTTATCGGTCAGACGAATCATCATTGAAAAAATACGTTGATGACTTACACGGTAGAAGTCCTCTGGCTCTAATATTTCAGTTGCTGTCACAATCATATCCGGAACAAGAAAAATAGCACCTAGTACAGCTTGTTCCGCTTCGATATTATGAGGCAATGTTCGGTCTTGTGAGATGTCTGACACTTCGTTCCCCCCTTTTCCATCTGGATGATGTTATTGTTCAACAACATGCACTCGAAGTGTTGCTGTCACATCTTGGTGCAGTTTCACCGGTACATTCGTAAAACCAAGTGAACGAATTGGATCGTCCAATTCGATCTTCCGTTTATCTACTTTGATTTGATGTGTCTTTTTCAATTCTTCAGCAATTTGCTTACTCGTAATCGATCCGAATAAGCGGCCTGAATCACCTGATTTAGCTGATAGCTCAACGGTAAGGTTCTCAACCGTTTCTTTTAATTTCTTTGCTTCTTCTAACTCTTGTTTGGCTTTCTCTTTCTGTTTCTCTTTTTGTGCTTCCAACTGTTTGAGATTACCGGGTGTCGCTTCAACTGCTAGGTTATTTTTCAATAAATAGTTATTCGCATATCCGATTGCTACGTCCTTTACTTCGCCTTTTTTTCCTTTACCTTTAACGTCTTTTGTGAAAATTACTTTCATTCGTTCTCATCCTCCCCTAAATATTCATCGATGATCCCTTGAAGTTGCTCAACCACTTGTTCAATGGTTGTATCTTCTAATTGAGTAGCAGCGTTCGTCAAGTGACCACCCCCGTTCATACTTTCCATGATCACTTGCACATTCACTTCACCAAGTGACCGGGCGCTGACCCCGACTTTTCCATCCGAACGCTCTGACACGACGAAGGCCGCACGCACATCTGTCATGGTCAGCAAGGTGTCTGCTGCTTGAGCAATGATGACTGCACTATATGGTTCGCCTTCATCAGCACGAGAGATGGCAATCCCTTGTTTATAAATCTCAGCATTTTTAATCAGCTCACTACGCCTGATATACACGTCGATATCTTCTTTCAACAGCTCTTGGACAAATACGGTATCTGCCCCTTTTGATCTTAAATAGGATGCTGCATCAAATGTCCTTGAACCTGTACGTAAAGCAAATGATTTTGTATCGACAATAATTCCAGAGAGTAGTGAAGATGCTTCTAGAACATTGAATTTCAATGGACCATCCTGGTATTGAAGTAACTCTGTCACCAATTCAGCTGTAGAAGAGGCGTATGGTTCCATGTAAACCAATGTCGGGTCCTCGATAAATTCCTGTGCACGACGATGGTGGTCGATGACGACGACATGATCCGTCCGGTTCAACAATTTCTCTTCCATGACCATGGATGGTTTATGCGTATCTACGACAATGACGAGTGTATCCTTCGTCAACATTTCCAGAGAATCTTCCGGCGTAATGAACCATCTGGAGAGTTCTTCGTCTTGATTGATACGGTCCATTAATCGATTCACACCCGTATTATTACCATCAGGGTCGAACACGACATAGCCATTTTTATCATTCTGTTGAGCCAGCTTTAAAATTCCGATACACGAACCGATTGAATCCATATCTGGCATTTGATGGCCCATAACGAGAACTTGGTCACTTGCTTTCACCAATTCACGCAATGCATGGGAAATAACTCGCGCCCGAACGCGTGTGCGCTTCTCCATTGGATTCGTTTTTCCGCCGAAGAATTTTACTTTTCCAGATTCATCCTTCACTGCAACTTGGTCACCGCCTCGCCCGAGAGCAAGATCTAAACTCGATTGTGCCAAGGTGCCGAGTTCAGGTAAACTTTCCGTGTTTTTTCCGACTCCAATACTTAAAGTCAAGCTCACATTTTGATCAGAGATCAATTCACGTACCTCATCCAAAATTTCAAACTTCGTCTTTTCGAGTTGTGATAAAATTTCTTGGTTCATGACTGCAAGGAAACGGTCGGAAGAAGTCCGCTTTAAAAAGATTCCATGGTTTTTCGACCAATTATTTAGCAATGACGTCACTTGTGAGTTCAACTGACTCTTCAGCGTATCATCCATTGCCTGTGTCAGTTCATCGTAGTTATCCAAGTATATAATCGCCAAGACAGTTTCTTCGTCTTGATGCTTTTTCTCAATCTCAATTTGTTCTGTACGATCGAATAGATAGATCAATCGGTGATCTCTTTTGTGAATTAAATGGAATTTCCGGTCATGAATCGCAACCCACTCTTCATCCATTTCACTGTTTGCCATCGATAATAGTGTTTCGGACACATGTGACAGCGATTGACCAATAATGGATTGATCCTTATCAATGAAGTCATTTAAATACGGATTTGCCCATTCAATTTCCCGATCTTCACTATATAAAATAATGCCCACTGGCATTTCCAATAATGCTTCCTCACCGACTTTTTTCACTCGGTAAGACAACGTCGAAACATATTGTTCCGTCCGTCTTCTGAGCCGGTCTTCTGCACGCAAGGATAGAATGATAATAATGATGAGAACTGCTGTTAACGCAATTCCAATAAACCATTCATAAAAAATGGTCACAATAGCTAACGCTGTAGCTAAAATGTATAAGGACCAAAGGTATTTATTAATAATCAGTTTCTTGATATCTTTCATGATAACGTCATCTCCTAATGGACTGACATCAGACTCTATTTATTGGTTTCCGTTATTCGATAAGCGACTGCGTAACTGGAAACCTAAGTCAATTATACCTAAAATCCGTAAAGGATACAGGAGTAAAAATGGAAATAATACTAAACCAGCAACGACCGCAAACGGAACGAATTTTGGCCATTTTTTATGATGGACATAAAATACAATAAATGAAATTCCTTGAACGACCAATAACAAACCGATCATGGAATATAAATTCACACCGGCTAAATATAGCATGTCACTTGGATCGGTGTAAATCCAGGTCAAAATAATGGCAATTAAGTAATACCAAATTAATGATGTTGGAAAACTTAAGTAACGAAGCTTTGGAAACCGGTAAGATGTTTTTTCTGTCCGATTGATCCACCGATAACTCACCCATTGTGCAATCAAAGCAAACACGATGGAGATAACCATCATAAAGGTTGGGATGAGATAAACGAGGCTTTTTGCTTGTTCCTTTGCTAATTCTAATGTTTCTTCATCTAAGTCAACTTCCATTGTTCGCATGAAATTCTCAGAAGTTGAGAAAGAATCTTCTATCCCCTGGTAGATCGTGTCCATCCAATTGATTTGGAAAACAAACTGCGTCACTAAAAACAATAAGCCAAATCCGACAGCAAAACCTGCCGCTCCTGCCGCCCATGTTTCATAAGGACCGCTTCCTGCTCTTATGGAAGCTCCAATGACAATGCCCCCGATAGCTACCAATAGAACAAGTGGAACAGATATATAGGTTAGTAACAGCCCACAGATGACGCCGATAATCACAAACAGAACGGCTCCTGCTTTCCACCCATGCTTTTTCGTCATTAAGACGAATGGTACCGGCAACAAGAAGACTGCCACCAAATTAACAATAGGAAAGAAAATCGAAATTAGCATAAGTAATAAAAATACAAGGCCATTAACGGCCCCATCTTTAAATATATCCGATTGATTCATAAACGCTTCTACACCTCTTTTATTAACGCTTGATGACTTCATAATCACCAAGAATAAAACAAACACCTACTTCCATTATTTTAGCAGGGAATCCATTGCATTGAAAGACTTCATGCTTGGTAACTAATTCAATAGATGAATTCCGAATCTTTTCTACCCGACTCGGTCTCCAATTCACATCAAAGGATCATATTTATTGATTTAGGGAACATATAATCTCTGTTTGGGAGCATAAAAAAGTCATTCGGGAGCATATCTTCTGACAATGGGATCATATGTGTCTCGCTTGGCTCATATATTTCCAACAAAGACCCATATCCAAGCTTGGCAAAGTCACACGTTCCCTCTCAAGTTCAAGAAGATGAAAAAAGCGACTTACCTTTTCGATAGATAAGTCGCTTCTTTATTATTCGCCACTTACAAATGGTAGTAATGCCATTTGTCTAGCGCGCTTAATTGCTTTAGTCAATTTACGCTGATATTTTGCAGATGTTCCTGTTACACGACGAGGTAAAATTTTACCGCGTTCGGAAACGAAACGTCTTAGCAAGTCAACATCTTTATAGTCGATGTGTGTAATTCCATTCGCTTTGAAATAACACACCTTTCTACGCTTACGTCCACGACGTGCCATGCAAATCCCTCCTCATTAAAATGGTAAATCGTCATCTGAAAGGTCGACTGGTTCGCCTTCTCTTTCAAATGGATTATTACTTTTCGGAGCAGACTGTTCTTGTGTCTGTCTCTGAAAGTTTTGATTGTTATTCGATGAGTTTGCCATGGTTGAACCTTGCCCACTTTGACCGGAGCTTCCTTTTGTTTCAAGGAACTGAATGCTCTCAGCCATAACTTCTGTTATATATACACGCTTCCCGTCTTGTCCTTCAAAATTACGCGTTTGGATTCGACCATCGACACCGATCATACTACCTTTTTTCATGTAGTTTGCTAAGTTTTCAGCCTGTCTACGCCAAGCGACACAATTAATAAAGTCCGCTTCACGCTCTCCTTGCTGATTCGAAAACGGTCTGTTTACGGCAATATTGAAGTTTGCTACTGCTACACCGTTTGGGGTATAACGCAAGTCTGGGTCACGTGTAAGTCTTCCTACTAAAACGACTCGATTCAACACATACAACACTCCTTATTGGTCATCTTCACGAATAGCCATATGACGAATAATGTTGTCTGAGAACTTCGCTAAACGATCAAATTCGTTAATAGCTTCTGGTTCAGCTTGGAAATTCAACAAAACATAGTAACCTTCACGATGGTCGTTGATTTCATAAGCTAAACGTTTCATACCCATTTCGTCAACGTTTTCAAGTTCCGCGCCATTGTCAGTAAGCACTTTGTTGAAGTATTCGACAACTTCTTTACGTGCTTCTTCTTCTAGATCTGGGCGGATGATGTACATGATTTCGTATTTATTCATCCGTCTGCACCTCCTTTTGGACTTAGCGGCTCTATTGCATATTGAATAGAGCAAGGAGTAATTTGATTAGATTAATTACTCACATCAACGTATTATACCAAACAAATCTCATCGAAACAACCAAAAATCATTGGATTTACACATTAAAACGGAAATGAATGACGTCACCATCTTGGACGATATATTCTTTACCCTCTAGACGTACTTGTCCTCTTTCTTTCGCAACAGCCATGGACCCAGCATCCGCCAAATCTTCATAAGAAACGATTTCTGCACGGATAAAACCTCTCTGAAAGTCTGTGTGGATAATTCCAGCAGCTTCCGGAGCTGTCATGCCGGTACGGAATGTCCATGCACGTACTTCTTGTTCCCCTGCCGTAAAATAAGTTGCTAAGCCTAGCATATTATAAGAAGCTTTGATTAATTGATCTAATCCTGATTCCTCAATACCCAGTTCTTGTAAAAATTCAGTTTTCTCTTCGCCTTCTAACTCGGCGATTTCTGCTTCAACTTTCGCACAGATGACAATCACTTCTGCATCTTCAGCAGCGGCGAATTCTTTTACGCGCTGGACATGCTCATTTTGCTCAATATCCAACAGCTCGTCTTCCCCGACGTTTGCTGCGTATAACATTGGTTTCACGGTCAGTAAATGAAGCTGTTTTACATATTTCTGTTGTTCTTTTGTAAATTCAACCGCTCTAGCCGGTGTTTCATTTTCAAATGCTTCGCGAAGTTTCTTTAACACTTCAAATTCGAACATTGATTCTTTATCTTTTTGTTTCGCCATTTTCTCTACTTTGTCATAGCGTTTCATGACGGTTTCCAAATCTGCAAGAATCAATTCCAAATTGATCGTCTCGATGTCTTCGATTGGATCGACTTTTCCAGATACATGCGTTACATTTTCATCGTCAAAACAACGAACGACCTGACAAATCGCATCCACTTGCCGGATGTGTGATAAAAATTGGTTACCTAGTCCTTCTCCTTTGCTGGCACCCTTAACAATTCCAGCGATGTCTGTAAATTCAAATGCCGTTGGTATTGTTTTTTTCGGTTTTACCAATTCAGTCAATTTATTCAAACGATCGTCTGGAACCTCCACAATTCCCACATTCGGATCGATGGTTGCAAATGGATAGTTTGCTGATAAAGCTCCTGCTTGTGTGATTGCATTAAATAATGTCGATTTACCAACGTTCGGCAAGCCGACAATTCCTGCTGTTAAAGACATTGTGACGTCCACTCCTTCAATTGATCTACTACCGAATCCTACGTTCAAGATTAGTCATAACAATTATAGTGATTCAACGATAAAAACACAAGTAACTGAAAATAAAAAAACAAGAGCACTATAGCCCTTGTTTGGTATGCAAGATGTTGAAA
Source organism: Allobacillus sp. SKP2-8 (assembly GCF_007559355.1). NCBI lineage: Bacteria > Bacillati > Bacillota > Bacilli > Caryophanales > Bacillaceae > Allobacillus > Allobacillus sp. SKP2-8. Next base: position 46,642 of record NZ_VMHF01000011.1, on the reverse strand, counting down.
TAAGTCATTTAATTCAAGAAAATTCGTTTTTGTTTCACGTGAAACAATTATTCTTCGGATTTTACGAGCACCTTTTTCAACTTCTTTTCAAATTGTTTTCTAGGAATCATGACACTGTGATCACAGCCTTGACACTTAATACGAATATCCATGCCCATCCGGACAATTTTCCATTCATTCGTCCCACATGGGTGCTGTTTCTTCATTTCGACGATGTCATTTAATCCAAAATCCTTATCTGCCATCTGAGCATCTTCCTTTCTATGTCCATTGCCAAATGTTTACCTCAAGACTATTCTGGGAAACAGATAAGCACTTAACGTGCACAATCTATGTTTATTTTATCAAATTTTATAGGCTGCTGCTCGTTTAACGATAGGAAACAATAGAATCGCACCAAGGACATATAAATTCAACACACCATAAAGAGGATATAAGTAACTAATTAGATGAGAAAATGAGAAGAACGAAAACGGTAGTGCAATTAGTAAGACATATAGACCGACTCTACCTGTTGAATGTTGTTTAAAGAATTCTTTAAGTCGAGAAATGATTCCAAATAAACTCGTCAACGCAGTTGTATAGATTGCAAACCATAATAATACAGCCATCAACAGAAATATTTCAAACGGATAACCATTCAAAATGGCAAACAACGGTATTTCATAGAAGTATAATTGTTCGGCGACGGAGATCAAACTCATATTGTAAACCATGGAGATTGATCCTAGAATTAGCCCGCTGCCAATACTAGCAACATAAATTTCTTTTTTACTTTTTATTTCTTTTCCAACTGCACTTAATACCGCAATTAACGGTAACACATTGAGTGAAGTAAATGGGATGGCTTGTACCCAATTTGATTGATCGCTAATGCCATAAAAAAAGGAAACACGTTCTTGAAAGACGAAAATCATCAGTACGAGAAACAGTCCTACAATGAGTAACGGCAATAAAAATCGATTAATGGATAGTACGCCGTCCATCCCTCTGGGAATAATGACAAGTAGCAAAAGAACCATTAATAGAATACCAACAACATTTGACCATTCAAATATCGTGACTGTAGCACCACTGCCGGCAATCATGACAAAGAGTGTCGTGAATAAATAAATCATAACTAATAAATCATAAACTTTTGCAGATTTGACACCTAAAAATTGCTCCAATACCGGCATATAGTGCTCTGATTTTTTTAAATAGCTTACTTCCAAGATTACATGACAACTAATGATAAACATAATCGTAAATAAAACAATGGCCAGACTGCTACCAAGACCAAAGAACTCCCAAATTTCTCTGCCAGAAGCATAACCAGCACCTACCATCGTTGCAATTATTAAACCAATCCATTTGAATCCATTAATCATAGTCGGCCTCCAACGTATAAATGAATCGTAAAATCCGTATACTAATAGAAATATGTACAAGGAGTAAAAACTATGTCTAAATCAATGATATTGAAAAAATCTACTTATCATATGAATGATTCATTCGTTAGTTTAAAGCTATCTCGGTTTTTAACGAATCATTTGCCGACTGACCAACCAATCATTCTATTATGTATTGGTACCGATCGTTCAACGGGTGATAGCCTTGGCCCACTCGTTGGTTCGTTTTTGAAAGAATCCCTAATCAAAAATATTCATGTGTTCGGAACACTGGATGAACCCGTACATGCCAAGAACCTTCCTGAAACGATTCAGCAAGTTGAAGAAACCTTTCATAACCCTTATATCATCGCAGTTGACGCTGCATTAGGTTCTATCAGAAAGGTAAAAACAATGGATATTGGACTGGGATCCCTCCAACCAGGAGCTGCAGTGAAGAAGAAAATTTCTTCGATCGGAAACCTCTACATTAAAGGTTATGTCAATGTCGGTGGATTTTTGGAATATACGGTGTTGCAATGTACGCGACTCAGTGATGTAATGAGCATGGCTCAAATCATTACAAAAGCAATCCAATATGCAGATACAAGATTATCGGTTAATGGGATTGATTAATCTTTGATGGTCGGATGACTAAAAGCGTTTAAACGGATAACAAATGGTTTTTACAGCATAAAATCCCGTAAAAAAGAGTTGTCCAAAGTCTTTCAAAAGACCCCGACAACTCTTTTTATATGATAAGAGCTATAATTACGAAAACCAATTTGGAACCTGAAGGTAAATAAACAGTACAAATCCGACAATTACTAAACTCGGAAGTAAGTTAGCGACACGGATTCGAGTGACATTCAATAAATTCAATCCAATAGCAACAATTAATAATCCACCCGTTGCAGTCATATCTTCAATAAATAAGTTGAAGAAAGACTCGGGGAAAAACTGATCGATTTGAGTAGCAAATAATGCAATGACACCTTCGTAAATGACTACAGGAATCAATGAGAAAATGACGCCGAAACCTAATGTTGTCGTAAGTACTAATGCAGTAAATCCATCCAGTATGGACTTGGTATAAAGTATCTCATGGTTGCCATGGATCCCACTATCCAAAGGACCGATCACCGCAAGTGCTCCGACGCAAAAGATTAGCGATGCTGTCACAAATCCTTCTGCTATATTGGACTCTTTACCCTCTTTTTTAAAACGCACTTCTAAGTGTGCACCTACTCTGTTCAATTTTTCATCTAAGTCAATTCCTTCACCGATTACTGCACCAAATAGCAGACTAAGGAGTATAACAATGGTTCTGTCCGATTCCAGTCCCATCGTAAACCCCAACGCGATTACCGTCAGACCGATTCCCGCCATGATGGTTTCTTTAATTCTTTCATTTATTTTATTAAAAAACAGACCGAATACTGTTCCTAATGCAATTCCTAATCCATTAACAATAACACCGACTAATTCTATATCAACCACCTACTCCCTTTTGTTTCACGTGAAACAATAGAAAAAGAAATGTCTTCCTAGATGAAATGAAAGTCGCCCATGAGAACGCCATTTCAACCGGTTAGACATTTCTTTACTATTCATTCCTTTATCACTGGTGCATATTATTTTCCTTGATTCATTAAATCAAGTATTCTCTCAAGATCTTCTTTACTAAAATACTCAATTTCGATTTTGCCTTTTCTTTTACCTTGTTGAATGGTAACAGACGTACCGAAAAGATCTCTTAATTCTGTTTCCTTTGAAGCAATGAAGATATCTTTTTTCTCTGGTCTCTTTTTTGGTTTTTGATTGTTTTCATTCAAGCGGGTAATTAATTGCTCCACTTGTCTAACATTCAATCCTTCTTTGCGAATCTTATCTGCAACCATTAGTATTTCTTCTTCTTTTTTCAATGCTAATAATGCCCGTCCGTGGCCCATCGTGAGCTCTTTACTGTTAATCATCGCACGTACTTTTGTCGGCAAGGAAAGCAGACGAATCATATTTGCGATGTGTGGACGACTTTTCCCAAGTCGTTTTGCCAATTCATCATGTGTTATATTCAGCTCATTAATCAATCGGTCGTAAGCTTCAGCTTCTTCCATCGGATTAAGGTCTTCTCTTTGCAAGTTTTCAAGTAATGCTAATTCCATCATGTCTTGGTCATCTAAATCACGAATGACAGCTGGTATGGTCTCAAGACCGGCTTCCTTTGATGCGCGGAACCTACGCTCGCCTACGACGATTTCATACCCTTTGATGGATTGACGAACGATGATGGGCTGTAAAACGCCGTATTGTAAGATGGAGTCCTTCAATTCCTCAATTGCATCAGCCTCGAAAACCTTACGTGGTTGATAAGGGTTTGCCCGAATTTCATTGATCGTTACTTCTCGTACCGTCTCTTCATCAAAATTAACATCTTGAAATAAAGCATTCACACCTTTACCCAACCCTCTGGCCATTTGCCATCACTTCCTTCGCTAAATCACTATACACTTCAGCACCTCTTGAGCGGGGGTCATATTTAATGATAGGTTCCCCGTGACTTGGTGCTTCACCTAAGCGAACGTTTCTAGGAATAATCGATTGAAATACTTTCTCTTGAAAGTACTTTTTCACTTCTTCAATGACTTGAATACCAAGATTTGTTCTTGCATCCAGCATTGTCAGTAAAACACCTTCAATTGCTAAATTATGATTCAATCTTTTCTGGACCAATCGAATTGTATTCAGCAATTGACTTAATCCCTCAAGTGCATAATATTCGCATTGAACTGGTATAAGCACGCTATCAGCTGCTGTCAAAGCATTCAACGTTAACAATCCAAGCGATGGAGGGCAATCGATAATAATATAATCATAGTTGTCACGTGTTTCTTCTATCGCTTTTCGTAATCTTAACTCTCTAGAAATGGTAGGAACCAATTCTATTTCTGAACCAGCCAATTGAATCGTTGCTGGTACTGCATCAAGATTAGGTATGTTCGAAGGCATGAGTGCATGATTGATATTTTCTTCTTCAATTAATACATCATAAATACATGTAGATGTTTCTCCTTTATTGATTCCAATCCCACTTGTGGCATTCCCTTGTGGATCGATATCAATGAGAAGGACTTTATTCCCCATATCAGCTAAACATGCACTCAAATTCACTGCTGTAGTTGTTTTGCCAACGCCGCCTTTTTGGTTTGCAATGGCAATTACTTTTCCCATCTATGTCACCTGCCTACTTCTTTCACAATTTACTATTATAATGAACAATTTTATAGCTATAAATTATATTTTATCATGAACGAACCCGTTATGTTAGTTAAATATATAGTTTAATAGAGTGTTTACGAAAAAAAGAATAAAAAAAAGCCCATCTTATTCATAAAGACAGGCTTAAAGAAGGTGATGAATCTAATTACTTGTTTTTCGGGATTTTTATCGTAATTTTATAGTGATCTTCCTCTTCAGATTCCTCTGATTCCACGTTTAATCCTGAATCGGAGACCATGCTCAATGATTGACGAATTGTATTTAAAGCAATGCGAAGATCTCTACTGACGCCTTTCATTTTCGGTTTTTGCTTTGGTTTCTCTTCAGATGGATCTTCTGGATGGAGTAACGCATCGATTTGTTCTTCCGTTTGCTTCACATTGAGGTGATTTTCAATAACCAAGCCTAAAACTTCTTCTTGAAGTGACTCGTCTTTTAATGAAATTAATGCTCGTGCATGTCTTTCTGTAATCTCTTTATTTAATATGGCTTGTTGAACAACGCTTGGCAGCTTCAACAACCGAAGCTTATTGGCAATGGTTGATTGACTTTTACCAAGACGTTGAGCTAGCGCTTCTTGTGTCAATCCGTGCTGCGATAGCAATTGTTCATAAGCAATCGCTTCTTCAATGACTGTCAGCTCTTCTCGTTGAAGGTTTTCAATCAATGCAACGGATGCTGTTTCTGTATCCGTCATATTTTTGACGATTGCTGGGATTGTTTCCCACTCTAACGATTGAACTGCTCGCCACCTTCTCTCACCGGCAATTAATTCATATCGTTCTTCTTCTTCTATTTTACGGATAACGATTGGTTGAATCATTCCATGTGTGTGAATCGTTTGTGCGAGTTCATTAATTTTTTCTTCATCAAAAATCGAACGAGGCTGATATTGATTGGGGCTTATTTTATCCACTTCAATTTGCACAACTTCATTACTTACCTCTGATGAAACATCCTTGTCGGAATTGGAAGCATTTTTACCGAACAACTTACTAATTGTACCCATTTTTATGGCACCTTCCTTATCAAGAATACGAACTCTATTATGTAAATAAAACTCGTCAATCGACGAGCTTTTGACAACATCATAAAAAATTGTGTAACAATCTAGTAGTCAATTTTAATTATAAAATAATCTATGTTTCACGTGAAACATTTCAAATCTACCTTTACTGCTATCTTACCACAATTTACTTATCTGGAGAAGGTTTAAATTGTGCTTCACTCGATTGGTTCCTTATTTGGAAGTCCTGCTTTACGAGGATATTTAGCTGGCGTCTTTCGTTTCTTATGGATGATCGCAATGTTTCTCTCGCTATTTTCAATCGGTAAAAGAAATTCATTAATGATACTCCAGTCTCCTCCAAGCACTTCTACTGCTGCTTCGCTTGCCTTCTTTTCTTCTTGGAAGTTTGCACCTTTCATCATGATTAAGTCGCCACCAACCTTTACTAACGGAAGGCACAACTCATTTAAGACCGAACTTCTCGCAACTGCACGTGAAAGCACGACATCGAAACTCTCTCTGAATTTCTTATTTTTACCGAAATTTTCAGCACGATCATGGTAAAATGCAATTTCTGTAAGGTTTAGCTCATCCGCCAAGTGATTTAAGAAAGTGACACGTTTTTTTAGTGAATCAACAATAGTCATTTGCAGATGTGGGTATACGATTTTTAAAGGAATCGAAGGAAAGCCCGCTCCGGCACCTACATCGCAAACCGTTAATGGTTGTGAGAAATCGTAATGAAAAGAAGCAGTCAATGAATCGAAGAAGTGTTTTAAATAAACCTCTTCTTGGTCCGTAATTGCCGTTAAATTCATTTTTTCATTCCATTCGACCAATAGCTCATAATACAATTTGAACTGAGCGAGCTGATGCTCACTCAGTTCAATGCCATGTTCAATTAAGTTTGCTTGAAATAACGATTCATCCATTACTTAACCCTCTATTCATTGGATACTTTTGAACGAACGCCCTGTTCAATATAGACGAGTAAGATCGATATATCAGATGGATTCACTCCAGAAATTCGTGATGCTTGTCCAACTGACAATGGTCGAACTTGTTTCAGTTTCTCTCTAGCTTCTGAAGCTATACCGGAAATATCGTCATAATCAATATGCTCAGGAATATATTTGTTGTCCATCTTTCTCATTTTCTCGACTTGTTGATTGGATTTCTTAATATATCCTTCATATTTCACTTGAATCTCGACTTGCTCTTCTACTTCAGCTGGCAAGTTTGTTTCACGTGGAACAAATGGCTTCAACAGTTCATATTTCATTTCGGGACGACGTAATAAATCCGTCGCTCGAACTGCTTCTTTAAGTGGCGTACCATTTTGTTCTTCAATCACTTGTTGAATGGCTTCATCCGGTTTAATAATAATTTTTTCAATTCGTTTGATTTCATCCTGAATCTGTTGCTTTTTATGAGTGAAGCGTTCATAACGTTCTTCTGGGATTAATCCGTACTCGTAACCAATATCAGTCAAACGTAAATCAGCATTGTCATGACGAAGCAATAGACGATATTCTGCTCTTGAAGTTAACAAACGGTATGGTTCATCGGTACCTTTTGTCACTAAATCATCAATCAAGACACCGATATACGCTTGAGATCGATCTAAAATCAACGATTCTTTATTCAAAGCTTTTCCAGCTGCGTTAATTCCTGCCATTATTCCTTGGGCTGCAGCTTCTTCATATCCAGATGTGCCATTGATTTGGCCTGCAGTAAACAATCCATTCACTGTTTTCAATTCTAACGTAGGCCACAATTGAGTCGGTACGACAGCATCGTATTCAATGGCGTAACCAGCACGCATCATTTCTGCTTTTTCAAGACCAGGAATTGTTTCCAGTAATTTCTTTTGAACGTCTTCAGGGAGAGAAGTCGATAACCCTTGTACATATACTTCTTCTGTATTTCGCCCTTCAGGTTCCAAAAAGATTTGGTGACGTGGTTTATCAGAGAAGCGGACAATTTTGTCTTCTACGGAAGGACAATAACGTGGGCCTGTTCCTCTTTCCGCTCCTGAGTACATCGCTGATTTTGTTAAGTTATCCATGATGATCTCATGGGTCACTTCTCCTGTATACGTCAACCAGCAAGGTATTTGGTCGGTAATAAATTCTGTCGTTTCATAAGAGAAGGCGCGTGGCTCTTCGTCTCCTGGTTGAATTTCTGTTTTTGAATAATCGATTGTATGGCTATTTACGCGAGGTGGTGTTCCTGTTTTAAAACGAACAAGATCGATTCCAAGTTCTTCTAACTGCTTGGAAAGCTTAATCGTCGGACGCTGGTTGTTTGGTCCGCTTTCATACTCAATATCGCCGATCAATACCTTACCTCTCATAAACGTACCTGTCGTAACAATTACCTGGTCTGCGTAATAGCAGGCTTTCGTTTCTGTAACGACACCTTTTACTTGGTTGTCTTCGATCAGTAGTCGATCGACCATCCCTTGTCTTAAGGTTAGGTTTTCTTGATTTTCAATAACGTGCTTCATTTCTTGTTGGTAAAGGACTTTGTCTGCTTGCGCACGTAATGCTCGAACAGCAGGTCCTTTACTCGTATTCAACAGTCGCATTTGAATATGCGTTTTATCAATCACTTTTGCCATCGCACCGCCGAGCGCGTCAATTTCCCGAACAACGACACCTTTAGCGGGACCACCGAGGGATGGATTACACGGCATAAAGGCGATTAAATCCAGGTTCAATGTCAACATCAATGTTTTCGCGCCTCGTTTCGCTGAAGCGAGTCCCGCTTCCACACCCGCATGTCCTGCGCCGATGACAATTACATCATAATGTCCTGCATCGTACATACGTAAAGACCTCCTTTTTTTATTTTCCTAAACAGAATTGGGAGAATAACTGATCGATTAGTGATTCATGAACATTATCACCAATGATTTCGCCAAGAAGCTCCCATGTTCGTGTGATATCTATTTGAACTAAGTCAAGTGGCATACCGTCGTCTACCGCTTGAAGTGCATCATCTAATGCTTGTTCCGATTGCTCAAGCAACTGGATGTGGCGTACATTGGATACATAGGTCAAGTCGCCAGAATCCAACTCGCCTTCGAAAAATGTTTCCGCAATTGCCGACTCTAATTGGTCGATTCCTTGTTCTTCTACCAATGAGGTCGAAATGATCGGCACATCACCTGCTATGGCTTTCACTTCATCCAAGTCGATTTGTTGCTCCAGGTCTGTCTTGTTGATGACAGCAATGATGTCATGTTCTCTTGCTGCTTCAAAGAGTGCTGCATCTTCTTTGGTGAATGGTTCATTCCCATTTAGTACAAGTAGAATCAAATCGGCATCTTTAAGAGCCTTTCGAGAGCGTTCAACACCGATTCTTTCCACAATATCTTCAGTTTCCCGAATCCCTGCTGTATCGATCAACCGCAGTGGAACACCACGCACATTCACGTATTCCTCAACGACGTCACGAGTCGTACCTGGAATATCAGTAACGATTGCTTTGTTTTCTTGAGCCAATATATTTAGTAAAGACGATTTACCGACGTTCGGCTTGCCGATAATCGCCGTAGCAATTCCTTCTCGTAAGATTTTCCCTTGCTTGGCCGTCATCAACAACCGCTGAACCTCTTCTTTCACAGCTGTTGCCCGTTCAACAAGCATCTGATGTGTCATTTCTTCCACATCATCATATTCCGGATAGTCAATATTCACTTCGACGTGAGCAACCGTTTCGATCAACTGCTGTCGCAAAGAACGAATTAAGTTAGATAATCGACCATCCATTTGATTTAATGCTTGCGACATTGCTTTATCTGTCTTGGAACGGATTAAATCCATGACAGCTTCTGCTTGAGATAAATCAATACGGCCATTCAGGAATGCACGTTTTGTAAACTCTCCTGGTTCAGCCAACCGTGCGCCTTCCCTTAAAATTAACTGAAGCACGCGATTGACTGAAACCATTCCGCCGTGACAGTTAATTTCGATTATATCTTCACGAGTGAAGGTTCGAGGAGCTTTCATCACTGAAACCATCACTTCTTCGACCTTTTCATCTGTTTTTGGATCGATCAAACTCCCATAATGGATCGTATGGGAATCTACTTTCGTCAAATCCTTCGTTGGAAAAATTCGATTGGCGATGGCAAACGATTCCTCCCCACTAATTCGGACAATCGCAATGGCACCTTCGCCAATCGGTGTTGAAATTGCTGTAATTGTGTCTTGCTCCATGAACCTCACTCCTTTCGATGAGCAAATTCTCAACTAAAAACATTAACATAAATAGGGATAAAAAGAAAGATATACAGCTTACCTCATATTGGTAAGAAGTAAGCTTTATGTACGTCTAAAGCCAATTAAAAAACCGATATAAAGCAGTTAAGCCTTACATCGGTCGTTTTTTGATATCCTTTATTTCACGCCTGGTTATTCAGGCTTGATCACAACGTATCGGTTCGGATCTCTTCCGTCTGAGTAAGTAGAAACTTTGCTGTGGTCTTGCAATGCTGTATGAATGATTTTTCGTTCAAAAGAAGGCATTGGTTCCAATCGAACTTCTTTGTTTAGCTTCATCGCTTTATTTGCAAGCTTATTTGCCAAATCTTCAAGTGTCTCTTTTCTTCGTGCTCGGTAATTCTCTGCATCAACAACAACGGTTACATACTCATCCTTGTTTTTATTGACAACAAGATGGGTTAAATATTGCAACGCATTGATTGTTTGTCCTCGCTTACCGATTAGCAACCCCAGTTTTTCACCAACGAGGTCATACACAACCCCATGTTGATCTTCCTTCACTTGAACATCGACAGAAACATTCATATCTCTTGATATATCGACTAAAAATTGTTTCCCTTCATCCACGGCGCTTTTCATCTCAGTTACTTTTACATAAGCACGCTTCGAACCAAAGACTCCGAGAAGTCCTTTTTTTCCTTCATCAATCACATCGACCTTCACTTGACTTTCATCTAAGGCAAGTTGACTAAGAGCATTTTCTTTTGCTTCTTCAATCGTACGACCACTAGCAGTTATTTCTCTCACTTTTTAGATCCTCCATTGTCTTTTTCTAATTGTTTCATCATCGGACGACGAACTAACAATGTTTGAGCAATCATAAAGAGGTTACCTACTACCCAGTATAACGCAAGGGCTGATGGGAAGAACAATGCAAACGCACCGATCATCACTGGCATTAAGTATAACATAACCTGCATTTGTGGGTTAGCAGCAGCTGGTGAACCTGCCATCATCAATTTCTGTTGAATAAATGTTGTCGTGAATGTGATTACTGCCATGATGATACTTGGCTCCCCAAGTGAAAACCATAAGAACGTATAATTTTCAATTGCTTCTGTACGCACAATGGCATGATAGAAAGCAATTAAAATCGGCATCTGTACAATAATCGGCAGACACCCTGCAAGTGGGTTGACCCCATGACGCTGGAATAGTGCCATCGTTTCTTGCTGTAATTTCTGCTGTGTTTGCTGATCTTTTGACGAGTACTTTTCTCTTAAAGCCTGTAGCTCAGGCTGGATCATTTGCATCGCTTGAGAAGACTTCAACTGTTTGATATTTAGTGGCAAAATTAATGTACGCAACAAAAGTGTTACAATAATGATTGCCAAACCAAAGCCGTGATTGAAAATATCCTCAGCTATGTAAGTAATCAAAAAAGATAATGGATAGACAAAGAATGAATTCCAAAATCCTTCACTGTCTTCGGTAATTGGTTGATCGATCTGTGTACAACCACTAAGGAATAGAGCAATTGCGATCATTGCTCCAACTACGAACAATCGTTTATACACCTGTTTTCCTCCTAACATTGCTAACGCGGAAATTCTTTATACATTCTACCATTATATATAAGAGGTTTACCATAAAAAATGTGAAATATTTATTGACGATACAAGCTTGTTCGTTTCAAAACATGCTTTAAGCTGTTTTTGATCTCATCAACCTTCATAGATGTCGTTGGCTTTCTGGCAATGATAATGATATCAACATCTGGTTGAATATGCGATTCCAACTGTCGCAAACTTTCGCGTATATATCGTTTAATTTGATTACGCATAACAGCATTCCCAAGTTTTTTTCCTACCGAAATTCCTACACGAAAATGGTGTTGATCCTTTTTTGGTACATAATAAATGACAAGCTGTTTGTTGGCGAATGATTCACCCTGTTTAAAAATTTGTTGGAACTCCTCATTTTTTTTGACACGGTATTTTTTCTTCAAAAGGATCATCCAATCTCTCTCGATGTTCGAAATAAACTCATCCGTTTATTGCGTTGATCAAAATCTTCTTTTTTATATACGAATTATCTGCTAGAAAAAAGACCACTGAGTGGATCTTCCAGTGGTCTAAGCAGAAAGTACTTTTCTTCCTTTTTTACGACGGCGTGCTAGAACTTTACGTCCGTTTTTCGTCTTCATTCTAGCTCGGAATCCGTGCACCTTACTGTGCTTTCTCTTTTTTGGTTGGTATGTTCTTTTCATTTATCTACACCTCCTAAAAGGAAATCAAACCTCTACCATTTAAAAACAGTCCAAATTAGTATATAAAATTTGTTCCCCATATGTCAATAGTAAAACAGCCGAACTACATTTAAATTCGGTAATTTTATGATCCACATTCCGATCAGTAAAGAAATTCACTTTACATTTTAATCGGATATCCATCTGGAAGCAATGGATATGGTCATTTTTCGAATGATTGATTACCCGATTTTTAATCATTTGGCTTTGTTAACGTCTGGTGGAGGTGATCAACTATCGGTTTTTTCCACGA
>NZ_VMHF01000011.1:0-34095 GCF_007559355.1 Allobacillus sp. SKP2-8 | reverse complement strand
TTTTTCGACGGCTTCGCATGGTTTTTCGATGGCTTCTCGCGGTTTTTCGACGGCTCCGCATGGTTTTTCGATGGCTTTGCGCAGTTTATCAGCGGCTCCACATGATTTTTCGACGGCTTCTCGCAGTTTTTCGACGGCTTCGCGCAATTTATCAGCCGCTTCACCCCATTTATCAGCGACTCCGCATCATTTGTCGACGGCACGCTTTTATCCACAGGACGTGTTCGGTTTGAATGAAAGTTCCCTTATTTCCTGGCCACTGAATCGCCACCAATACGATCCACAATTCAACTACTCAGATCCATTTCAATTAAAAATCAAAACGAATTCTTAGCAGAACCGATTATCTAAGCCAATTTTAAAACGATTTGACGGAATCAATCATTTTCAATCTGTTTTTATCCACAATACCTTTTTGCACCCCGTTATCAAGTTATCCACATGTGAGTAGAACAACTATCTTTTTTCATTTTTTATTCACAGCCCCATTCGACAAATTACCCACAAATTCAACAGTTGTGGACAATTTTTTTTAACACAGCTATGAGCTATGTGGATAAGTTGATTTTACATTGAAATATCAAGGTGAGTTTGATATGATTATATTGTTTTAATTGTGAATAAGTAAATACAACAATATGAGTTTTCCACAGTATGTGAATAATATGTGGATAGTTAACCACAGCTTGTTAGAAAAGATATCTACAGAGCTGTGGATTTTGTCGATAGATGTCATTTTCCCACGTTGTTAAATGAACCATCCATCCACAGGTAAATTGAACCACCGATTGATGAAAGGATGCTTAATTTTGGATAATTTACAGGCATTATGGAAAGAAACGTTAACTGAAATTGAAAATAAAGTGAGTAAACCTAGCTTTGATACGTGGCTGAAATCGACAGAGGCAAAATCTGTTGAGGGCGATAAACTTGTGATCGCTGCTCCAAATGAATTTGCACGAGATTGGTTGGAAAGCAGTTATGCCGGCCTGATCTCCGAATCATTTAAACAAGTATCAGGCTCTCATTTGGAACCTAAATTCGTTATTCCAAATCGAAACAGCATGGATGATTACAATAAACAACCAATTAAAAAATTCCCGAAAAAAACAGCAGAAATGAATGACAGAACAATGCTGAATTCCAAATATACATTTGAAACCTTTGTCATAGGATCAGGGAACCGTTTCGCCCATGCGGCATCTCTTGCCGTAGCTGAAGCACCAGCCAAGGCATACAATCCACTATTCATATACGGTGGTGTTGGACTAGGTAAAACACACTTAATGCACGCAATCGGTCACTATGTAAGAGAGCATAATCCAGATGCCAAAGTCGTCTATCTATCCAGCGAAAAGTTTACGAATGAATTCATTAATTCCATTCGGGACAATAAGACAATTGACTTTAGAAATAAATACCGAAGTGTTGATATTCTATTAATTGATGATATTCAGTTTTTGGCAGGAAAAGAACAAACACAAGAGGAATTTTTCCATACATTTAATGCGTTACATGAGGAAAATAAGCAAATTATCATTTCCAGTGATCGACCACCGAAAGAAATTCCAACATTGGAAGACCGACTTCGCTCACGTTTCGAATGGGGATTGATTACAGATATTACTCCACCTGATTTAGAGACAAGGATTGCGATTCTACGGAAAAAAGCAAAGGCAGATGGATTGGAGATTCCAAATGAAGTAATGCTTTACATAGCGAATCAAATCGATACAAACATCAGAGAATTGGAAGGTGCGTTAATACGCGTCGTTGCCTATTCTTCTCTTGTGAATGAAGATATCGATGCTTCATTGGCTGCTAATGCATTGAAAGATATTATTCCTAGTTCCCGTCCGAAGAAAATTACAATCAAAGGAATCCAGCAAATTATCGGTAGCCGTTTCAATGTACCGATCGAAGATTTTGCTGCTAAAAAACGAACAAAGTCAGTAGCGTTTCCACGTCAGATCGCTATGTATTTATCTAGGGAGATGACTGATTTTTCATTACCAAAAATAGGTGAAGAGTTTGGAGGACGAGATCATACGACCGTCATCCATGCGCATGAAAAAATAGCAAAAATGTTAGCTGATGATATTCAATTACAGAAAGAAATTGATGAATTAACAGAAATCATAAAATCTGAAGCCTAAATTGACTTGTGAACAGTGTGAATATCTCTGCACGTTTGTTTACACGTTATTCACATGTGGATAACTAACGTTTTCAAGGTATCCACTGACTTATCCACAAATCCACAAGCCCTAGTACTATGATTACTGTTTTATTCTTATAACAAATAAATATGACAAATCATTCTCAGGAGGTTCCTATGAAATTAATCATTGAACGAAACCAACTTATGAACAGTATCCAACATGTCATGAAAGCCATCTCTTCCAGACCAACCATTGCGATTTTGTCAGGTATTAAATTAGAAGCACAGCAGAACTTTGTAAAATTAACTGGTAGTGATTCAGATATTACAATTGAATCTACCATTCCTCGCGAAGAGGACGGAATGATCAACATTCATGACGTTCAACCGGGTACTGTTATTCTACAAGCGAAATTCGTATCAGAAATCGTCCGTAAACTACCTGGTGACCAAGTGGAGATTGAATCAGATGATGAACTGAACGTTACGATTCGTTCAGGCGCAGCAGAATTTAAACTGAATGGCCAGGATGCAGAAGAATATCCACAACCTGCAATCCTGACCACAGACAATCAGTTCGAGATCCAAGCAGACGTTCTTAAAAATTTAATCCGTCAGACAAACTTTGCTGTATCGACTCAAGAAACACGTCCTATTCTGACAGGTGTCCATTTCATCTTGGAAGATGGTGTATTTGAATTGGTCGCGACAGACAGTCACCGATTAGCTTCCAGAAAAATTAATTTGAACAGTGATGCAGAAAGCGTTTCTTTCAGAAATATCGTAGTTCCTGGAAAAAGCCTTTCTGAACTGAATAAGATCCTTGACGATCATCAAGAAAAAGTCTTTGTCAGCGTCTCAGATAATCAAATTCTATTTAAGACGGCGAATGTAAACTTCCACTCTCGTCTGTTGGATGGAAATTACCCAGAAACGTCTCGTCTGATCCCTGAGCAAAGCAAAACGACGGTATCTATAAAATCACGTGAATTAATGCAAACCATCGACCGCGCAAGCTTGTTGGCGCAAGATAATCGGAATAACATCGTGAAGTTGGCAACCATGCCAAATCAACTGCAAATCACTAGTCATTCACCGGAGATCGGAACAGCTGAAGAAAAAGTTGATACGATGAGTATCGAAGGAGAAGATTTAAAAATTTCCTTCAATGCAAAGTATATGATTGATGCACTTCGAGCCATTGACTCTGAAGAGATTGAGATTTCTTTTACAGGAGCGATGCGACCATTTATCCTTCGCCCACAAAATGAAGAGGAATCCATCTTGCAATTGATCACGCCGGTTAGAACGTATTAATGCAAATCTCTGTTAAAATCCGTTGTTAATATTGAGATTCGCTATCGGTGGTCGCTTTTACCCAAAGGGCATAAGGGCGACATCTGCGATCAATCGCAGTGTCTTCTTTACCGCGGGCACGGCTCGAGCCTCCTCGGCCTAAAAGCATGGCCTGCGGGGTCTCGAGGCTCGTGCTTTTCCCGCAGGAGTCGCCACCTTCGCTTCTCACAATTCAACGACTCAGTTCTATAACATTAATAAGATTTAATAGAGCCAATGCAAAAAATAATTACGACCAGCCTGGGAAAGACTTTTTTCTTGGCTGGTTTTTATATCGAGCCAATTTTATCCGAAGAAAAAGTAGCTCGAGAATATAAATTGCACATCGAATCAAATTACTGATGTGAGATCAGGAAATTAAAACAGTACGATTAATTTCCTTTTCCACCTTATTTTTAGTAAAATATAGGGATAGGCATGTAGCAGAATAAAGGAAGTGAAAACAATGGCTGAACCAATTGAAATAACGACCGAACAGATTACATTGGGGCAGTTCCTGAAATTGGCCAATATCGTTGAATCTGGTGGGATGGTTAAATTATTTTTAACGGAATTTGCCGTTTACATCAATGATGAACAAGATCAGCGCCGTGGAAGAAAATTAAAGCCCGGTGACCTGGTTGAAATACAAGGCGTTGGATCGTTTGAAGTCACCAAGTCCAGCGAATAATTCGAGGAGCTTCAACCATGTACATTGAGGAATTATCTCTAGTCAATTACCGAAATTACGATCGATTAACGATTCACTTCGACCATAAAGTGAATGTAATTTTAGGTGAAAATGCTCAAGGCAAAACAAATTTAATGGAAGCCATTTATGTTCTTGGATTCACAAAATCACATCGAACGCCAAGGGATAAAGAATTAATCCAATGGGACGCGGAGTATGGTAAAATAAAGGGAAGGGTTTTTAAGAAGAATCGCTCCCTTCCCCTTGAGGTCATATTCTCATCAAAAGGAAAAAAAGCGAAGTTCAACCATATCGAACAAAAACGATTGAGTGATTATATCGGTTCTTTGAATATTGTCATGTTTGCACCGGAGGATTTGAATCTTGTTAAGGGCAGCCCCCAAGAAAGACGTCGTTTCATTGATATGGAAATCGGCCAAATTGAACCTGTTTATATTTATCACTTAAATCAATATCAAAAAATATTAAAACAACGAAATGCTTTATTAAAAGATTTGCAACGAAGGCGGACGAAAGATACGACGATGCTGCAAATTTATACAGAGCAATTGGCGGAACATGGAGCCGCCATCTTATTTCGACGGTTTCGTTTCTTGAAAAAATTACGAGAATGGGCTGTGCCGATTCATCTTCAAATTAGTAGAGATCAAGAGAATCTTAAAATAGATTACTTATCGAAGGTAGATGTATCAGAATCTATGGATATGGAGAAAATGAGAGATACATATCTAACGGAATTCAATCGAAAAGAAGAAAGTGAAATTGAGCGTGGTACGACGTTAATCGGACCACATCGGGATGATTTGGTTTTTACGGTAAATGATCGGAATGTCCAACACTTTGGTTCTCAAGGCCAACAACGTACCACTGCTCTATCGTTAAAGCTTGCTGAGATTGAGTTGATTTATCAAGAGGTTGGTGATTATCCAGTCCTGTTGCTGGATGATGTACTAAGCGAATTGGATGATTACCGACAATCCCACTTACTCAATGCGATTCAAGGGAAGGTCCAGACATTTGTTACGACAACGAATATTGATGGAATTGCCCATGAAACGATTCGCGAAGCAGAAATTTTTACAATCCATGAAGGAAAGCTAGTCGAGAACAATGGACTGGATCGGTAAGTAGATCGACAGTTTGAGAGGGGAATTTATTTATGTTTGTTCATATTGGAGATGATAACGTCATCCGTACCGAAGAAGTGGTTGCAATGGTCGATTACAGCCTCTTCAACTCATCAACGATTATTGAAGAAATGATTTATAACCAGCGTAAAGAAAATAATGTCACCGATTCGGCTTATGAAGAAGCAAAATCAATTGTCATTACCGTCGATCATATCTATTTCAGTTCACTATCTGTTTCGACGCTCTCTAAGCGAGCTCAAATAGCAGACTTCTTGGATAGTGTTGATGACGTAATGGAAGATTCGGATTAAGTCAGGTAGCAGCAATTATAGAAAATGAAGGTGAGATAATGTCGATGGAAGATCAAATCAACAAACCAAATGATTATGGAGCTAGTCAGATTCAGGTATTGGAAGGGTTGGAAGCCGTCCGCAAAAGACCTGGTATGTATATCGGTTCAACAAGTGAAAGAGGATTGCATCATCTCGTGTGGGAAATCGTCGATAACAGTATCGATGAAGCGTTAGCAGGCTATTGTGATCATATTGAAATTACGATTGAAAAAGATAACAGTATTTCCGTCACTGACAATGGCCGAGGTATTCCCGTCGATATACAAGAAAAAGTCGGAAAGCCGGCCGTAGAAGTTATTTTAACCGTACTTCACGCAGGCGGTAAATTTGATAGCGATACGTATAAAGTTTCAGGCGGCCTTCATGGCGTAGGTGCTTCTGTTGTTAACGCTCTGTCTGAATCATTGGAAGTTTACGTCCATCGTGATGGGAAGCTATATTACCAAGACTATAAACGAGGTGTTCCTCAAAGTGAGTTGTCTGTCATTGGTGAGACGGACCTTACCGGTACAAAAATTCACTTCAAACCAGACAGTGAAATCTTTGAAACACTTGAATTCTCTTATGATTCATTAGTCAACCGGACAAGAGAACTTGCTTACTTAAATAAAAAGTTGCGGATTTCCATTGAAGACAAACGAACAGATGAAGAAAAAGATTCGTTCTATTACGAAGGTGGAATCCGAGAGTACGTAGAGTATTTAAATCGGACTCGTGAAGCTCTTCATGAGCCTATCTATGGAGAAAATGAGATTGACAATGTCGTCGTTGAATTTGCCATTCAATACAACGATGGTTTCAACAGCAATATTTACTCCTTTGCGAACAATATCCATACCATGGAAGGCGGAACACACGAGCAAGGCTTCAAAACAGCACTTACCCGTGTGATCAATGATTATGCCCGTAAAAATAATTTATATAAAGAAAGTGATCCAAACCTTATTGGTGAAGATGTCCGAGAAGGGTTAACAGCCATCGTTTCGATTAAGCATTCTGACCCGCAATTTGAAGGACAAACGAAGACAAAACTTGGAAACAGTGAAGTCAGCCAGATTACCAATTCTGCTTTCTCAGAGAAATTCACACAGTTTTTGTTTGAAAACCCGAGAGTTGCCAAACAAATTGTTGAAAAAGGTTTGATGGCATCCCGTGCACGTATTGCTGCAAAGAAAGCTCGTGAAGTCACTCGCCGTAAAAACGCCTTGGAAGTTTCAAGTTTACCAGGGAAATTGGCGGACTGTTCATCGAAAGATCCGAGTAAGGGTGAGCTGTATATTGTTGAGGGTGACTCAGCAGGTGGTTCAGCGAAGCAAGGACGCGACCGACACTTCCAAGCTATTTTGCCGTTACGAGGAAAGATTATCAACGTAGAAAAAGCGCGGTTAGATAAGATCCTCTCCAACAATGAGATTCGAATGATGATCACAGCATTAGGGACAGGCATTGGCGAAGAATTTGATATTTCGCTTGCAAGGTATCATAAAGTCGTCATCATGACAGATGCGGACGTTGATGGTGCACATATTCGAACATTATTACTGACATTTTTCTATCGTTACATGCGACCGTTAGTCGAACATGGCTATGTTTATATTGCCCAGCCACCGTTATATAAAATCCAGCAAGGCAAGAAGGTTTATTATACGTATACAGATAAAGAAATGGAAGAAGTATTGGATGAACTTCCACAAAGCCCAAAACCAGGTCTACAACGGTATAAAGGTCTAGGTGAGATGAATCCTAGTCAGCTATGGGAAACGACAATGAATCCTGAAACACGGACAATGCTGCAAGTCACATTGGAAGACGCTATGGAAGCGGATGAAGTATTTGATGTGTTGATGGGTGACCATGTTGAACCACGAAGAGATTTTATCGAGAAAAATGCTCAATACGTTAAGAATTTGGATATTTAACGAGTGATTAAAGCCGTTTGAATAAAAGCTTTCAAAAGGAGATTTCTGTGTGACTATAGGTTTGTGGCAGTGATGAATTGACCCACCTAGCGTTACGAGCTTGATCTCCCTCTCAATGATCGAACACGAGGTCATGTAATTATGATTAAGCTTTTATTCGGACTGGCTTTTGACTCATTCAAGGAGGAGTTATCGTTGGATCAAGAACGTCCAAGAGTTCAAGAAATTAATTTAAGTCAAGAGATGAGAACGTCTTTTTTGGATTATGCGATGAGTGTAATCGTCTCACGTGCATTGCCTGATGTCCGGGATGGTTTAAAACCTGTACATAGAAGAATTTTATATGCCATGCACGATTTAGGAATGCATGCAGATAAATCATATAAAAAATCTGCCCGGATCGTCGGTGAGGTGATCGGTAAGTACCATCCACACGGAGATTCTGCCGTTTATGATGCAATGGTACGTATGGCCCAAGACTTTAACTATCGTTACACGTTGGTCAATGGACACGGTAACTTTGGTTCAGTCGATGGCGATGCTGCTGCAGCAATGCGTTATACGGAAGCTAAAATGTCCAAAATTTCGATGGAACTGCTAAGAGATATCAATAAAAATACCATCGATTATGTGGACAACTATGATGGCGCTGAACGAGAGCCAGTCGTATTGCCAGCTCGTTTCCCTAACCTGCTTGTGAATGGTGCATCCGGTATCGCAGTAGGAATGGCAACAAACATCCCGCCTCACCAGCTAGGTGAAGTCATCGATGCTGTATTGGCAGTCAGTAGAAACCCAGAGATTACCATTGAGGAATTGATGGAGAACCATATCTATGGACCAGACTTTCCAACAGGTGGAGAAATTCTAGGCCGGAGCGGAATTCGACAAGCGTTTCAAACAGGAAAAGGTTCAATAACGATTCGCTCAAAAGCTGATATTGATGAAGTTAACGGCAAGCCGAGAATTATCGTCAGTGAGATTCCTTTCCAAGTGAACAAAGCAAGACTGATTGAAAAAATTGCTGAGCTAGTTCGTGATAAAAAGCTTGAAGGGATTACCGATTTACGTGATGAGTCGGACCGTGACGGTATGCGTATTGTGATGGAATTACGTCGCGATGCAAATGCCAATGTCGTATTGAATAATCTTTACAAGCAAACCGCTATGCAAACAACCTTTGGAATCAACATGCTCTCTCTTGTGAACGGGGAACCAAAAGTATTGAATCTGAAACAAACACTTGAGTACTATTTGGAACACCAGCGTGAAATCATTACACGTCGTACACAGTATGAATTGGATAAAGCGCAAGCACGTGCTCATATTTTAGAAGGTCTCCGAGTAGCATTGGACCATCTGGATGCCGTCATCGAATTAATCCGGAAATCTCAAACAGCGGATATCGCCAGAGAAGGATTAATGGAACAATACGGCTTATCCGAAAAACAAGCTCAAGCAATATTGGATATGCGCCTGCAGCGTTTAACCGGCCTTGAGCGTGAGAAGATTGAAAATGAATACAATGAGATCATGGAATTGATCGCAGAATTGAAAGCTATTTTAGCGGACGATGAAAAAGTTTTGGAAATTATCCGTGAAGAGCTGACAGCGATTAAAGAACAGTTTAACGACGAACGTCGCACAGAAATCGTTATCGGTGGAACAGACTTTATCGAGGATGAAGATTTGATTCCTGAAGAGACAATCGTCATTACACTCACCCACCATGGTTATATCAAACGTCTACCGCTTACGACGTATCGCTCACAAAATCGTGGCGGACGCGGTATTCAAGGCATGGGCACGAATGAGGATGACTTTGTGGAGCATTTATTATCTACTTCCACACATGATACGTTGCTGTTCTTTACGAATAAAGGAAAAGTATACCGGGCGAAAGGATATGAAATTCCTGAATTCAGTCGGACAGCCAAAGGACTTCCTCTTGTTAACGTGCTTGAAGTTGAACAAGATGAATGGATCAATGCCGTCATTCCGGTACAAGAGTATGATGAAGCGTCTTCCCTATTCTTTACAACGAAAAATGGGTTGTCTAAACGGACAATGTTGAATCAATACAAAAACATCCGTCGAGGCGGTCTACGTGCGATTAATTTACGTGAAGACGATGAATTAATCTCTGTACGATTAACGGACGGTGAGCAAGATATCATCATCGGAACGAAAAACGGATTGGCGATTCGTTTCCACGAAACCGATGTTCGAACAATGGGCCGTACAGCAACAGGTGTGAAAGGAATCACATTAAGAGAAGACGATGAAGTTGTATCAATGGAAATTTTACATCAAGGTAGTGAAGTACTGACCGTTACATCCAAAGGTTTCGGTAAACGAACCCCTGAAGATGAATATCGCCTACAAAACCGAGGCGGTAGAGGAATACTCACTTGTAGATTGAGCGATCGAAACGGTCATGTTTCAGCCGTTAAACCTGTATTTGGCGAAGAAGATTTGATGATCATTACTGAAACAGGTGTACTCATTCGTATGGGCTCGGAAACAATTTCCCAAACGAGTCGGAATACACAAGGTGTCCGTTTGATCCGCTTAGGTGAGGAAGAATCCGTAGCTACGGTTGCCTTGGTAGAGAAAGAAGATGTAGAAGACGAATTGGAAGAAGAAATTGATGAAGCAGTAGAAGAAAAAGAAGAACAGCTTGTTGATGAAATTGAGGAAGTTGTCGAAGAAGATGATGACCACTCAGGCGAAGAAAAATAATGTGAGGTGAATCCGCGTGAAAGTTCACCCAGACCAACTGATACCCGGTTGTCTCTTGACGAAGGATGTGATTGGCAATGCCATTCATCCACTTATTCCGAAAAATACAGTGATTGAACCGATTCATATCCAAATTTTACAAACATTTAAGATCCAAGTCGTAGACGTTGCACCTCGCTTGGTTAATGGAGATGTCTTTCGCGTTGAAAAGCGCGAAGTACCATCTGAGGATCAAAAGGAAAATGAAGTGAATGAACGAGTGAACTGGACGTTTGATGATTATTATATGAATGCTGTCAAAATTACAAAATCCATTTGCGAAGATTTAAAACGTACCAATCGATTAAATATTCAACAAGTACGGAAGCTTATGATCCCTTTAATGAAACAGGCAGAAAAGCAACGAAACTTATTTTTAAAGCTACATCAATATGGTGATAAACAGCGATATATTTATCACCATATGGTGTCAATCGCGTTATTATCAGCTAGTTTAGCGACGAAATTAGACTATAGCCAAGGCGATCGTTTAAAAATAGCATTAGCAGCCTATTTAAGCGATATGGGGATGGTTTCTGAACATGATGGCATCTATTTAAAGAATAGAGAATTGACTGAGAAAGAAACCGAAAACATTCGCATGCATCCTGTTCTTTCTTATCGGATGATCGAGCACATGTCATCCATTAGTAAGGATGTAAAAATCGCTGTCTTACAGCATCATGAACGAATAGATGGTTCGGGTTATCCACTCGGCGTGAAGGCGGAAAAAATTCATCCATTCGCCAAAGTGATTGGTGTTGTCGATACCTTCCATGCAATGATGTCTGAACGAGCATATCAACAAAAGCAATCTATCTATCATGTCGTTGAAGAACTAATGCAACGACAGGCAGGTAAGTTAGATGTTTTGACGATTGAAACGTTAATCCAAAACTATTTGACTCTGCAAGTCGGCACACGGGTAAAACTATCAAATGAACAAAAAGGCACTGTCGTCTTTGTGAATGAGTCCGAGCCCGCCCGCCCTTTTGTACAACTTGAAGATGCTAGTGAAAAAATTATTGATTTGAAAGAGCATGATCTCGATATTAAAGAGTTTTTAATAGATCATGAGACTTGATTAGATAGGTCAATATCCTTTGAGTCAGAACTCGGGCTCAAAGGATGTTTTTTTATCAACACATAGGTCGATAAAAATACTAAAAATGTTAACAAATGATAATATTTTACCAATGTTTCATGACCTGAAATCATGTATAATAATAAAGGTATTCATCCTATTTACATAAAGAAAAGTTCGTTATTTGGAGGAAAAAAACAGATGATTAAAACATATAAATCGTTAACAGCTATCGTGATGGCAACTGTTTTATTAATGGCTTCTTTTATGGTGAGTCCGCTAAAGACTTACGCCCAATTAGATAACTTGAGTGCTGAATCAGCTATATTGGTTGATGCTGCTACAGGAGAGGTCCTTTACGCGAAGAACGCGGATGAAGCTTTGCCACCAGCAAGTATGACAAAAATGATGACAGAATATCTCGTTTTGGAAGCTATTGAAGAAGGCGAGATCAGCTGGGATACACGTACAGAAATCAGTGAATATGCGTACTCTATTTCCGCGAATAATTCATTTTCAGGCGTAGGATTGCGTTTGGATCATGAATATACAGTCGAGCAGCTATATGAAGCAATGGCAATCAATTCAGATAATGCAACGAGCATTGCTTTAGCAGAGTTAATTGCTGGTTCAGAAGGTGAATTCGTGAAACTCATGAATCAAAAGGCTGAAGAAATGGGTTTGCCTGATGCTAAATTTGTGAATTCTACAGGCTTGGATAATAAAGACTTAAATGGAAAACACCCGGAAGGCACAAAAGCAGATGATACTAATTTACTGTCTGCACGTTCGACAGCGATGCTAGCTTACCATCTCGTAAATGATTTCGACCAAGCATTAGAGATCTCTAGTATTCCGAAAAAAGAATTTGAAGACCAGGAAATGGTCAATTGGAACTGGATGCTTCCAGGGATGGACAGTCAAAACTTCGAACAATTTACGTACGAAGGAATGGATGGATTAAAAACAGGTTTTACCGATTTGGCAGGATACTCCTTTGCTGGTACAGCGAAACAAGATGATACACGATTGATCTCTGTTGTCATGCGTACGGATAGCATTGAAGAACGGTTTAACCAAACCGCGAAATTGTTGGATTACGGATTTAATGACTTCAGTAGGGAAACATTGTATGAAGCGGGTCACCAAATTGAAGGTGAATCTACAATCCCTGTTTATCGTGGCAAACAAGATACGGTTCAAATAGAGTCAGCTGAAGCGATTGAAAAAATGGTACGCAACGGCGATCAAGAAAACTATTCCGTCAGTTACGAATTCGATGAAGAAATGTTAAATGAAGAAGGGGAATTAAAAGCGCCAGTTGAAAAAGGGACAGAAGTTGGACGTATGGTGCTAACTTATTCAGGTGACCATGACTACGGAAACATCGATACTCAAGACCAAGAGTCGATCTCCGTTCCCCTTGTCACAAGTGATGATGTCGAGCAATCCAACTGGTTCGTTCGATTATTCCAGACGATTGGTGATTTCTTTGTCGGTCTATTCGATAGCATAAAAGGTTTATTTTCATAATGACTTGCAAAATGTGCATACTACCGATATATTAATGGTAATAGTGAACTGAAAAGCAATGATAGGAACTAGTAATAGTGAGCGTTTCTTCAGAGAGCTGGTGGTTGCTGTGAACCAGTGAAACTCCGCTATGAATCCATCCTTGAGCTGATTGGCGAAAGCGATGCATAAGTCAATCCGGTCAAGCACCGTTAAAGCTTCCGAGTTGGGAGGAACTCTCCAACAAGGGTGGTAACGCGGGTATACAGCTCGTCCCTTCATTTACAGGGACGGGCTTTTTTATATTTCATGAGGGAGGATTCTATATGTTAGAACTGAAATATTTGCGCAGTAATTTTGCTGAGATTAAAAAAAGACTACAGCATCGTGGCGAAGATTTATCTGATTTGGATCATTTTGAGGATATGGACCGCAAACGACGCACATTGATTCAAGAAACCGAAGAATTGAAAGCACGACGGAATCAAGTATCAAAAGACATTTCACAATTGAAAAAAGAAAAACAGGATGCGGACCACTTAATCAAAGAGATGCGTGAAGTAGGCGATCGCATTAAAGCAATTGATCACGAGTTAAAGGAAGTTGAGGAAAAGTTAAATCACCTACTCCTCTCTATTCCGAATATTCCACATGAGTCCGTTCCAGTCGGCGAAGATGAAGACGACAATGTGTTGGACCATGACTGGGGTAAGATTCGCGAATTTGGCTTTGAGCCGAAACCACATTGGGACTTGGCAACGGAATTGGATATCCTTGATTTTGAACGTGCAGCAAAAGTGACTGGTAGCCGGTTTGTCTTTTATAAAGGCTTAGGCGCACGATTAGAACGCGCTTTATTGAACTTTATGATGGATTTACATGCCGATCAACATGGGTATACGGAAATGTTACCACCACAGATTGTTAATCGTGACAGCTTGACAGGAACCGGTCAGTTACCTAAATTTGCTGAAGACGTCTTTAAGTTAGAAGATCTTGATTATTTCATGATTCCTACTGCAGAAGTACCAGTAACAAACTATCATCGGGATGAAATATTGGATATCGATGATCTACCAAAGAAATATGTTGCATACAGCGCAAATTTCCGTTCTGAAGCGGGTTCTGCAGGTCGAGATACGCGTGGCTTGATTCGACAGCATCAATTCAACAAAGTGGAACTCGTTCAATTCGTGAAGCCTGAAGAGTCGTATGAAGCATTAGAAAATCTAACAGGAAATGCGGAGAAAGTACTTCAATTGTTGAAACTTCCTTACCGGGTAATGAGTATGTGTACAGGTGATTTAGGATTTACTGCCGCTAAAAAGTACGATATTGAAGTTTGGATTCCAAGCTACGAAACTTATCGTGAAATTTCTTCTTGTTCTAACTTTGAGGCATTCCAAGCGCGTCGTGCAGGTATTCGCTTCCGTCGTGAGCAAGGCGGGAAGCCAGAATGCGTCCATACATTGAATGGATCTGGATTGGCGATTGGCAGAACAGTTGCAGCCATCTTAGAAAACTACCAAGAAGAAGATGGGTCAATTACGGTTCCAGAAGTATTACGACCGTATATGGGCGGTTTAGAGACGATTACAGCACCGGGTGAAGAGTGAAAATAGGTTGTGCATTGGGAGAAGGTATATTCACCTCCTCCCTCTTCTTTTTACAGGTGATTATATAAATGTATTTTCTCGAAAAACCATCAAAACTACATTCCAGTACGACATAATTACGATAAAATAAAAGGGAAATAAATTTTCTTCAAAAAAAATCGCTAATTCGGTTGCTTAAACTTTTCGTATATGATATATTTTTAAAGTGTCAGCCAAACGGAGGAGTACCCAAGCCTGGCTGAAGGGAGCGGTCTTGAAAACCGCCAGGGGCTTTGCGGCCCGCGGGGGTTCGAATCCCTCCTCCTCCGCCATAATATTACAAGCCAAGCAGGCTAGTCTTTTGAATAAGGACTAGTCTGTTTTTAATTTGTAGGGAGCTTTCAACGGTTGCCCGAATTCCTCGTCATTCAGAAGCTTCAACATTCATTAGCTTTGCTTCAACACTTATTTGGACTTCTTCAACATTCATTAGTTCGTCTTCAACACTTAAATGAGCTTCTTCAACATTAATTGGATCGTCTTCAACATTGATTTAAAAACCTTCAACACTAATTAGCATATCTTCAACATTTAGCATAAAAAAGGCACCGACCGAAGTCAGTGCCTAGTTATTTATATGATTGTTACTCAATTTATGAATTAATAAATGAAGTTATGATCGCATTAATTTTCTCGATGTTTGAATCGATTTGCCGATTCGTTCCAACAATGGTTCGATGGATTGTTCATGATTCAAGAGATCATAATCATTGATGTTCACACGCATTACTGGGCACGTATTAAAATTGTTGATCCAATGTTCGTAACGTTCGTACATCTCTTTCCAATATTCCACAGGTGTTTCTTGTTCCATCTTTCTTCCGCGAGCTTGGATTCGGTCAAGTATATCTTCGAAAGATCCCTCCAAATAAATGAGTAAATCTGGATGTGGAAAGTATGGTGTCATGACCATGGCATCAAAAAGATTTTTATACGTATCGTAATCTGTAGGGGTCATTGTTCCTTTGTCGTAATGCATTTTTGCAAATATGCCTGTATCTTCATAGATGGAGCGATCTTGCACAAAACCGCCACCGTATTCAAAAATTCGTTTTTGCTCTTTAAAACGCTCTGCCAAGAAATAAACTTGTAAATGAAAACTCCAACGCTCAAAGTCTTTATAAAATTGATCCAAATAGGGATTCCCGTCTACTTTTTCGAATGATGTTTTGAAGTCAAGATGATTGGCCAGTGCTGAAGTTAAAGTAGACTTTCCTACGCCAACAGTTCCGGCTACAGTAATGACAGCATTTGACGGAATGCCAAATGTCGTTAGTTGATTCATGAAATAACTTCTCCTTTAAATATATGTTTTTCAACGATTGAGAGAATCTCATCCAGATCTGAGTTGTTCTTAACGAAATCCAATTTGTCGCCATCTAAACGGATAACTGGAATATCTGGGTGGTTCTGTTCAAATTCAATCATAAAATCCTCATAATCTTGTCTGATTTGTTCTAAGTAGGAAGCTTGGATATTTTGTTCGACTTCTCTGCCACGAAGCTGTATGCGTTCAATTAAGGTATCTAAACTAGCCGTTAAGTAAATGAGTACATTTGGTTTTGGATGCCCTTCGGTGAGAATATCATACACTTTGCGGTACTTCTCGTATTGGTCTTCTTTCAATGTACGTTTCGCAAAAATGGTATTTTTAAAAATATGATAATCAGAAACAACCGGTTTTCCAGCATTTAAATAATGCTTTTGAATGTCTTCCAATTGTTTATATCGATTACAAAGGAAAAACATCTCTGTTTGGAAGCTCCATTCCTCAATATTCTCGTAAAACTTTTCGAGAAATGGGTTTTCTTCGACGATTTCCCGTAATAAATGATAGTAAAAATGAGAAGCTATTTTATTTGAAAGAGAGGTTTTCCCTACTCCAATCGGTCCTTCAACAGCGATAAAAGGTACTTGCTGATTCATCTAAATCCTCCATTCAACTCATGAAAATTTATTGTCTTATCATCATACCAAAAATCACGATAAAATTGGACGGTTTTCGACAAATAGAGAAAATGATTGATTGTCCTATTTGACTCACCTATACCAAAGGGAAGCTGGTACATAAGGTAGTAGTGAATCAAATAATTAAGAGGTGATTATATGGGTTTTTATGAAGATGAATTAGATCCTTCGTTCAACGAAGGCGATTGTGGAGAATGTGGCGGCCATTGTGGCGATCAGGATTGTGTTTGTAGAACATTAAGACACATCGTGAGAGCTCAAGCGGCTACCAATAATAATGGTGGCGATTGTCAATATGGTTGTAAGCAATCCATTAAGGACCTGCTTTCCCCAACTCAGGATGTTGGAGGGAATGATACGGTTCCATTCGTTCTATACTGTGAAGGAACTTGTGAGCCGTTTATCGGGCAAAGTGTCCTGCAAGCAATGGTAGGAGGAAATCGTGTTTTTCAATGTTTTGAATCACCGATTTTCCGTGTCAATAAAGTAAAAGACAATTGCTGTGCAGAAATTGAATTGTTGCTTCCTGTGACAATGGGAGGTTCTACTCCAGGACCTGGTGGAGATGATGTATGCGATTATTTCCCTGGCAATTCCATTCGAAATCTACAACGTACAGGAATCTGTATCACAGTTGATTTGAAAAAATTCATGGGCATTTCTTGCTTAGAAGGTGTTGCAACATTACCAGTATCTGACTTTCGTTCTAGACTAAGAAGTAGTGCCGCACGTAACGAAGAGTAACAACTAAATTTTATCCTCTTTCAAAGTTAAGGCTGTTCCTTAGGGAGCAGCCTTTTTTTAAAATAGTTTTCATATACATACATATACTCATTTTGTGGAATGAAACAAGTATAGATACTAATGAAGGGTGATAGAAAAAATGAAACGTTTATCCGTAGAAGAGTTGGCTAAAAAGGTATTGAACAAAGAAGCGACGGTGCTACTGGATGTACGTAGTGTGGAAGATTTTCAAGATTGGAAGGTCGAAAGTAATCATTTCCAATACGTGAATCATCCGTTTTCTGCTTGGGATGGGCAGGTCGACCAGATTGCTTCAGATTTGCCAAGTAAAGACCAAGAGATCGTTGTTATTTGTGCACGAGGAAACAGTTCACAGAAAGCGGCTAAAGCTCTAATCGAAGCGGGTTATGAAAATGTTTATTCGGTCGAAGGAGGAATGCGTGCTTGGAGTGAGCATTTAGAGCCTGTGAAGATTGGCAATTTAACAGATGGCGGAGAATTATATCAATTTGTCCGTTTAGGAAAAGGTTGTCTGTCGTATGTCGTCATGAAAGATCAGGAAGCGGTTATCATTGATCCGACACGTATGACAGATAAATTTATAAATTTTACAGATGAGAAAGGTGTAACAATCAAGCATGTCATTGACACACATCTGCATGCCGACCATATATCAGGCGGACATGAATTAGCTAATCAGACGGATTCAACGTATTGGCTACCTCCAGAGGATGCAGATGAAGTGGTATTCTCTTATGAGCCGCTCGAAAATGAAACCGAAATAACCATAGGCGATTCACCAGTTAGCATTCAAGCCGTTTATTCACCAGGTCATACGAAAGGTTCGACCTCTTTACTAATTGATAAACAGTACTTGTTAAGTGGAGATATTTTGTTTATCGAGTCAATCGGGCGCCCTGACTTGGCAGGTAAAGCAGCTGCCTGGGTCAATGATTTAAGAAACACACTATACGAAAAGTACCCTGATTTTTCAGATGATCTGATCGTATTACCCGCCCATTATTCGTCTATTGATGAAATGAACGAGAAGGGAACGGTTGCAGAGAAATTAGGTGTCTTATATGAAAAAAATAAAGGATTACAAGTCGAAGATGCAGAAGAGTTTCAACGAATGGTCACTGAAAACCTTCCGCCGCAACCGAATGATCATGAACGTATCCGACAAGTAAATATGGGGAAAGAAAGCGCTGATCCAGAAGAAAGAAGAGAAATGGAAATTGGTCCGAATCGTTGTGCGGTAAAATGATTGTCATTAGTAAAAGGCTTTGTTAAGGCTCAGTGATGACTTTCTAATGTTGTAACACTGAGTTGTTGAATTGTGAGAAGCGAAGGTGGCGACTCCTGGTCGACTAAAAGCGGTCACGTCCTGTGACCAACGTCGACATTAGACCATCCGGGTCGTCACGGGAATAGCACGAGTCTCGAGACCCCGCAGGCCATGGTTTTGGGCCGAGGAGGCTCGAGCCGTGCCCGCGGTAAAGAAGACACTGCGATTTATCGCAGATGTCGCCCTTATGCCCTTTGGGTAAAAGCGTCCAGCGGTAGCGGATCACAATATCAACAACGGACCTTAACAAACTAATAAAAAAGTAACACCCGTAGTTAATTAAGATGTAAACAACTACGGGTGTTTTTCTGTTCTTTATAAGAATATAATTTTATTTCCCTTCAACAAATTCAATAAACGACTCTATTCTCTGGTCAAGAAATTCGAGTGTATTTTGATCGGTCACTTCACCTGTATCTTCATCTATTTTCGTTTGAGCTGTAGTAATCGTTACTTCATTTGCTCCTGGCGGAAGTACATTAGCTCTCAATGCACTCAACACTTGTCTTAGTTGAAGTTGTGCACGTAAAGTTCCTGCGGTACTGATCGAAGCACCAAGAATCATCACCTTTTTATCGATGAATACTTTATCGACACGAGAAGCCCAATCCAATGCGTTTTTCAGGACACCGGGAATAGACCAGTTGTATTCAGGTGTAATAATGATCACCGCATCCGCTTCTTTAATATTTTGTTTGAAGGTTTTAACAGCTTCTGGCGGATTGTGCTCATCATCTTGATTGTAAAGTGGAATGTCTTTCAATTCGGCGATGTCTAATGAAATCTTATCCGAATATCTTTGTTGCATAGCCTTAGCTAAGTGCATATTGTACGATTTTTCCCTAAGGCTACCTACGATGGTAAATACGTTCATTACTTATCCTCCTAAAGCGATCTAAGTTGCTGAAATCAATTCACCATCTAGTATAGCATGGATTGACTGCTCTTCCACTTTAACGAGTTTACCTATTCCTTCGTTACTTTGGCACAATCGTTTGATTGAGTTCTTCTGGTGTCATTTCAAAGAATTGCGGATCATATAAATGACACGCTACATAGCGTCCTTCTTCTGCTTCAAGCCATTTTGGTGTTTGTTCTGCACAGACATCACGGGCGAATGGACAACGTGTACGGAAAACGCAGCCAGAAGGTGGATCAATCGGACTTGGCAATTCACCTTTCAAAATGACACGAGATCGTTGTTCTTCGATTTTCGGGTCGGGGATCGGAACAGCAGATAACAAGGCTTGTGTGTATGGATGAAGCGGTTTTTCATAAAGGCGCTCACTATCTGTCAATTCAACGATATGTCCCAGATACATCACAGCTATTCGATCTGAAATATGTCGCACCATGGATAGGTCATGGGCAATAAATAAGAATGTTAATCCTTTTTCTTCTTGTAGACGTTCCAATAAATTGATGATTTGCGCTTGTACGGAAACATCGAGTGCTGAAATTGGTTCATCACAGATAATAAATTCAGGTTCTAATGCTAATGCACGTGCAATGCCAATTCGTTGTCGTTGCCCGCCACTGAATTCATGGGGATAACGAGTAGCATGATCACGGTTTAATCCTACTTCTTCCAGTAATTCGTAAATACGATCATGTCTTTCTTTTTTATTTTTGTACAAACCATGGACTTCCATTGGTTCAGCAATGATTTCTTTGACAGTAGACCGGGGATTTAATGATGCATAAGGATCTTGAAAAATCATTTGCATCTTCCGGAAATAGTGTAAACGATTTTTCTCGGAGATTTCATGAACATCTTCGCCATCATAAAGAACTTCACCATCGGTTTTTGGATAGAGGGTGAGTAACGTTCTCCCAGCAGTTGATTTACCGCACCCTGATTCTCCAACGAGACCAAATGTTTCTCCTTTGTAGACTTCAAATGAAATCCCGTCCACTGCTTTTAATGTTTGCCCACCGCCTACACCAAAGTGTTTTTTTAGATCTTTTACTTCCAAAATTGGTCGATAGCTCATTTACTTATTCCCCCGGTGTTTTATGATATCTTCGTGCGATACGGAATTCTTTCTCGTATTTCGTTCCTTTTAATGGAATGATCTCGATTCCTTTACCGGTCATCGGTGCATGAATCATTTTGTCGTCTCCGTAATAAATGCCAACGTGAGTGATTTTTTCTGGTGTTTCTTCTTTGGCGAAAAACAGCAAGTCGCCGATTTCAAGTTTATCTTTCGGAACTTCGACACCTTCTTTTGCTTGGTCACTTGCGTCTCGTGGAATTTCATATCCATGCGCTTTATGCATATTGTAGCTAAAACCGGAACAATCATAACCGAAGGCGCTCATGCCGCCCCAAAAGTATGAAAGGGATAAAAATTGCTTGCCGGTTTCAACAATCTCCTTTCCACTACCTTGGTCAAGGTCGTGAATGGATGAAGTGATCAGTACGTCCTTTTTATATAACCAAGCTTCACCGGATGGTGTTTGAACTTTTACTTTTAGCTCTTCGTGTTCAATGATCGGCAAGTAGGTCATAAAGCTTAATTCAAAAATAGGTTCGTCTTTATGATCGATTAAATTCGCTTGTTTTTTGGTGACGACAGCAACTTCTTCTCGGTTCCATAATTCACGCTTAACTTCTTTGAGTTGTTTAGTCGGGACCCATCCCGGATAGCCGCGTTCATCTTTTCCGGAAGGCTGCTTGGTCGCTATAATTTTTGACCAATCCCCGTTAGTTTCCTCTAGAATGACTTCTTCATCATACAGTAATTGTGATTGCACAAGATTGTCATCGCAAAGACCTTTACGTAATTCAAAATTCAATGCATTGTACCAATCATCTAATAAAACCGGATTGGATATACCAGGCCGATCAATTTCCCTCGGGGAAGATGGACTTGTCCAAATAGTTGCTACTGGAACATCGACTACCCAGGTTGTTTGTTGTTCGTTCATGTTATCGTTCCTCCCTTTCACTGGACTGCTGATGTATCGAGTGAATCCCTAATCCAGGGTGTGCTGATAAATAGATATGGTTTCGGTCATAGGTTACGCCACCATTGATTAAGTCATCATTAAGCATTAGTGGTGCATCAAAATCAAAGCGTGTGATATTCGGTTGACTTGCTGCGAAATGTGCGGCGGCTGAAATGCCGAGCTTGGTCTCAATCATGCTACCGACCATACACGGAACACCGTATGCTTCAGCGAGTCGGTTGATTTTAAGTGCTTCGTGGATGCCTCCTGCTTTCATTAGCTTAATGTTAATCAGATCAGCACCTCTCATCTCCAATACTCGTCTGGCATCAATGGATGTAAAGACGGCTTCATCTGCCATGATCGGTGTTTCTGTATGTTCAGTCACTTGTTTTAGCCCTTCTAAATCATGGTATTTGACGGGTTGTTCGACAAGTTCAATGTTTAAATTTAAATCTTCCATTTTACGAATCGCAAAAATGGCTTCTTTTACCGACCAACCTTGGTTTGCATCAAGCCGGATTGTCGGTTGATCACCGACATTATCCCGGATGGCTTTTATTCTCTCAATATCCTTGGCGATTTCATCTTTTCCTACTTTAATTTTTAATAGATTAAAACCGTCCTTAATATATTGCTGTGCATCGTCGGCCATTTCACGAGGTTCATTGACACTGACCGTATAATCCGTTTCCAGTCTGTCGCGATAACCACCAAGTAGTTTATATAGCGGTAAACCTGTCTGCTGGGCAAAACAATCGTATAAGGCGATGTCTAAAGCAGCCTTCGCACTCGTATTGCGGATCATTGCTTGCTGTATAATTTGCATGATTTCTTCTAATTGATCAATCGACTTTCCAATTAAAAGTGGTTGATAGATTTGGTTGATGGCATAATCGATACTGTGAAGCGAATCACCGGTGATGACATGGGTTGGTGGTGCTTCGCCGTACCCGATGATGCCGTTGTCGAGCGTCACTTTTACATAAACGGATTCAGCAACAGTAACTGTCCGCAATGCTGTTTTGAATGGTTTTTTTAATGGTATTTTTATATGGTGTGTTTCTATATTTTGAACCCGCATTGGTTTATAGCCTACTTTCTGAGTCATTCGATGAGCCAGTAACACCTGGTTGAATGGTTAATGTTTTCGATTCAGTTGATAATCGTGCACGAGTTCCAAGCGGTATAGCGAAATGAGGTTGACAATGACCGATCTGGAACCCTTTCATGACTGGTTTTCCCAGCTGACGAAAATAATCATCAAGAACGGTCTCTAATGATAAAGATGGATTTCTGGTTGGTACTGCGTTATTAAAATCACCAACGATGATTCCAGCCGCTTCTTCTAATTTTCCAGCATGCATTAATTGGGCAAGATAGCCATCAATCCGGTAAGGTTCTTCGTCAACGTCTTCAATTAACAGTAACTTCCCTTTTGTGTCCAACTCATATTGACCACCGAGACTACTTGCAATTAACGTTAAATTACCACCAACAATTTCTCCTTCAGCCTTCCCCTCTGCAATCACTTCTAAAGGTGCAATGGATTCATCATAAACAAGAAAAGTCGGTTCGAATAATTGGTTGAATTGCTTTTTGGACAATGGATGGAAATCTTCCTTACCGACATCTGACGCTAGCATCGGTCCATGGAATGTAACGAGCCCCGTTTCTTGGCGTATAGCTGTGTGCAAGTAAGTCAGGTCGCTATAGCCCCAAAAGATTTTCGGATTCTTTTTAATCAACTCGTAATCTAGCCGGTGGGCAATACGGGCTGTTCCATAACCTCCACCTGCAAAAATAATTCCCTTAATGGAATCATCTGCAAACATGTCATGCAAGTCTTCTAATCTTTCATCATCCGTTCCGGCTAAATAGCCATGAACGTTTTTAAGATGTTTTCCTTCTTGAATAGATAATCCAAAGCTTTCAATAAATGCTATTGATTTTTTATAGTTTTCGATATTTGGCGGGCTAGCCGGGGCGATCACCCCAACCGTGTCCCCATGTTTTAAAGGTTTAGGTAGCATGATATCGTGACTCCTTCGGTGAAATAATGAAATCAAAGAGGAGTGTTCGATTACTCCCCTTTGATTCACTTGAATCCATTACTCTTTCGAAGCCCACTTCAATTCCAAATAACCTACAGGATGTCGTACGATCCCTGAAACTTCAGGTTTTTGTAGTCCGACTTGGTTATAAAAGTGAATTGGGAAAAGTGGTAATTCATCAAATAAAACTTGTTCAGCTTCATAGAGGTACTCATAACGTTTCTCTTCATCGGATTCGTTTTTCGCATTGGCGATCAACTCATCATATTGTTCGTTTGACCACCCTGTACGGTTCATGGAAGAATCCGTTACAAAGCTTTCCAAGAAGTTAACTGGATCGGCATAATCCGCTAGGAAAGAACTACGAGAGAACTGTAAATTCAAGCTTTTTTGGTCTTCTAGAAATACATTCCATTCCGTATTCTCTAACGTTACATCGACGTCTAATTCTTCACTGTATATCTCAGCCATATATTCAGCGATCGCTCGGTGAGCATCGTCTGTATTATAAGAAAGAACAACTTCCGGTAATTCGTCGTAACCCTCTTCCTCCATACCTTCTTTTAGAAGCTGGCGTGCCTCTTCAGGGTCATGCGTTAATAGATCGCCGCTCTCTTCACGGAAGTCATTTCCATCAGCATCTGTAAATCCTGGAGCAACGAACCCTTTAGCTGGTTCTTCATTATTTTTTGTAATGTATTGAACGATTTCTTCTTGGTTGATTACTTTAGCGAACGCTTTACGGATCTTCTCATTTTGGAAAGGTTCCATTTCTACATTAAACCGGTAGAAGTAAGTACCTGCCTGATCGACGAAGTACGCATCGTCACTATCCAATAATTGTTCAGCTAAGTCAGATGGAATGGCAGATGTATCTAACTCACCACTTTCATACATTTGATACTCTGTGTTTTCTTCATTGACCATCGCCCAGCGAACCTCTTCTAACTCGACATTCTCTGCATCCCAATATTCTGGGTTCTTTTTAAACGTAAAATGACTCTCATGCTCCCATTCAGATAAAGTGAATGGCCCGTTACTAACAAAGGAATCGGCTTCAGCATGCCAATCTGGATTTTCTTCGACAACCGCTTTGTTGACTGGGAAGAAAGCAGGATTTGAAACTAAATCAAGGAAAAATCCAGTCGGTGCATTCAATGTTACTTTAAATGTTTTCTCATCTTCAGCGACCAAGCCGAGGTCATCGGCGCTTCCTTCGCCTTTATTAAATGCTTCAGCACCTTCGATGAAATAACCGAGAAAAGCAGCTGGAGATGCTTCATCTGGATCTAATAAACGGGTCCAGGCAAAAACGAAATCTTCCGCAGTTACCGGATCACCATTCGACCAATTGGCATCTTCACGCAATGTGAAGGTATATTCCAATCCATCATCTGAGATATTCCAATCTTCTGCAATACCAGCAGATGGTTGATGGGATTCATCCAAACGCGTTAACCCTTCCATTAAGTTGTTCAGTGCATTCCAAGAGATCGCATTGAATCCTTGAGGTGGATCAAAGGATGTCGGTTCGCTTCCGTTATTTAGACGGAGAACCTTGCCGCTACTTTCACTCGATGATTCCTCATCCGATTCTGCTTCTTCTTGATCTGTTGACGATTCTTCTGTGTTTGAATCCTCGGAACCCGAATCCCCCTCTGAACTTTCATCATTACCAGTAGTACAAGCGACTAGAAATGTAAACATCAGAATGAATAATAATACCAACCATTTTTTCACGTTGTTTCCTCCTTTTTATTCGTTACATTTGGTGTATGAACTCTCTCATCATATAGCCAGCAATCTGCATAATGCGTTTCACTAGGCTCGTGACGGAGAGGGTATACCTTTTCACATACAAACATGGCATGTGGACATCTGGCGGTAAATGGACATCCAACCGGTGGAGAGAACAAATCTGGTGGTGTGCCGTCAATCGGTTCCAGTCTTTCTCCTTTTTGGTCCAGCCGTGGTATCGAATTCAGTAGTCCTTGTGTATAGGGGTGTTTAGGTTGATAGAAAACTTCATATTTTGTTCCTGATTCAACAATTTTCCCGGCGTACATGACGGCAATGCGGTCGGCAGCCTTCGCGACAACGCCTAAGTCGTGTGTAATCAAAATAATCGCGACATTCGTTTCTTCTTGGATGGTTTCAAACAACTCTAAAATTTGCGCTTGAATGGTGACGTCAAGTGCTGTCGTTGGTTCATCGGCAATCAAGAGATCAGGTTCACAAATTAAAGCGATTGCAATCACAATCCGCTGGCGCATCCCCCCACTGAATTGGTGAGGGTATTGCTTGAGTCGCTCTTTCGGATTCGGAATTCCTACCAAGTCGAGCATTTCCAAAGCTTTTTGCTCAGCTTCTTTTCGAGATACGTTTTTATGCTGTTTTAAGCCTTCCGTCAATTGGTTACCGATTGTTAACGTCGGGTTTAACGCGGTCATTGGATCTTGGAAAATCATCGAAATATCTACACCGCGTATTTTTCGCATGTTTTTATCACTTTCTTTAGCTAAATCGTTACCTTTAAAGATAATTTCACCGTTTGCTATTTTACCGGCCGGTGATGGGATTAAGCGCATGATACTGTTTGCTGTCACACTCTTTCCGCAACCGGATTCGCCGACAATTGCCAGTGTTTCACCTTCATGAAGTTCGAAATCGACGCCGCGAACAGCTTTGATTTCCCCACCATAAGTTGAAAATGTGACATGAAGGTCGTTTACATCAAGAATTTTTTCCATAGAGGTTACCTCCTGAGTTTCGGGTCTAAGGCATCTTGTAAGCCATCACCTAGTACGTTAAAGGCAAACATGGTTGCCGAGATGAAAAATGCTGGGAAGAATAAGCGCCACCAATGCCCAGACAAAATCGTTGTCAACGCATCATTAG
Organism: Allobacillus sp. SKP2-8; assembly: GCF_007559355.1. Taxonomy (NCBI): domain Bacteria; kingdom Bacillati; phylum Bacillota; class Bacilli; order Caryophanales; family Bacillaceae; genus Allobacillus; species Allobacillus sp. SKP2-8. The sequence goes on along the minus strand of NZ_VMHF01000011.1, from coordinate 7,489 downwards.
CCATCACACCCCAACTAGCGAAAGGAAACTGGACGCCTAGACCTAAAAAGCTTAAAAAGGCTTCTGCAAAGATGGCTGTAGGTACCGTCAACGTCATTTGAACGATGATTGGTCCCATTGTGTTCGGTAATAAATTTTTCCGGATAATCCGACTCGTTTTTGCGCCAAATGACTTTGATGCATGGACGAATTCATAGTTTTTGATCTGTAAAACTTGTCCACGGACAATCCGGGCCATACCTACCCAACCCGTAACCGTCAGTGCCAAAATAATCGTTGAAAGACTCGGTCCTAAAACAACCAATAACAAAATAACGACGAGTAAATAAGGTAATCCGTATAATATCTCGACAATCCGCATCATAAGATTATCGGTTCTTCCGCCTTTATAGCCTGAGACACCTCCGTAAATGACACCAACCGTAAAATCAATGAGGGCAGCCATAATGCCGACGAATAAAGAAATCCGAGCGCCATACCATGTCCGTGTAAAGACGTCTCTACCAAGATTGTCTGTCCCAAACCAATAGGTCGAGGAAGGCGGTTGGTTTTGATTTGCCAAGCTTGTTTCACTAACTGAATAAGGTGTTAAGTATGGACCGATGATCGCCATGATTCCTAATAGAATGAGAAAAATCAGTCCACCCATTGCTATGTAATTGGAACGAAGACGAATCCAGGCGTCCTTCCAATAGGAGAGTGAAGGACGAACAACGGTATTGGATGAGTCACTTGATCCTTCCAATGGTTTAAACCAATCGAGGGGAATCTCTTTTGAATTTGGATCGATGTGGTCGTGTGATTGTGTTGTATGTGATTTCATGCCTAATTCCCCTCTTCCTTGTGCAGTTTAATCCGAGGGTCTAACAACCCGTATGCAATATCAACTAAAAATAAGGCGAACACGAGAAATGCACTATAAAAGACGGTTGTGCCCATAATGACCGGATAGTCCCGCTGGTTAATACTCTCGACAAAATACTTACCCATTCCAGGAATCGCGAAGATTTTCTCAATGACAAAAGTTCCTGTCAGGATGCCCGCCAATAAGGTTCCCATAATTGTCACGACAGGCATTAATGCATTTTTAAGTGCGTGCTTTATGACGACTTTGTATGGGGCTAATCCTTTGGCACGTGCCATCTTAATGTAATCTTGCGTCAACACTTCCAACATGCTCGACCGTGTTAACCGGGCAATGATCGCCATTGGCCCAGTCGCTAATGCGAGTGTCGGAAGAATCATATGCATCGGAGATTGCCATGTAGCGACAGGGAAGAAACCTGCGTTTACGGCTAATTGTTGAATCAACAATGTCGCTAACACAAAGTTCGGAATGGAAATGCCGAGTACGGCGATCATCATCGCAAGGTAATCGATGATTCCGTTATGACGCAAAGCGGCTAATACCCCTAAAATAATTCCAGAGACCAATGCTACTAAAATAGCGATGATTCCAAGCTCTGCTGAAATCGGAAATCCTCGTGCCAGTAAATCATTAACCGTATCATTCGGTTTTTTGATAGATGGTCCGAAGTCTAATGTTGCAATCGATTTTAAGTAAATAAAATATTGCACAATAGGAGGTTCGTCTAAATTAAAATGCCGTTCCAAATTCTCTTGGACCGCTTCATTGGAAGTTCTTTCTTCGTTAAACGGAGAACCTGGAATGGCGTTCATCAATACAAAAGTCAGTGTGGCGATAATCCAAATCGTTAAGATCATCATGAAAAATCGCTTGAGGATATAACGAATCATAATTTAACCTCCTAGGAAAAGGTTGCTTGCATCGCTAATTCTGTCATGACAATCATCGCTCTGTAAGCTTCCAAAATATCTTTCGCTTCAAATTTAACGATGCAACTATTTGGTTCTATTGTTGTTCCTGGCATAAATGCCGCCAACTCTGCTTGTCCATAGTTCACAAATTCAATACGCAACGTTGGATTTTTCGGTGGTGTCAAAGGTTTGACTTGAAAACGATTGTTAATGGCTTCTTCTGTTTTTCTTTCCAGTAATTCACCTGCATTTTTTAATGATAGCGATTTCACAGCTGAGCGCGTAATACTCTCCTTAACGGCAGCAGTCGTTACGTGAGGAATTAATGCTTCCGCCTCGGCAGCAGCACGGTCGTCGCCACCAACTAAAAGTACTGGAACATCGTAATAACCGGCAACTAAGGCATTGAAGCCTAACTCTCCAATCTCCATATCGTCTATATAAAAATTACGAACGCCAAAGATCATCGAATGTGACATGACGCCTGGTTGCCCAGCTCGTGCATGGTAACCAAGAAACATTGCGCCATCAAAGGAATCATCAAGTCCTTGGACCATGGAGTAAGGCTTGACACCTCCTGTGATTAAATCAGCCTCCGGATGAAGCTCATCAATTAAAAGGTTGTTCATTTTTGAGTGACTGTCATTGACCAAAAGGGACTGACACCCTTTTTCAAAAGCTTGCTCAACTACATGATTAACTTCTTTTGTCATAATTTTTCTACTTCGTTCATAGTTATGTAATTGTGAATCGACAAACGTATGATCAGGCAATCCGGTAATACCTTCCATATCGACTGATAAATAGAGCTTCATTTTCATTTCACCTCTTAAGATGTTTAAATTAATTTGATAATTAAAAATATTACCACAAAATGTTGGTAAACACAATGAGTCCATTGACATATTGTGTCAGTCATAACCGCGAACCAATTGTTTTTCTTTTCAAAGTCAATTTTCTTTTATACAATGAAAACATAAATAATTTAGAATATTTGTATGATAATGAATAATCAATTTAAACAAGAGGTGATCCGATGAGTGAACAAGTGTTAAAAGCAGAGGCCGGACAACATAATTTAATGGACTATGCGGAGACGTATAATAATTTCGACTGGGAGGAAGCGAAAAAAGCATTCTCTTGGTATGAAACGGGCAAAGTGAATATGGCCTATGAAGCCATTGATCGCCATGCGGAAACGGCGGGAAAGAAAGACCAAGTGGCACTCTACTATGAGTCACCTGATCGAAAAGAATCTTATACATTTGATCAATTAAAGAAAATGAGTAACCAATTTGCGAACGTTCTTCAAGAGCATGGGGTTCAGAAAGGTGACCGTGTGTTCATGTTTATGCCGAGATCCCCAGAGTTTTACGCGAGCTTTTTTGGGATCTTAAAAGTGGGAGCGGTTGCAGGCCCGTTATTCGAGGCATTTATGGAGCAAGCAGTGAAGGACCGTTTAGAGGATAGTGAAGCGAGTGTGCTTGTGACGACACCCGATTTACTTGGTCGTGTACCTGAAAATGATTTGCCGAAATTAGAAAAGGTCGTATTGGTCGGTGAGAATATAGAAGCCGATGGTCGCTATATTGATTATCACGAAGAAATGAAGCAGGCGAGCGAAGAGTTCGATATTGAGTGGGTAGACTTAGAAGATGGTTTGGTGCTTCATTATACTTCCGGCTCAACAGGAAAGCCAAAAGGTGTTTATCATGTACATCATGCGATGATTCAGCATTACCAAACGGGAAAATGGGTGCTTGATCTACAAGATGGTGATGTGTATTGGTGTACCGCAGATCCGGGATGGGTAACCGGTACGAGTTATGGAATCTTTGCACCTTGGTTAAATGGGGTTACCAATGTGGTTGTCGGTGGACGCTTCAGTCCAGATGCTTGGTACGGTGCACTTGACCGTTATAATGTGACTGTTTGGTATTCAGCACCGACCGCATTTCGTAAGTTGATGAGTGCTGGGAAAGATGAGATTGAGAAGCATGATTTATCCAGCCTACGTCATATCATGAGTGTCGGAGAACCATTAAACCCAGAAGTCATTCACTGGGGAATGAAAGCGTTTGACTTACGGATCCACGATACTTGGTGGATGACAGAAACCGGTGCACAGCTAATCTGTAACTATCCAACCGTTGATATTCGACCAGGATCAATGGGAAAACCAATTCCAGGTGTGACAGCATCCATCGTCGATGATCAAGGAAATGAGTTGCCACCGAACCAAATGGGCAATTTAGCCATTAGAGAAGGTTGGCCGGCGATGATGCGTAAAATCTTGAATCGCCCTGAGAAATATCAAAGTTACTTTGTTAACGGATGGTATGTTTCTGGCGATAGTGCTTACCGGGACGAAGACGGTTACTTCTGGTTCCAAGGCCGTGTTGATGATGTCATTAATACGTCCGGTGAACGAGTCGGTCCGTTTGAAGTCGAAAGTAAGCTAATTGAACATGAAGCGGTCGCAGAAGCGGGCGTGATCGGTAAACCGCATCCTGAACGAGGTGAAATCGTCAAAGCCTTTATTTCATTGAACGAGGGTTATGAAGAATCCGATGAATTATTGGAAGACATTCGCCAATTCGTCAAAACAGGCTTGAGTGCTCATGCTGCTCCTCGAGAAGTCGAAGTCAGCAACAAGATTCCAAAAACCCGAAGCGGTAAAATCATGCGTCGTCTGTTGAAGGCACGTGAGCTCGGTTTACCTGAAGGGGATACGTCTACATTGGAATATTAATCAACGAAACCCACTTTAGGCCGGAGTATGCCTAAAGTGGGTTTTGTATGTTAAAGAGTGATGTTGATCTCATTATTCAAAAAATCGAATTAGACTTTCCAGCTCACAAATTTCATCTTTAATAAAACTTCCCAATTTTCTTGTAAGATCATCTATTTGACTGAGGACAGTTACGAGAAAAAAAGTCGCACGAACACTATAAGGGCTTTCAAGTTTATTATCGGCAGTTACCTCAACACCTACATAACCTCGATTCCCACACAAAAAGAATCGCATAGATAAAAAATGACTCACATTTTCTACATCTTCCCCAGTAATCCACAGAAATTCCTTTTGCTTAAAATTGGCTAAATCCATTACTCCTTCATTTAACTTTTCTAGTTCTTCATTATCAGTAAATATATTGAGGTTCATGCTGCAACGACCTGTCCAGAAATCTAAACTTAGTTCAAAGAAACTATCGTTATCATCAACCCATATCTTTTTTATTTTCACACTTGGTTGAGTCATCTTTTTTTTATTCCCCTTGTTGGTTATTGTTTGGGGTGTGCAACAACTGGACCGATTCTGGCATAACTTAGTGCAACAATCGCGCCCGATTATTTAAGATTGAAAAAAATGAATACCACAAAATTGCTATAAATTAATTTAAGAACGCTATCAATAGTGAATAAAGTAGCTCTTTTTTAAACGGGTTAATATCTATTTTTGGCTTCTTTGTTATATACACACCCTCGAATTAATTTTACCCCCATATGCTAACAATGTGTTATCAGAAAAAGCTAGCTGAAAACACTAAAATTATTATTAGGGGATGACAAACAAATGACAAAATTGTACTCTTATAAAGAGCCTACAGTAATTGTTGGTTCTGCCCAATTTAAAGTTAGAATGATTGAAACTCCATTGAACAACATTAAGACAGAAACTATTAATAAGCCCATATCACAAACAAATTATTCAGGAATAAACGGGGGATTCTTTGTCGGCAATTACACAAGTCCTCCGAAGCGAGGCGATTCTATCGCATGGTCTTATAATGATCAAGGTACAGGGGAAAATCATAATTATAATGGAAGTGCATCAAAACAGGAAAGTAGAAAAACATTTGTAGTATATCAAGAAGGTAACTTTTACTTCGGGGATACAATGAACGCAAAAAATATCACCGAGGTAAAAAATAAATTTCCTCAAGTTAGAGAAGCAATTGGGGGGATTGGTTTGGAAAGCAGTGATTGGGGAAGTGATTTAGCATATTATGGACCCTCCCAAAGAACGTTTATGGCTTTTGATGAAACAAGCAAAAGATTCGGATATCTAATAATTAGTCCAGAGCGGATCAATATCCCAGCGGTAAAATCAATCCTTCTGCAAATAGGATTAGATTCGAAAAATGCTGTAGTGCTTGATGGATCTGGTTCAACAGCATTAAGCATTCCTGAGTATAAATTTTTTGGAGAGAATCGATATATCTTTAACATGATCCGATTACGCAGACTGCAAAGATAGAACACAAAACGAGGGGAATAAAAATATGGAGACAAGAAAATTAACTAATCAGTTAAAGGCAAATTTATGGGCTTCTATTATTTCTGCTATTTTCTTGTCTTCCTCCTTTTTCTTTGTCTATGATTCAAAAATATACCCAACGGATTTCCTATGGGATTTTAGTCTATCGGACCTCGTCCCATTCATCTTACAATTTGGCGGTTTCTATTTTCTTATATTTTTTTTTATCACCTTTTTAATGACATTATTAACAAGATGGTTAAAAAGTCTATTATTTAGATTGGTTCTCTATATACTAATAGGTATATGCTTATCGCCTATTTTATTTCCAATATCAAAACCAAATTCATTTTCATACACTAATGTTTATTCACTTGCCGTGATTACAAGCGTCTTAATATTGGGTATATGCAAAGAGATTTTTAGTAATAAAAACGGTGATTAAGAAGGTGAATTGTTTCTGTCAAAATGTTGGCGAAACCCTTAACTGTATCGATTTATTACAATGCCAGAATATTATCAAGGATGCTAAACTATAAAGAAAAGCAGGGGCAAGATTCAGACGTACTAAAACAAATTTCTCCCATTGCTGGGAGCACATCAATTTGTATGGCCATTAAGAGTTTAATAAACAGGAAGATCAAGTTGACATGGATGCCATTATTCAGAAATTGGCTCAACGAAAGGCTATCTCAGAATAAATAACGTTTCTAATTTCACTATTCAACCTTTTCGAGGGGACGTGCAGAAATACCCTGATTAAAATAAACAGTATGTATAAAAAATAAGCCAGTTTTAATTATAATTAACATTATTTTTTCTACAAAATAAGGGCCAGGTATCTATTGGCTTTATTCCACAATCTGGCCTGATTATCGAACACCACGATGCCCGATTGTCGCCAGTGCATTCCTTGTATAGTTAATGTCTTTCAATATGTATAAGATCATCGGAAGGTGTTAAATAATTTTTTTCTCCTGTTGAAAAATCAGAACCATGACGTTTAATTTCTACATATTGAACTACTTTATCTTCATAAAGAAATACTATTGAACTACCCACCACTTAACAAACTACGGTTGTTTGAAGTGGGGGATTCCTAAGAACACCAGCGTAACCGCCAGTTATTGATTAGGCTATCTTCGTAGTTCCTACGGTTAGAAGTCTTATGGCTTCGTTTTTGATATTTTTACTTGCGTTAAGATCTCGATCGTGTTGTTCCCCACATTCACTACAGTTCCATTCACGTAAGGCGAGATTCTTAACTTCTTGATTGCGGTAGCCACAGTTTGAGCACAGCTGGCTTGAAGGGAAGTTTCTCGCAACGGTTATGACCTTCTTACCATACCACCTGGCTTTATAGTCAAGCATTGTGCGAAACTGTGACCAACTGACCTCACTGATTGCTTTAGCTAGGTTGTGGTTTTTCAACATATTCGAGACACTCAA
>NZ_VMHF01000010.1:81052-88795 GCF_007559355.1 Allobacillus sp. SKP2-8 | reverse complement strand
TTGGCGTTTTGGATTTTCTCATGGACACGTGCAACTTTTATCCGTTGCTTATGCCAATTCGAACTTCCTTTTTGACGCCTGGAAAGAATTCGTTGTTCTTTGGCTAATTTCTTTTCCAGAGTTCTAAAATACTTGTGGTTTTTGTATATCGTACCATCAGAAAGGACGGCAAAATCTTTAATTCCGAGATCAATGCCAATGGATGACTTGGTTTTTTGTAATTTTTTTACGGTTGTTTCAACCCCAATCGAAACAAAATATTTGCCGGAAGCATTGCGTCTGATCGTCGCATTCAGAATTCGTCCTTCAACCTCACGGCTTTTCGCAAACGTAACGAGGCCTAGCTTCGGTAATTTGATTTTGTTATCCAAAATGGCGATATTTCCGTTTGTATATTTTGTTGTATAGGATTGAATGTTGTTCTTTTTCGATTTATAACGTGGGGCCTGATTCTGTTTCTTGAGGAATCGCGTGTAGGAGTCGGTGAGATGTTTCAGAGAAGATTGCATGGCTATACTATCGACTTCTTTTAACCAAACCAATTCCTTTTTTAGTTGTGTTAATTGCTTGGAACAGTTGTTGTACGACAACCCTTTACCTGTCTCTTGGTAAGTTTTTTTCCACTCGCTTAAGAAGTGGTTAAAGACAAAACGGCTACATCCAAGCGTTTTTGCAATGAGGATTTCTTGTTGTTTATTGGGATAGATTCGAAATCGATAGGCTTTGTTTACCAGCAAGATTACTTCACTCCTAACAAGAAAACGTATGTTCTCATTATAGACTACCAGCTTGTGTTTTGGGAAGTAATAACCTCATTTTCGGACAAGGAAGATGACTATTGTCATTTTTTGTCCGAAGGCGATTCATCTCCACCCTGGCTTCGTCTGAGTATGGAGTCTTATCGCCAAAATCGATAAAACCCATTTTAATCAGTATACTTCCAATAAATCATTATTCTCTTAATTATTGCTTTACTTCCGATAATGATACATATCGAAAGTATAAAGCCGACAATCCAAAAAAATACCGCTTCAGGTCATCTAAACACTGAAGCAGTATTTTCATTTACTATTACTATTGATTAACGATATCTCTTTTATTAAAAAAGATCCAAGCAAGCGCGACAAACACGACAAAGTAGACAATAAGCATGGTTATTGAAAAGCCCAATGTCATGCCTTCAATTAATACATTTCCATTTTCATACATTTTCAAGTCCAAATTCGCAAACAATAAATATTTGGACCAATCGTATTGAGAGAAGATCCCTGTTATTAAGTTTCCACCCATCAACAAGAAGATTCCAACACCAATGGCAATGGAGCTATTTTTAAAGATTGTTGAAATCATGAAAGCTAGTGTAGTCATCATAATCAAGTTGACGATTCGATAACCGTATTCAGACATCAATTCATTGAGTATCGGTACATATTCAATGCCATTCGCTGTCATCATGACGGTGCTTGGATTAAAGCCCTCAAATCCGAAAAAGATCGCTCCGCAAAGCATTGAAACAAGGAATAGAAAGATCATCGTAAACAATCCGAAAACAAATATTGCCATAAATTTGCTGAGTAAAATGACATTTCTCGATATTGGACGTATTAACAATAATTTAATCGTTCCCCATTGGTATTCGTTTGATATAATGCTCGAGCCAATGATGATGGTTAAGAGACTCACAATGGCTACGAGTCCTACATTTTCTAACGTATATTGCCAAGCACCATAATTCAGTGGTCGAATATCATTTTCCAATAAATATTCGTTTTTCATGATCTGTTCGTCATTAAATGAATAACCAAACTCTTCGTTATCTTTCTGGAGTGTTTCATTTTCTTCCTGTAGTTCTTCTTGCCAATTGTCTGTGTAGTTAGTCGGTTGAACATCGTCAATGGATGAAATGATAACGGCACCACCAATTGCGATTAAACCAAGAATAATGTACATCACCCAAGTAGATTTACGAATATAAATTTTAAAAAGTTCATTATATAAAAGACTGAAGAAATTACTCAATGATATTCCCCCCTGTCAACTCAAGGAATTGATCTTCCAAGGATGGTTTGACGCCTGTCACGCCATAAACGGCTATTCCTGCTTCGACAAGTTTTTTTACGACTTGCGGGATTTCTTCGCGAGTCATTTTGGCCACAAGCTGACTTCCCTCTTTTTCAGCTTGCTGTTCCATCTCAGCCAAGACGTCGATTGCCGCTTCGATTTCTTTGACGTCCAGAATAACCTTGATTTCGGTTTCTTCCGTTTCTTCACTGACTTCCTTCACGGACTGCTCGGTAATAAGCTCGCCATGTTTAATGATTCCGATCCGATCACACATGAGTTCAATTTCAGACAGCAAATGACTGGAAATCATGACCCCGACATTGTCTTCGACTGCCAATCTTCTAATGTAATCACGGATTTCACGAATACCCGCCGGATCCAGTCCATTCGTCGGCTCATCAAGAATCAATACTGCAGGCTTATGTAAAATCGCTTGAGCAATTCCTAAACGCTGACGCATTCCCAAAGAGTATTTACTAACCTTTTCATCAATTGCTTGATCGAGACCAACAAGCCCAACGACTTCTTCTACTCGACCTTTCGGCACATCATCATACATTCGAGCAAAATGGCGTAAATTCTGGCGCCCGGTCATAAACGGGTACATTTCAGGATTTTCAACGATTGCTCCTAAATTACGCGCAGCAGCCTTGTATTCTTTTTCAATACTCTTTCCTAAGATTTTGATTTCACCATCGGTCAGGTCCATTAGTCCAACGATCATTCGAATGGTCGTTGTCTTACCGGCACCGTTCGGCCCGATAAACCCATAGACTTCACCTTGGCGAACTGTTAAGTTAACATCTTTGATGATTTCTTTGTTTTTGATTTTCTTCCTGACATTCGTCAGTTCCAATGCAACGTTACTCATAACCTCTCCCCTTAAAAAATCATTCTTCAATCTTAGACGATCAAAAACGTTAGAAAGTTTCAAATCATCAAACACAATCATTCTACCATAATGTAGTTAAAAGAAAATAGATTTCCAGAAAAATCAATTAGTTGCTTACGCCAAACAAACTTATTCTAATCTATAAAGGATGTGTGTTAATCTTTAGGATGATGATTAGGACTAAACTAACATAGATACGAGGTGTAACCAATGTCCATGGAAAAATACAGAATTAACCCTGATCATGGATTGGAATTCGGCATCTATACATTGGGTGACCATATTCCAAACCCTTATACAGGTGAACGAATTTCTAATCAACAACGAATAAATGAAATCATTGAACTGGCTCAATTGGCCGAACAAGCTGGGATCGACTTTTTCTCTGTGGGAGAAAGTCACCAGGAATATTTCACGACACAAGCACATTCGGTTGTGTTAGCTGCAATTGCTCAGGCGACAGAAAAAATAAAAATCGCCAGTTCTTCAACTATCATTAGTACGCTTGACCCTGTTCGTGTGTACGAAGATTTTTCGACGATTGATCTAATATCGGATGGCCGTGTCGAAATTATTGCCGGACGCGCATCAAGAGTAGGTAATTTCGAATTGCTTGGCTATAGCCTCCGAGACTATGAAGCGCTATACGAAGAAAAGTTCGATTTACTTCGTTTAATTAACGAAAATGAAGTGGTCAATTGGGAAGGTGAGTATCGGGCTCCGTTGCAAGATGCGAAAGTGATTCCCCGACCAAAAGAAGGATGGTTGCCAATTTGGCGTGCAGTCGGTGGACCTCCTGGTAGTGCAATGAAAGCTGGGCGGGCAGGTGTACCAATGTTCTTGGCGACTCTTGGTGGACCAGCAACTTCTTTTAAGCACTCCATCGATGTTTACCGCGAAGCAGCAGCTAACAGTGGTCATAATCCAGATGATCTTCCCGTTGCGACTGCAGGATTGTTCAATGTTGCAGAAACAACACAAAAAGCGATGCAAGAAGTTTACCCGCATATCAATGAAGGGATGAAACTGACCAATGGCCAAGGATTTCCCAAACAGCATTTCGCCCAGGGTGCAGACAAACGCGATGTGTTGAACGTCGGTAGTCCTCAGGAAATCATTGAGAAAATTTTATATCAGCATGAGTTATTCGGCCATCAGCGTTACATCGCTCAAATGGATTTTGGCGGCGTGACGCTCGATCAATTGAAGGAAAAAGTTGATATTATCGGGAATGAAATTATACCGGCAATTAAAAAATATACATCGAAGCGAACGGAGGATTAAACTTATGAAAATTGTTACTTTATCTGGCTCTATTGTCGGTTCAAAAACACGAACGGCGATCGATTATACCGTTCAATCAGTTAAAGAAAAATGCCCAGAGCATGCGGTGACACTCATCGACCTAGCAGATTATGATATTCAATTCAGCGACGGGCGAAATTACTTGGATTACGATGGAGATACAAAATACGTGACACAAACCATTATGGATGCCGACGCGATTATCTTAGGAACACCCATCTTCCAAGCGTCCATCCCAGCGACGCTGAAAAACATCTTTGATTTACTCCCAGTCGATGCGTTGCGGGATAAAGTCGTCAGTATGTTGGCAACAGCCGGAACATCGAAACATTTTCTCATTCCTGAACACCATTTAAAGCCGATTTTAGGCTACATGAAGGCTCAGGTCGTTCAGTCTTATGTATTTATCCAAGAAAAAGATTTCGACCAGAAAAAAATCATCAATGACGATGTCTTTTTTCGGATTGACCGGCTTGTTGAGGACACGGTGATTTTAGCTGACACGTATCAAAAGATAAAGGAAGAAGACGACAAGAAGTATGATTTTTAGTTTACTTCGCTTAGTCTTCGAATATAGAAGTATTCTGAATTAGCTGCCTAAACTTGCTAAAGAATAATTGAAGCCAAAAAACGCACAGGATAAATTTCCTGTGCGTTTATCTATCTATGAGACGAGCCGAGTTACTCTGCAACAAACTGGTAGCCCATTCCACGAACCGTTTGGATCCGTTTTGGATGACTCGGATTTTCTTCGATCTTTTTACGTAGCTTTTTAATATGTGCATCAATGGTCCGGTCCATTACTGTTTGATCAGCAAAAGGATAGAGCTGGTTAATCAAATCCTCCCTCGTCACAACGACATTGGGATTCTCCATAAGATAAAAGAGTAATTGAAACTCATGCTTGGTTAAGGGTAGTTTTTCATCAAACAACAGCACTTCGCCTTTACGTGGCTTAATGCACAATCCATCATGAATAATCTTCTGACAGAATTGACCGGTGCGTCTTAAAACTGCCTCGACATGAGCCATCAATTCTTCTGGGACAAATGGTTTCACCAAATAATCATCTGCTCCCAATTTCAACCCATTGATTTTATCTTCCGTACTCGACTTTGCTGATAACATAATAATCGACACTTCATTCTGCTCTTGCTTACGGACCCACTGGCAAACTTCTTCACCAGATAATTTAGGTAACATCAGATCAAGAATAATCATACAAGGATGCTCTCTCAAGAAAACTTCCTTCGCCTCTTCCCCATCTGCTGCTTCAACGACAAAATATCCGTTTTCTAACAAAGCATTTTTAACTAACTTTCGATTGACCGGATCGTCTTCAACTACCAAAATGGTTTGGCTCAACAGCATTCACCTCAAGCTCATTATAACGAAGGAGCCTTACTCAATCTTCCCTAATGCTTGCATCATGAAATCGTGATTCATCGCACCTTGTACGACATATGCTGTACGACCTTCTGAATCAATGATATAGGAGGTTGGATAGGCATTAATTTGAAAGTGATTCGCCACTTCTCCTTCTGTATCCATCAATACAGGAAAAGTCATTTCAAACTCCTCGACAAAATCTTGGACGCCTTCTACGCTGTCTTCTGTATTGGTCATATTAATAGCCAAAATTTCTACGTTTTGATCTTCATCGTCATAAAGCTTTTGAAAATCAGGAATTTCAGCTCGGCAAGGTGGACACCAGGTTGCCCAAAAATTTAAAATGACCGGTTGACCACGATAGTCTGACAAACGTACTGTCTCTCCATCGATTGTTTCCAACTGAACATCCGGTGCATATTGTCCTTGTTTAATGCCAGTTCCTACCTTTTGGTTAGGTTCATCGAGTTCAGGATAAATCACTGCCCGATCGTCTCCCTCACTGGCCGAATCATCTGAGGCAATGACAAAATCGTAAAGTGCATAGCCTAGCATCAATACAACGACAGCAAGTAAAATCCATTTTTTCATTGATAACAACCTCCATTAACCTAGATTTTCCATCCAAGTACCTTCGATTAAATCAAGCAAGTAGCTAGAAATCAGTGGCATCCAGCCGAAGAACAACACGAGTCCCATAGCAATCATGAATACTGCGCCGACTTTCATGATGATTCCACTATATTTAACAATCCATCTCGTTGAACCAAGAAAGAACGTCAAAATAATAAATGGAATGATGAAACCAAGTACATACATGACCGTATAAAATATGCCTTGTCCTGGATTACTTGCCGCAAGCAATAAAATTGATCCGAAAATTGGTCCAATACATGGCGTCCATCCGGCTGCGAAACCAAGACCAATAAAAAACGTTCCCAAAAATCCTGCTGGTCTTTTTGAAAAATGCATTCGTTTTTCTCTCATTAATGTTGGTATATTGATCCAACCAGCAACGAAAAAGCCCATGAAAATAATGAACACACCGGCAATTCGCTGAATAAGCAATCCGGATTCACCGACAAGCAACTGTTGAGCCCACTGTCCTAAGAAGGATGCACTCGCGCCTAGTGCGATAAAGACAAGTGAGACACCCGCTAGGAAGAAAAATGAATGGCTGAGTAACTGCTTACGAATTTTACTCGTTTGATTCCCTTGCAACTCTTTTACGCTAACTCCTGTTATATATGAAAGATATGCTGGAAAAATCGGCAACACACAAGGAGACAAAAATGACAACGCCCCTGCGCCAATGGCCATAATCATTCCGACCAATAAAAATGTATCTGTTTCAATTCCGCCCATTAATTATCCCTCTTTCTGCGATGCAATAAAATTAGTGCAAACATCCCTACAAAAAACGTACCAATAAACCATGGTTTCATCAGATAATCGAAGACGGTGACGAATGGATGCATAAAAGTAAGCCCCATCATACCGGCTGACCATCCAACTAGCATGATCAATATAAGTAGATCAATCGATACCTTCCCTTGAATCCAATAAAAAACAATCAACAACAACCCAGATAATACGATTTGACTAATCGCATATGATTCATCCATGACAGTGAACTGCATGAATTCAAAGAGAAAAGTGCTTATCAAAAATACCGGAATAAACGTCATAATCAATGGTATGACCTGTAATTTTTTCCGATAGGATTGAATGGCTAAAGTAATCACACTGAATAAAGCAGCCAGATAAAAGGCCTCTGCACTACTAGGATAAGCCAAAACTGCCATTGGGTCAGTGATAAAGAGTGACAGATTTAGAAGAATTTTCGCTATCCATATGTAAATAACAAAATTAACAATTTGTGAAGTCAATTCATCGATCTGCTTCTTCTTTTCCTTTTTTGGGAGATCCGTCATCAAGTAATAGACGGCCAGCGCGACAACCATAGAAATCACAATCATCGCAATCGCATATATTTTTGTAGTTAAAACCATGTCTGCTCCTCCAACGAAACGTCTACTATTAAGTATATAGTGACTCTGTGAAAATTTGATGAAACGATAGGATTTATTTTT
>NZ_VMHF01000010.1:80788-81022 GCF_007559355.1 Allobacillus sp. SKP2-8 | reverse complement strand
ATAATCATTACGAAAACCTAGCTGGGGCGCTCTATACACCCGAATGAGCGTGATTTCTTCTCGGAAAGTCCTATAGAAACGTTCTATTCTCCCGAACGAGCGCGATTTCTTCTCGGAAAGTCCTATAGAGACGGTCTATACACTCGAATGAGCGCTGTTTCTTCTCGGAAAGTCCTATAGAGACGGTCTATACACTCGAATGAGCGCTGTTTCTTCTCGGAAAGTCTTATAGAG
>NZ_VMHF01000010.1:65393-80696 GCF_007559355.1 Allobacillus sp. SKP2-8 | reverse complement strand
CTCGAACGAGCGCCATTTCTTCTCGGAAAGTCCTATAGAGGCGTTCTATACACTCGAACGAGCGCGATTTTTTCTCAGAAAGCCCTATAGAGACGTTCTATTCACCCGAACGAGCGCGATTTCTTCTCGGAATGTCTTATATATAAACAACCGATCCAACCTCAATCAATAAAAAAGCGTAAAAAAACCGCCCAATCTTAGAATAGCAAACGCTACGCAGTTGGGCGATTAATTGAACTTATATTTGACTTAACTCATCACAGGTACATTCTTCTTCTCTGAATCCTCGTCTTTTCCTTTTACCAACATTGGAGCTCGGTCTCGGTATAATAAGTATACGGCTAACACGACCGCTAACAGATCTGATATCGGAAATGCTAACCAAACGCCAATTACACCGAAGTATGGTGGAAGGATTAATACGAGCGGAATGAGAATCAGTAGCTGTCTAGACAATGAAAGGATTAATGCTTGCTTCGGTTTTCCTAAAGCTTGGTATAATCCTCCAGCTACAATTTGTACGCCGACGACGAAGAATACGGCAAATAAAATTCGCATCGCTGTTGAACCTTCTTCAATAACTTCTGGATTTGCCGTAAAAATACGTAAAAACGGTCCTGGGATTGCTAGTAATATAATCGTGATAGAGGTAGCACTGATCGTTACAACCTTTAGCGTTAACCATATGGTTTCTCTCATTCGGTCATAATTTTGTGCCCCATAATTGTAACCGACAATCGGCATCATCCCCTGCATGACAGCCATAATTGGAAGTGCCATAATCATGACAATACGCTGGATGATTCCATAAATACCTACATAAAACTCGGTTCCATATTCGATGAGCATCGCATTAACAGCGATCACCAAAATGCTTCCTGCCGATTGTTGAATAAACGCCGGCATACCAACGGATAATGTTTCTTTAACAATTGCCGATTTCAACTTCATATTTTCAAAAAAGAATTTCAACGAACTTTTGCCTCGTGCGTAATAATTAAAGATCATACCGAAAACAGCTGCTTGAGAGATTACTGTCGCAATCGCTGCTCCTTGCACACCCATATTCAAGCCAAAAATGAAAATTGGATCAAGTGCAATATTAATCGCAGCAGGGATAATCATCAAGACCATTGCAAATCTGGCATTCCCTTCCGCACGCACGAGATTGTTCGCCGCGAAACCACTGGCAAAGAAAAATGTTCCAAGTAATATTGGGAACATATAATCCATGGCATACCCGATGGTTGATGGTGTTGCACCAAATAGGACAAGTAATGGTTCAAGTGTGAATAACGCAATCAATATTCCTGCCACACTGACTAAGAGAATCAATGTAATGATATTGCCGAATATGAGATTTGCTTCTTCTGGCTTTTGAGCTCCAAGGCGTCTGGAAATAACGGACGAACCACCGACACCGAGTGCTGCAGCGACAGCCAACATAATCATCATCATCGGAAACGCTACCGTCGTTCCAGCAACCGCTTCAATTCCGACACCGTAGGAAATAAAAACCGTATCTACGACATTATATAAAGTCATGACAAACATGCCAATTAACGCAGGTACAGATAAATTACGAAGCAGTGTCGAAATCTTTTCGGTACCTAGCTGCTCTGTTTGTTGTTTTGGCTCCATCTACTTCACTCCTTCCTCTTGTATAAGTAAATTACTTTTCATTCGTTGTAACCATTTCAGGAACAAAGCTGCTTCCTCTTCAGAAAATCCGTCCATTAATTCATTCTCTTGCACGTTTAGATTTTCCCAGAGATCTTGATCAAGCTTTCTGCCTTTTTCATTGATCGTAATAATTTTTGAACGTTTATCTACTTTACTATCCGACTTCTCAACTAAGTCTTTCATTAATAGCGAGTCTATAATCCCTGTCATCGTCGAGCCTTTTATATATAAATATTGCTGCAATTCCACTTGTGATAACGGACCATTCTCAACGAGTAAAAAAAGAACCTTAGATTGTGCAACCGTTAATCCGTGGACAGCGAGTTGATCGTTATATTGATTTTCCAACAAATGAGCTACCATTCCTACCTGGTAGACTAGCTTTTCTTGCATATTCCTCACCAAATTACTTACCTCCCTAACTAAATAACAAAGAATATCTTACCTTTTTTGCACGTTAAAAACAAGATATAAGTTTTATCTTTTTAGGTGCCTAACAATCTTAGTGAATAATGTCCGATTTTTTTCACTAAAAAAGCAATGTAGCCATAAAAACTACATTGCTTTCTTCTCTTCAATTTCTTTGAATAAAGATTTACCTAAAATCAGCCATTGAATGATAAATAACAAAAGAACCGTGATTGCCATTCCATTTAAGAACACACTCACCCACGTCTGAACCGCTTCTTGACCGATGACAAACGTTCTCTCTGTAAAAAATAAAAACATACCAAATTTGATACTCCCACCCCTGAAGGGGCAAGCCCAAACTAACGTTTGAGTAGGATTCTTAAGTGATGAACCGTTTCCGTCCGTTTCCGGTAGAAACCACCCTTAAGCTTAAGGGTGTATCAGCACCCCGTCCTAAGACAGTGCAATATAGCATCTTAGGCTGATGCACTTTTACCATGCATCAGAGGTGCATGAATAATATTCATGGCACCCACTCTGTCTCTATGAGTTGAAAAACCGCAGTTTTTACAGTGATATTGTCTATCCGCAGCTTTGTTCCTTTCAGAACAAGATGGACACTTTTGAGACGTATAAGCAGGGTCAACATACTCAACTGCAATACCAATGAGATTCGCTTTATATTCAATAAAGTTCGCTAATCGATAAAAAGACCAAGAATGTAGGTTTTGATTGTTTTTTCGGCTTGTTCTTGCCGTCTGTCGAATGTTCTTAAGTTTTTCTAAACGAATGACAGAAACATCGTTTTTGATAGCAAAATCAACTATCGCACGACTTATTTGATGGTCTTGGTTTTTCATCCACCGTTGCTCTTTATCATGAATAGTGCGAATCGCTTTGATTTTTTTAGCTTTCCCTAATGATTTGCGTTTTTTTCGAAAATAACGCTTTTTGAATTTGTTCATGCGGCCATTACCGAAGAACTTTGTTTGACCGCCTTCTGTAACGGCAACAGCCGGGACTTTTAATCCCAAATCGACACCCATCAATTGGTGTCCGTTAATGGGTTTGGTCGGAATAGTCACCGAAATTTGCGCTATCCATTTGTGAGATTTTTGGGTGATGCGTAGAGTCCCACGCTTCCCTTTCATTAATTCTTGGAAACGATTGTTCTTTTCGTTCCATTGCACTCGAATCGGAATTCTTTTAGATCTACCATCAACAAATAAAGGCACAGAAATTTCACGTTCGCTAACTGAATAGTTTTGATTATTCCATATACAAACGGGTTTTTTTAGGATAGGAATCATAGCGTATCCAGTCTTTTTAGACTTAGTGAACACGCTTTTCGCATCTTTGATAGCTTGGTTTTTCACAGCGCTTGGGAGTGGTGCCACAACATTTTTAGTAGTTTTCTTCGTTGGTTGTTTGTATTCAACCATTTCAGAAACCAAATCATTTATGACGCAGATATACGTTTTAGACATTTTCTCCAACAACTTTTTTTGAAAGCGATTGGGTTGAAGCTTCAATTTAATGGTGATTGTTTGTTCCAAGGATTATCAACCCCTTGTTTTTTGTTCTTCAACATAACGTTTGATGGTTTCACTCGACATATTCCCCGCAGTCGATACAAAATAAGAGCGCGTCCATACGCTCGGCAGATGGTTAAGATGTTCAAACTCCTTTCTAATGGCTCTGGATGTAGTACCTTTAATTTTCGCCATGATGTCTGAAGGACTTAATGTTGGAACCGACTGAACGAACAAATGAACATGGTCTACGTCACATTCCATAGAAATGATATCAATACCTAGCTGATCACAAACTTCTTTTGTTTGTTTTTTGAAAAACTCTTCGACCGCATGGTTGAGAAAGATTTTCCTGCGGTATCGTGGGCAAAATACAAAATGATAATTCAATAAAGAAACCGTTTTGTTCCTACGTTTAAAAGTATTCATATATTAATTGTATCATTAAAACAGTCATAGTGAGACAAAAAAGGAAAAGCATTAACGATTCATACCACACCTGAAGGAATTGGCTTTCTCGTTAAAAAGTTCTGTAACATACACGGTCAGCCGTATCATGGGTTATATGAGAACGGCTTTTCATTTTCCCACTGTTTTGAGATAATGAAGCCAAATCTCAAGTTATAGAGGAGCACAATAATGAACATACCGATTTTATACGAAGATAACCACTTATTAATTGTCGAAAAGCCGGTCAATATCCCGGTTCAAGAAGATCAATCAAAAGATAAAGATTTATTGACGTTACTAAAAGAAGACATTAAAGTTCGCCATAAGAAGCCAGGTAATGTGTTTTTAGCTCTCGTTCACCGGTTAGATCGTCCAGTTGGAGGTGCGATGGTTTTTGCAAAAACTTCAAAAGCCGCTTCTCGCCTATCGGATCAGCTACGGAGGAAAGCCATTGAGCGAACTTATCTTGCTGTCGTACATGGCGTTCCATCAAAATCTAAGGATCAATTGGAAGATTATTTAGTGAAGGATCACAGGAAAAATATTGTGCGCACAGCGAAGCCAAAAGAAAAAGAGGCCAAAAAAGCGGTGCTTGATTACGAAGTAGCTAGTGAGAAAAAAGGATTTTCATTGTTGTCCGTCAAACTACAAACTGGTCGACCTCATCAAATCCGTGTTCAGCTTTCGTCTCGCGGATTTCCGCTTTATGGGGACCAAAAGTATGGACAACGTGTCAATAAACCAGGTCAGCAAATCGCACTTTGGTCAAATAAATTAGTATTGGAACATCCAACAACGAAAGAAGAGATGGAGTTCACTTCCACACCTCCTTATGAGTATCCGTGGAAACTTTGGCAGTAACGATAAAAAAGGTTGGGGAAACGTCTTCCCAACCTTTTTATTTATTGACGATATGCTCCAAATAGACAATTCCCATAAAAATAAGCCAAACGCCAAACGGAAACGCAAAGCTTTTTACCGCTTGTAATGGTTTATACGTTCTATTTCTACTTACGAGGATTCGGTCTGTCATAAAAAATAGCATGGAGGCACCTAAGCTATATAATAATAAAATAAGTCCGAACAAGGCATGTAGAATTCCTGATAGAACCGTTTCAATTTGATCATCTTTCATTTTCGCGGCAAAAAATTGGCTCATTTTATCACTTAGGATGGAAGCTAGCACTCCGTACGTTAAAATCACTGGAAAACTATACATTAAATAGATCGGTGTGCTTAACGTGAAGGAAAATAAATAATTCGTTAGTGATGAAATGTCTTCCCCAAACGGATTGGGCATGATCAAACCTAATAGAATAGCGAATATAGAGCTAGATATAGATGCTGAAATAATTTTACGTGAAATGATTTTGTTTCCCTCCAATTGTATAACTGAACTTTGGAATTTGTTATGTAGAAACTCATAATAAAAGTCATTATGCCATTGTTATCTTTCTAATTATACCCATCAACACCCCACCATCAATATGGTGATTGAACTAATTCTTGAGGACATTCCTTATAATAACAAAAACAGAAGCACTCCACATCAGGGAGTCACTTCTGCTTTGAACTTTATGAAAATAATGCTTTGAATTTTTCCCAGAAACTACTTTTTTCTTCTTTTTCAGGTTCCTCTTCTTCCGGTTCTTCGACTTCAATGCTTTTCGTTTGGATCACAAACTGTACATGGTCCACTTGTTCATTTTTCTCAGAAACAAATGATACGGGGTCGAAATCTGACTTATCATATTGTGAGATCATCTCGTCAATTTCTTCAGTCATCTCTTGCGGCATATCTTTTGTTGAATCATGAAGTTCTTGTGTGCCATCTTTCAATTCAACGACGCCTTCTTCCAATTCGCTGACACCTTGGTCGAATTCATTAATTCCTGTATGAATGTTTGAATAAGAATTCGAAAGTTCACTGACACCATTTGTGTATTCAGCAAGACCAGTATGGAAGGAGCCGTATTCTTTCGTTAAACTAGCAATGCCATCTTTTAATTGTTGCAAGCCTTCCATGCCATCAGACGCAGATGAAATCTCACTTGCCATCGTATCAATGTTGGTAGTCATTTCATTTAATCCTGAAATCGTCTCTTCTAATGAACCGACTACCGCTCCGAGAGCTGCTTTTGCACCTGGTTCTTTTTCAGTTCCAAAGTAAGTACCTTTTGCAATTTGTGATTTTTCATAAGCTGTTGCCAATTTACCAATCATCGATGAAGCTTGATCCATACTAGATTGAACATTTTGCAGCTTTTGTAACGTTTTTTGTTCAATGCCTGCTTCTTTCAATGCTTTGATTTCTTCCTCAGTGAATTGAGGAGCTTTCATTTCATTCAATGCTTCTAATTGCTTTTGTTCTTCTTCAGTAATATTCGAAGGTATTCCATTCATCGCGCCATCCAACGCTTGAAAAGCAGTAGAGTAATTGTCTTTAAGCTTTTGCAGTCCATCTTTCATTTCCGACAAACCAGCAGATAACTGCTTAAGTCCTTCAACCAATTGATCCTGCTGACTCGTATCAACGTCAACATCACTTAACGAACCATTCATCGATTGTAGTGCATTCTCAATTTCCTTTGAGCCATCAACCAATTCACCTGATGATCCATCGAGTTCTGCAATCCCATCCCGATATTGAGCGGACCCGCTAACCAATTCAGTGGCGCCTTCGTTCATTTCTTTGACGCCAACGACTAAGTCACTGACACCGGTATTCAAATCAGCGATCGCATCGGATAACGTTCGAATATCACCCGTCATCTCATCTGTCTCCGGATCTTCAATCGACATAGATGACGGAACACCTGAGATTTCAATGCCATCGAATTCAAAGTTAGTCGTATTCGCTTCAACGGTAAATGTTTTTTCTTTTTCAGGCATTAACGTAAATGTGACTTGTTGTGTTTTTCCTGCGTTTGCTACCATTCCATCTGGTGCTTGGATATTGGAAAATGATGCCGAGTCAAACGGTAGTGTCACTTGTAGCATATAGTTGTTGAAAAACGCTGAACCATGGTCCCCATTGGCTTTTGCGTCCACTTCAATTTTCACTTGACCTTCTTTTCCCGCCAATTGTTCCGGCGAAATTTTTTCTCCATCCAAATAATACGTCACACCGATAGACCATGGGAGCTCAGTCTTTTCCATATTCCCTTGATAATAAAATTCTTCATCAGATGCTGTAAATTCGACTTTGTCACCATCCAACGCGACTTCTGTCATATCGGTCAAGTTTCTCACGCTCGTATAGTCACCATAGTCCACAATCGTTCCTTCATCTACTACATCGAAACGATTGACGACATATAGTTCTTGCTGTTCACCAGTCGGGGACAATGTTGCATAAATCACTTCATCTTTCCCCGACGTCTCTCCTGTCTCTTGCGACTCTTTTTCAGCTTCCGCTTCATCATCGGCAGTATTCGCTGAAACGGTTGTCAGTAACGTCGAGGCAACCAACACAACTGCCGTCAGCAAAAGAAGAATCTTTTTTATATGTTTCATGCATCATTTCTCCTTATAAAAGTTGGATTTCCATGTTGTTTTTCCAATGACTTTATCAAATACAAACAACATCGCCGGTAGGAAAAAGACGACCATAATGAATGCCAATAAAGCGCCTCGTCCCAATAACAGACCAATCGCTGATACGACCGGATTGGTTGATGTCAGCCATAAAATGAAACCGACACTCGATAAAATAGATGCCGAAATGGCTACAGCAAATATTTTTTCATCGATCGTTTTCTTAATCGCTTTAAGGGCTGTCATTTCTTTCCGGTTTTCCGTGTAGTTCTCTGTAAATAGTATTGCGTAATCAACCGTAGCCGCCAGTTGTACCGTACTGACTATTAAATAACCGACAAACACGAGTGCTGAATCGGTGAAATATGGAACAGCCAAGTTAATCCAAACGGCCGATTGAATCGTCAGCAACAAGATCACTGGGTAGGAAATCGATTTAAATGAAATCAACAACACGAGTGCAATCGTCACGACTGTCAACACGTTCACAACCGTGTTATCTCGCTCGACGACGTTTTTCATGTCATATAATGTCACGCTTTCACCTAGTGAGTAGACTTGATCTTCTGCATAATATTGATTCGCTTTATCTTGAATTTGTTCTACGACGTTGAAGGCTGTCTCACCTTCTTTATCCGTGTTCGTCTGTAAAATAATCCGGCTGTAATTCTCTGAATAGAACTGCTCGACCTGTGATTCTTCCAGATATTCTGGTGGAATCGCTGGATCGACGGTATTCACATAAGCTAAAACACTTGTCACATGCTTCATATCTTCCAGTTCATGTACGAGTTGCTCTTCTTTAGCAACTTCGCCTTTTGGAACGAGTAAGACCATTTGTGTATTTTTACCAAATTCTTGTTCTATTTCAGCGATGTCTGCTCCAGCCCTTGTGTTTTCAGGCTGGTCACCGATTCCGTAAATAAAGTCTATTTCGCTTTGAGCCAAAAAAGCTGGTATGATCAACGCAAAGACAATTAACAGGCTTGGGACCTTAAACTTCATGACCCATTTTCCAATTCGCTTGAATTCAGGAATAATCGGTTTATGTTGTGTTTTATCAATCCATTTATAGAACATAATTGTCATCGCAGGTAAAAAGACCATGACACTGATAAAACTTAACACAATCCCTTTCACAAGGCTGAAACCTAAGTCTGAACCGATTTCGAAATTCATAAACGTTAACGCAATAAACCCGAAAAAGGTTGTTGAAGCACTGGCGATAATGGCTGGGAATGAACGTTTCATTGCCAGAATCATCGCTTCTTTTGGATCCGCTACCTTTTTCCGATAATCACTGAAACTATGGAGTAAGAAAATCGCATAATCCAGTGAAACGGCGAGCTGCAGAATCGGTGCCACTGATGATGTGACAAACGAAATTTCTCCGGTAAAAATATTCGTTCCCATATTAATCAAGACCGACACACCGATCGCGGTCAAAAAGAAGATCGGTTCTGCCCAGGAGTTCGTCGATAAAATGAGTATGATAATGATGGTTGGTATCAGCAATGCCGCTGCAAACATTGTTTCAGAGAACGCCATCTTTTGCTGGGTCGCTGTATCTAGTGCTTCCCCTGCCATCGCATTTTCTTCACCGATCAATTCATAGATTTCATCGGTTACTGCGACTTCATCGCCTTCGCGGATTGTAAAATTGAAAAGCGCATTACCGTTTTGATAATACGATTCAACCGTCTCTTCATTTGCCATCTCAAGCGGCTGCTTCAAATCAACGGAATCATCCAGCCAAGTGACGTCGGATACACCATCGATTGCTTCTAATTGTTCCTTAAACTGAAGTGCTTCTTGAATTGTCATGTCTTTCATCATGACATTCGTATTCGGAACAGCACCATCAAACTCTTCATCCATAATATCCATTGCTTTCGTTGATTGAGCATCTTCCGGTAAATAATCCGCTACATTATAATTAACGGACACTCCAACTTGCGCAATGGCACTTAAAATCATTAACGCAATAAATGTAAAGAAAATTGATTTTTTATATTTAATAATCTTAGCTGCAATGTCGATTGCCACGCACCCTCTCTTGCATCAAACAAATTTCCACTATATCATTATATAAACACCGTGTTGGATTTACAACAAACAGTATTGTATCTCATGTCAGAAAACCAACACATCGCAAGTAAGTTGTTGGATATCCATAAAACGTTCACAAAGAAGGTGCTGAAATGAACAAACGGTTAGATCGAAGAAAGCAATATACTCGCATGGTTCTAAAGGAAAGCTTAATGGATTTATTGAAAGAAAAACCTATTTCCAGTGTGACGGTGAAAGAATTATGTGAACGGGCAGACATCAACCGATCGACCTTTTACACACACTACGCAGATCAATTCGCTTTAGTCGAACAGATTGAAGACGAACTGATTCAAGATCTTGAAAAATACTTAAACACAGTTAACTTTGATACAGAAGAAGAGACGAAGGAAATGACGGAAAGGCTCCTTGAATACCTCGCTTCAAGGGCAGATGACTGTAAAACATTATTAAACTATGATGGAGACTCTACTTTTCAGCGAAAAGTGACACTGGTTGCTTATCGTTTTATACTAAATGAACAAATGACCGCCAAACAAATTGACCCAACCATAACGGAATACATCAGCTCCTTTATTGTGAATGGATGTATTCAAATGATGAAGCTATGGCTCTATAATAATATGGATAAAAGCCCAAAAGAAATGTCTCTGTTAATCAACAATTTCATTAATAAGGGGCTATATGGGTTAAGTGTGAAGTAGAAGATCACTTCCTAAAGCTCAATTCGCAGATAGAGTGCTATAAGGTAGCGTTATCTTTAATTCGACGAGCTCTATTCATAGTTAGCACACTAAATTTTAGTTCTATTTTTGATTAGATGCGTTCTATTCAGGGGTAGCACGACTAAATTCAACTCTACCTTCGATTAGAGGCGTTCTATTCCGGGGTAGCACAGTTAAATTTTGTTCTACCCTCGATTAGAAGCGTTCTATTCCGGGGTAGCACAGCTAATTTTAACTCTACCCTCGATTAGAGGCGCTCTATTCAGGGGTAGCTCGATTAAATTTTGCTCTACCCTCGATTAGAAGCGTTCTAATCAGGGGTAGCACAGTTAAATTTTAACTCTACCCTCGATTAGAGGCGCTCTATTCCGGGGTAGCACAGCTAATTTTAACTCTACCCTCGATTAGGAGCGTTCTATTCCGGGGTAGCTAATTGAAAAATCACTTCTATCCCTGATTAGAAAGTGCTCAAATGCAGACAGCTCATCCAAAAACTAAAACGCTTGGACAAATGTCCAAGCGTTCCCATCTAAACTGATTTCACCGCTTCTTCCACCGGTGTTTCTCCACTAATGACTTGAAACTCTTTTCCGATTGTTGAATCATTTTTCAACGTAGCGAAAATTGTTTGTGCAACGTCTTCACGTGGTACCTTTCCAAGCTCTCCACTCATACCGACAGTCACTTTACCCGTCGCTTCATCGTTTGTGAGACCGCCTGGATGAACAATTGTATAATCAAGGTCAGTGTCTTTCAACCACTCATCTGCATAATGTTTCGCTGCAACGTACGGTGCGAATGATTCAGGTGCTTCTTGAATCGCTTTTCGTGTTGTGTCAAATGAGCTGACCATTACAAACCGCTTCACCCCAGCTTTTTTCGTCGCTTCAATGGTTTTAACCGCACCATCCAAGTCAACCATAATCGTCTTATCTTTTCCGGTCTTCGGTCCAGATCCTGCAGTGAATACAACTGCATCAACATCTTTAGCCGCTTCAGCTATATCATCAATTTCACCTTCTAAATCAGCGATAGCTGTTTCTGCGCCTAACTCTTTAAAATAAGCTGCTTGCTCTTCTTTTCGAATCATCGCTTTTGCTTGTAAGTCATCTGACTTTTGAATGAATGAAACTAAATGTTTACCAATTTGTCCGTTTGCTCCGACAACAAGTACTTTCACACTACCACTCCTTTATTTATTTAGCTTTTCTACCCATTTGCTGTAGCGGATCCCATACTCCGTTATAAGGTGGCGCATAGGATAGGTCGACATCAACGAGTTCGTGAATGGTCATGTCGTGATATAATGCCATCGCCAAAACATCGACGCGTTTATCGACGCCTTTCTTTCCGATAATTTGCCCACCGAGTAGTTTTTTCGAATCGCGATGGTAAATTAACTTCATATGAAGCGTTTCCCCTCCAGGATAATAGCCAGCATGAGAATTTGCCTTTGATGTTTGGACTTCGTAAGGGAATTTCAACTGTTCAGCTTCACGTTCAGATAAACCGACTCGACCTAAAGTTAAATCAAAGAATTTAATGATCGATGTGCCAAGAACTCCTTTGAACTGAAGTGGGTTTCCTGCCATATTTGCGCCAGCGATTCGACCTTGCTTATTGGCCGTCGTTCCAAGCGGAATATGGTCATCCTTCTGTTTTATCCGATGAAAATCCGTCGCGCAATCTCCCGCTGCATAGATATTTTTCAGTGACGTTTCCATATATGGGTTCACTAAAATAGCTCCCCTTGGATTTAAATGAATGCCGGTTCCCTGTAAAAATTGGGTGTTGGCCAAGACACCGATCGCCAATAATACGAAGTCTGTTGAATAAGTATGCTGATCGGTTTTCACACTTTCCACTCGATCTTTCCCCGAAAATCCTGTGACGGATTCACCAAGTTTCAGGTCAATTCCCTTTTGTTTCGCTTCCTCATGGATGAGGTCTGCCATATCCGAGTCAAAAATCGGGGCAACCTGTTCTCCACGTTGAATCAATGTCACTTCTTTGCCTAATGTTTTGAAGCTTTCAGCCATTTCCAGACCGATATAGCCTCCACCTACTATTGTTACATGTTCCACACCTTCATCCAAGTCTTGCATGATTTCTTCAGTATCCGTCAATGTTTTCAACGTATGGACACCCTTCAAGTCAATTCCTTCCCATTTCGGTTTGACAGGATCTGCTCCGGTTGTAATCAACAGCTTGTCGTAGGAAACTTGAAAACCATCTCTGGTCTCCAAGTCGATTCCATAAACGATTTGATGTTTTACATTAATATTCGTGACTTCTGTGGAAATTCGTGCATCCATTCCATACTTTTCTCGAAACGTTTCAACCCGCCGTGCAACGACATCCTCCAGCTCAGGAATCACATCATTAATGACATAAGGCAACCCACATTGCCCGTAAGAATAATCTTCACCACGTTCGAGAACGGTAATTTCTGCTGTTTCATCCGTTCGATAAATCTCCATCGCTGCACTCATCCCTGCAGCCACACCACCGATGATGACATATTTCATCTCTATTCCTCCTCTGCTTTCTCAATACCCGAAAAATGGAATTGTTATTTTTTGTTGGTCGTATATATTTTGAATTTGGGTCCATATATCTGATGACCGGGAGCATATCTCACCCGCTTGGTCCCATATCCATATGTAATAGGCACATATAACGAAGATCATGGCTCATATATTGCCCAAAAGGTCACATATCGTCACATTCATTTGACTTAATTCAACATACCAAGCGCATTTTTCTCCACAAAAATGCTCAGAAAGTCAAAGATCACCTACTTAAATCCATATAGAAAAACAAACCCAGTGAAGATCCCTGAGTTTGTCATCCAATAGATAGTTTATTCCGTTTGATGTAAATCATGAACAATCCAAATGCGATGGCAGAAAGGACGATCCCTGATACATATGGCAAGCCAATCCAAACCATATACAATGCACCGCCGAGAACCGGACCAATGATTCTTCCTAACGAACCGAAAGAAGATAAATAACCAGTCACTTCTCCATATCCAGACTTGGCTTGTTTCGTCAGTAAGGAAGACACACTTGGACGAATGACTCCATTCCCGATACCGAAAATCGTTAAGAAGACGGCTGCGGTTAGGAAGTTTTGTGTTAACAAAATCAAGCCCATACCTAAAGCAGAAACAACAATTCCCGCTTGAATGATTTTAATTTCTCCGAATTTCTTTGTCAGCGTACCCATCGAACCTTGAACCGCCGCACTTGCAAGACCCATAATCATGAAAACGTAACCCATCGACACTGCATTTAACCCTGCTTTTACAGCAGCGAAGTATGCAAACGTCGCTTCAAGACCGGATAACGATACAGCAATGAAAAATTGTAAAAAGTACAACATCGCCATCGGGGTTTTCATTGCTTGTCCGATTGCTTTTGTTCTTTTTACTTTCGGCCGCTGCTTCCGATCAGAAAGCTGCACAGATTCTTTCAAAATAAAGAACACCAAAATCATTGTTAAAAACGACACTGTTCCTGCTATGTAAAAAGGAGCTTCAAGGCTTATTTTTGAAAACACCCCACCGACAGCAGGGCCAAAAATAAACCCAAGCCCAGTCGCCGCTCCGATAATTCCCATTCCTTTACCGCGGTCTTCTTCAGACGTCACATCAGCTACATACGCCATAACTGTCGGCATATTGGCGGCTGATAAAAATCCACCAATAACTCTTGCGACAAAAAGCATCCATAAATGTGTCGCAAATGCGAGAAGAAAAAACGATAGGGATAAACCGAAAATACCGAGCATGATTACAGGCTTCCGGCCAATTCGATCGGACACCCTCCCCCACATCGGTGCAAAGACAAATTGCATGAATGAATAAACGGCCATCAACAAACCGAGTTCAGTTGCTGATGCACCTATTTCTTCCGCATAGTAAGGAAGAACGGGAATAATAATCCCAAACCCGAGCATAACGAGAAACATGATTAAAAATAAGATCGGTAACACACGTTTTGTAGTCAAAATATTCACCTAGTTGCTTGTTTATTTACTTGATTCCATGCACATTATAGCACAATGGTTTCTGTTCAAAATAGTCTTGTCCATTTTTCGGTCACCGATTGTCACTTTATCCATTAAAAAACCTTAATAGGTTTCTCTTTCATCGCTTACCTGATTCGGTGGTAGCGTAGGGATTTTCTTAATGAAATAATAATGTTTTATAATCCCTAACGTGAAAATAATTAGTTTTACTGCCCATATATCTACAATAATAATAGATATAATGATGAAAAAGTCCGCCACTATATTAATACGCACCTTTTCTTTCATCGTCATTCCTTTATTTTCACGAAAACGGACAACGTAATTTTCGTAATACGTTGTTCCTTTAAACCATTTCTCCAGTCGTTTTGAACTTTTCAGGAAACAATAGGAAGCAAATAAGAAAAAAGGAATCCCTGGTATGAGCGGCATAATCACACCGACGACACCCATAGCAAATGAAAGTAAACCGAGTACGGCAAAGATAAATTTCCTTACAGCTATTATAGTAATCACCTAACTTATCTTCTATTCTTATCTGTCTCTATTGTACATGAGAAATGTTCAATAAATTATTGAAAAGAGAACAGTTTAATGAACAATGAGCTTCGAGTAAGGATAGAGAGCACTACTATAAGACTTTTCGAAAGGTTTTCATGACCATTCAGGGGTATAGAGTGCTTCTATAGGACTTTCCCGTAATTTTCATGGCCATTCGAGAGTATAGAGCCCTGCTATAGGACTTTCCCGTATTTTTTTCACGTCGTTCAGGGGTATAGAAGCCTTCTATAGGACTTTCCCGTATTTTTTCATGGCCATTCGGGGGTATAGAGCCCTGCTATAGGACTTTCCCGTATTTT
>NZ_VMHF01000010.1:0-65297 GCF_007559355.1 Allobacillus sp. SKP2-8 | reverse complement strand
GGGTATAGAAGTCTACTATAAGACTTTCCGGTAACTTTGCACGGTCGCTCGAGGGTATAGAACGCCGTCTCCCCACTAAACTTGCTTTTTATCCGCCAATTCTTCAAGGATTTCTTCCGTATGTTCACCATGTTTGGGTGACGGGTCAGTTGCACGACTTTTAGCATTTGATAATTTTATCGGATTTCCAATCATTTGCTTCAACCCCGATTCACTCGATTGAATCATCTCACGTTCTTGTAACTGAGGATTTTCTAGCATTTCATCGAACGCATGAACAGGTGTCAAACAAGCCTCCAACTGTTCAAAGTTTTTGAGCCATTCCGACTGGGATTGTTGTTTCATAATCATTTCGATTTCAGCAATCATCTCATTTTGAACATCAAGAGCGGCATGTTGTAACGGAACAAAATGTTCACGATTGATTCCTTCACAAAACGCCTTCCAAAATTTCGCTTCAACCGCACCGAGGGCGACATACTTCCCATCCTTCGTCTCATATACCTGATAACATGCATAACCGCCATTCAACAATTCTGATCCACGCTTTGGCGAAACCCCCGCTACATGGTTTGGCAGCATCATATGTAACCAAGAAACCACGCCATCCAACATGGAAATATCAACAAACTGACCTTCCCCCGTTTTCTCTCGTTCGATAATCGATAGTAAAATGCCAACCACTGCCGGATAGGCTCCTCCACCGATATCTGCAATCTGGGTCGACGGTACGATTGGTTTCCTCTCTTGATCTCCCATTAATTGCAGTAAACCAGCATAGCCCAAATAGTTTAAATCATGCCCTGGTTCTTGTTGAAATGGGCCATTTTGCCCGTAACCCGTAATAGCACAATAAATAAGACCTGGATTCACAGACTTTAACGTTTCATAGTCCAAGCCAAGACGTTCCATCACACCTGGACGAAAAGACTCAACAATGACATCAGCCGTTTCGACCAAATTCAGAAAAGAATGCTTATCCGCTTCATCTTTTAAATTTAGTACTACACTCTTTTTATTCCGGTTCAGTGAATGGAAGACAGCGCTATTTTCATCTACTTTTGGTTCAAAATCCCGCAAATAATCTCCTCGGCTAGGGTCCTCAATTTTAATGACTTCCGCCCCAAAATCCGCTAACATCATCGTACAATAAGGACCTGGCAACAATCGTGATAAATCTAATACTCGAATGTGATTCAAAATCATTTGCATCACCCCATTTAGCTATCGTATTTATCTTAATTGTAGCTGGAAAATTGTTTTATTGTAAGAGTTTTTAGATATTTTACACAATTCCTTTTATGAGCATAAAAAAACTCAGACTGAGTCTGAGTCCCTTCGTATGTTCTCATTAAACCATTTATTTCTCACGGGGCCATATAAAATAAGTTAGAGAAATCACATTATCAACAATGACAATAATTCCCCAAAACTTGAGTGTACTCTCTAGGACGGTCGTATCTGTGTCATTTCCTATGTAATAAATCATGAATAATAAAATTGCTCCCCCAATCATATACGCCAAAATATGTTGGAGCGAGCCTTTCATACTATGTTTCGCATATTCGATACCAACACGACGGGGCGGTTTTGGTCCTTCTCGTTTTACATAATACGCAAAACGTTCGTCAGCCCATTGAATGATGCTTTTTCCATAAATAATAGAGACCGCAATATAAATAGGCGCAATCGCATCAGCAGTAGTCGGCTCTCCACCTCGATACATATCAATCCCAGTCACTAAAATTAAGATTAGATCAACAACTGGCGTCATCGCTAAAAGGAGGATGCCTATTCTTTTTTGGTTAAAGATATACCTCATCACTAATCCAGCAATAATAAAAATCCAAAAACCAACCTCACAAGCTACAATTGTCCAGGCGATTAAGTTCATGTGTCACCCCCATCAAATATAATTGCCGTACAATATACACTATTTTCGCGACATTCATAGAACCTTTATTGTTCTAAATACGGCTTCATTGTATTAAAGATGTTTTATTCTTTTACAAGTTTGACTAGATAAGGAATGACAGATTGGATATACCCCTCTGGTTTTTCATCAAAATGGTATTTTTTCCACTGATCAGACGCGCCGTACAATCCCCAGGCGAGCATATTAGACAATATTTTTAATCCTTGCTCTTTGAAGTCCTTCTCCTCTTGTCCGTTTGCCAACAGTTGAAAAATAACTGTTTCAAGCTGTTCACGAATAATACGGGCGATCGTCTCTTCGTATCCTCGATGACATCGATTGGAAAGAGATT
This sequence comes from Allobacillus sp. SKP2-8, assembly GCF_007559355.1. Taxonomy (NCBI): domain Bacteria; kingdom Bacillati; phylum Bacillota; class Bacilli; order Caryophanales; family Bacillaceae; genus Allobacillus; species Allobacillus sp. SKP2-8. Next base: position 63,030 of record NZ_VMHF01000010.1, on the reverse strand, counting down.
GTTGGAATTCAGTAATGGCTAAAAACATATCGGTTATTGATTGCTCGTCAAGCGTTCGTCCGTCGAATTGGTCAGCACTCAAATTGATTAACAGAACTTCGGATAATGCTTTTTCCAACAGATCGTGTATGTCTTCAAAATGATAATAAAAGGTCGCTCGGTTGATCATCGCTTCTTCCGTAATATCTTTCACGGTAATATCCCGAAATTCTTTTTGTCCGGAAAGATTGATAAACGAATCCATAATAAGCTTTCGGGTCCGCAAAACTCTTAAGTCTGTTTTTGCTTCGGACATGATTTTCACCTCATTATTTTCAACACTTTCTTAAATGTGTCGGATATACAACAGATTCAATGTTTTACTGGTTTTTCTCTTCTATATTATCGACTATGATGGAATCACAAGCAAATTGAATGTTTAAGAGGAGGAGTTTCAATGAAAAATAATTTAATATGTGATCCAAATACAGGTGTGTGCGGTGTCGGCGATGAAGAAGAAATGGAGGTAATTGATTTGAATCAACCACAAAAAACAATCGACGTTTATTATGTTACGGACCCAATGTGTTCACATTGCTGGGCAATTGAACCAGTACTACGACGTTTCAGAAAACAGTACGGTCACTATTTCCGTTTCCATACGGTGATGGGTGGTTTGCTGGAAAAATGGGGAGACGGACCTGTTGACCCAGCTAACGGAATTTACGGACCTGCTGATGTCACAAAACATTGGCGCGAAGTCGGTGAGCAAACACGGATGCCAATCGACGGATCACTCATGCAAGACAATCCAGTGCAATCATCATACCCTGCATCAAGAGTATTTAAAGTCATTCAAAATATGCACGGAGATGATGTTGCAAGCACTTATTTACGTCGTACACGGGAAGCTGTTTTTGCTTTCAACAGAAATATTTCTGATAAAGAAGTACTCGTGAAAATAGTAGATGACATGGGGCTCGAAGGTGAAAAAATCGTTACACAAGCGGAAGAGCCTAGTGCACAAAAATTGTTGAACGAAGACTTCCAGCAAGCGAGAAATCTTGGTGCGATGGGCTTCCCTTCTATTTTAATGATTAATGAAGAGAAGAAAGGCATTAAGATTGTCGGCGGTCGTCCATTGGATGCATATATTCAAGGATTGAAACAAGTGTTAGGCGTAAATGAATTAGAGCCGAAAGAGCAACCAACGCTTACGGAACTACTCGCTGAAGAAGAGCTTTTATTTTCTAAAGAAATTGAAGTGATGTATGACGTGGATCAAACGAATATCGCAAGCTTTATCGATGAGCATCTGAACTCGGAACAATATGATGAAAATGAACTGCTCGGTGAAAAGTATATTCAAATAAAATAATGTTACTGAAAAGCCCACGAAACGTTGATTTTGTGGGCTTTTATTTATGAGCGTAAATACTTAGCGACTGGCGTAACTCTGCCCGATAAATGTGGTGAACCGTCCGACAAACGCGGCGAACCGCCCGACAATCACGGCGAGCCGCCCGACATATGCGAGGCTAAGTCTTGTTATTTATGCCTTTTGATCATGATGACAAACCACTGAGTCCCCATGTCCGTGATCTTCACTCTCGAGCTGAACCGTCACATGTCCGACTCCTTGTTCCTCTAACTCTGATTCGATGGTCTTCAAGATATGCTGACAGTCACGAATCGGAAGGTCAGAATTGACTACAGCGTGGCAGGATAAAGCGTTTTGGCCGCTCGTAATACTCCATACGTGTAAATCATGGATGGATTGAACACCCTCAACATTTTCGATTGTTTCAATGATTTTATCCATATCGACATTTTTCGGAGTTCCTTCCATTAACACATGAAAAGATTCCTTTGATACACGAAGACCACTGATTAAAATCAGGATGGAGACGAGAACACTTGCTGATGGATCTGCCCATCCCCAACCGAAAAACATAATCAGTAAGGCTGCGACCATGGCACCGACGGATCCTAATAAATCGCCCAATACGTGTAAGAATGCTGCGCGAAGATTCAAGTTTTCTTCTGTATCACCTTTATTCATAATCCAGGCAACAATCAAATTAACAACGAGCCCAATTACCGCAATGATGAGCATCCCTGTTGATGCAACCTCCGGTGGATCAATAAACCGATGATATGCTTCATAAAAAATGTACCCAGCAATTAATATTAATGTGACACCGTTAAATACTGCCGCTAATATTTCAAACCGTTTATAGCCATATGTTTTATCATAATTGGCCGAGCGTTCCCCTAATGTAAACGCCAAAAATGCGACTCCCAATGAAATGGAGTCACTAAGCATATGGCCCGCATCGGCAAGCAAAGCCAAGCTGTTGGTGATCAAGCCGCCGATGACTTCAACAACCATGAAAACAGTTATAATAATGAAACTGAACATTAATGACTTTTTATTCGCAGAATGTGAATGATCGTGTTCCAAATACAATCCTCCTTACAGCACAAGTAGCCTTTATGGTTTTCCAGAATCCATTTTTCAGAAAATACGATACGCTCTGTAGTCTACAATTCCCGAAATGGACCATACATAACACACTGTTCATTCCAATGATACACAATAAAATCCGGAAATTAAGCACTTCCATCTTTATTTTTCACTTTAATCGAACTATAATTCAACCGTAATGACTTCATTATTCAACCAACCATTGATAAACTAAAAACAGAAGAACAATCGAGGTGACAAAGTTATGGATATATTTGATATTGACGCACAGCTTGAACCACTATTCACAGAAACAAATAAAGAAGATTTGGAAGACATTAAGGATGAGTTCAAAAAAGCTAACTTCCGTAGTTTGTTGACAAAAATTGAACCACTTCAAGAAAAATATGAAGATAACGCCGAGTTGGTCACTGTTTTATCACTCATTCATGCAATTAGCTATTCACAAGTCGGCGAACAAAAACAAGGTGCGGAGATTATTAAAGGGCTGTATGAGGAGCTGGAGCAACCGACAATTGATGACCTCATGCTCTATAGCCACCTTGCTTATTTAAATGATTATAAGCTTTCAAGACGAATCATGTCGGACGCAGTTAAAAAATTTGATGACGAAGAAGACGTAGACCACAACAAAAAGTCGCAAGCTTATTTATTGCTTGCGGAGGCTGAAGAAAAATTACAAAAGTTCGGTCGAGCGATCAAGTACTATTCGATTGCATTGGAACAGCTAGACCCAAATCATGAGGAAGAATATGATCTCGTACTTTACCAAATGATCAAACTCGGGAATCTTCATTCAATCAAAAAACAAAATGATGATGCCGTTCATTATTTCAAGCAGGTTGTTGAACTGGCGAACGAGGAATTTATTCAATACAAAATCGACAGCTTAATTAGCTTAGGAAAAATCGCATCAACGAAGAATGAATATGATGATGCTGTTTCGTATTTGGACGAAGCCATTACGCTATTAGAGAAATCATCCATTCAAGACAAAAGTATTTTCATTGAAGCCTATGTTGAAATGGCATACACCTATTTCATTCAATCGAAATGGGGAGAAGCCGTGCCATTTTATGAAAAAGCAATGAAGAAGTTACGTCAATTAGTAACCTATCCGAAAAGAGACTATGGAATGGTACTCATGCAATACGCATATAGTTTGGAAAATAAAGACCATCCGGACCAAAAAGCTGCCGGCAAAACATATGAACAAGCCATTGATGTGTTAGAAGAAGTGAATGAACCACAACTACTAGAAAGTGCGCTTGGTGATACGATTAAATTTTTCGATAAAACCAACCAACAGAAAAAGAAACAGCACTATGAAGAAAAGTTTGTTCAATTGACAAATGAACGTTCACTGCATAACCATATCCATTAAATAAAAAAGCCAACCAGGAGCTATACAGCTCTTGATTGGCTTTTTTTAATGAGAATTTATACACCTTGTGCAACAATCGCATCGGCGACTTTTATAAAACTTGCGATATTCGCTCCGACGACAAGGTTCTCGGAATCATCATATTTCTTCGCGGCTTCAATGCTTTCCGCATAAATATTTTTCATAATTTGTTGCAAACGTGCATCGACTTCTTCTTTCGTCAAATGTGTTCGCATATTATTCTGGGCCATTTCTAATGCTGATACAGCAACACCACCCGCATTGGCAGCCTTTGCTGGAGCCATCAATACGTCTTTGTCCAGTAAATAATTTACCGCATCATACGTACATGGCATATTCGCGCCTTCACCAACCGCTTTCACATTATTTTTCACCAATGCTTTTGCGGCATCGAGATCGAGTTCATTTTGCGTGGCGCATGGCAATGCGATATCACAAGGAAATGACCAAATATGTTCGCATCCCTCTACATACTTTGCATTTGAGTAGACGGTTGTATAATGCTGGACACGTTCTTTTTCATCTTCTTTAATCTGCTTCAAAAATTCAATATCCAAACCGTTCTCATCATAAATGCAGCCAGATGAATCACTGCATGCTACGACGGTCGCACCGAGTTCAGTCGCTTTTTCCATGGCATACAAAGCAACATTCCCGGAACCGGAAACAACGACTTTTGCACCTTCAAAGCTGTAGTCGTTATCTTCAAGCATTTCTTTTACAAAATAAATCGTTCCATAGCCGGTTGCTTCTTTCCGTCCTAAACTTCCACCAAACGCAAGTGGTTTTCCGGTCAACACGCCTGGTTCAAAACTATTACGCATTTTTCGGTACTGTCCAAACAAATAACCAATCTCTTGTTCGCCAACACCGACATCCCCTGCAGGCACATCGACATCCGGTCCGATGTGACGGCTCAATTCGGTCATGAAGCTGCGACAAAAACGCATAATTTCAAGGTCGGACTTCCCTTTCGGATCAAAATCCGCTCCACCTTTTCCACCGCCAATGGATTGTCCGGTCAATGCATTTTTGAAGATTTGTTCAAAGCCAAGAAATTTTACAATACTGGAATTGACCGTCGGGTGAAAGCGTAGGCCTCCTTTATATGGCCCGAGCAAGTTATTGAATTGAACTCTGAACCCACGATTTACTTGAACATTGCCTTCATCATCGACCCAAGACACTTTGAACGAAATCATGCGATCCGGTTCAACAATACGCTCCAAGATATTTAACTTCATATAAGCGGGATATTCATATAAAACCGGCTTAATTGTATCAAAAATCTCCCTAACGGCTTGCAAAAATTCGTATTCGCCCTCATTACGCTCTTCAACTTTTTTATAAACGCTTTTCATGTACTCATTTACTTGGTCTGTTTTCACTTCATTTAACTGACTGATAGACATAGAACAACCCCTCACATGATAGACTTTCTCTTTTATCTATCTTATAATAAATCAAATAATCGTTTCAATATAACAATTACATCAAACCTATGCATTAATTGCATGAATGGAGGTAAATGATGGAATTTAGACAACTGGAATACTTTATGGAAGTAGCCAAACGCGAGCATATGACTGATGCAGCAGAAGAATTGCACGTCTCACAATCCTCTGTCAGTCGCTCTATTTATAATTTGGAAGAAGAGCTTGGTGTTAAATTATTCATACGCGAGGGAAGAAATGTCCGTTTAACGCCAACAGGACAAATTTTTCTCGAGCGAGCCACGCAAATTTATAATTTAGCCGAAGAATCCAAACGAGAAGTGAAGGAATCGTTAAATCCTTATTCAGGTACGGTAAGAATTGCTTTTCCGATCAGCATGGCAGCACACACACTGCCTTCGATCATATATGCGTTCAGAAAAAAATATCCTGATGCGAAGTTTGAAATGAATAATGCATTGTTCAATGACTTAATCGGTGGCGTTAAAAAAGGCGATTACAATATGGCCATTACTGCACCGATTCCTAATGATGAGCAAGATACGCAAATCAAAAGTCGAACGCTATTCCGCGAAGAAATTGTCGCTCTACTACCGCTTCACCATCCATTGGCAAAGAAAAAATCGATTTCTTTACTCGAGTTAAAAGATGACCCATTTTGTATCCTGCCTGAAAGCTATATGTTCCACCAACTTGTGCTAGACTCTTGCCAGAATGCGGGCTTTGAACCTGAGATTGCCTTTGAAGGAACCGATATCGATGCACTCAAAGGATTGGTTTCTGCAGGACTCGGCGTTGCACTCATGCCCGAAATGACATTGATTGATAATATTCCTCGCACCGCGACGACCGTACGGGTGAATGATCCCGTCATCCACCGACCAGTAGGCGTTATCATTCCGACTCAGCGAACGTTGCTGCCCACTGAGCAATTATTTTATGATTTCTTGCATGAATATTTCGAGCGATTGGATCAGTTTAGGGCTTAGGTAGTGGAGACCGCTAGTGTGAGTTTCTAAACACTCCTTCTATTCAGGGGTAGTGGCACTTTTTCAGCGAGCTAGCCCCGATTAGAGCGCTTCTATTCGGGGGTAATGACGATTTTCGATGAGCTACCCTCGATTAGAGCGCTTCTATTCGGGGGTAGTGGCAGTTTTCGGCGAGCTATCCTCGATTAAAGCGCCTCTATTCGGAGGTAGAGACGGTTTTCGGCAAGCTACCCTCGATTAGAACGTTCCGAATAACGGCATCTATCCCCTTTTAGAAGAGCTTAGAAAAAGAGTATGTTAAACTTACAGCTAGATGAGTATATAACTGGAAATTTGGCGAGGAGGAATCATGGAAATGAGTCAATTAACTGGAAAAACAGCAATCGTTACGGGTGCTAGCGGCGGAATCGGTGAAGGAATCGCTGTAGAACTTGCAAGCGAAGGTGCAAATGTCATCTTGGCTGCTAGACGTACTGAAAAACTAGCAACCGTTAAGGAACAAATTAAAAAACAAGGAAATGACAATGTTCTTTCCGTGCAAACTGATATTTCAAACCAAGAAGATGTCGAGCAGCTCATTAAGAAAGCGGAAGAAAAGTTTGGTCAAGTTGATATTTTGGTCAATAACGCCGGCCAAGTCCTTTCTGGCCCTGTCCGTTCAGGTAAAGTCGATGAGTGGGAAAAAATGATCGACACCAACATAAAAGGTACGTTGTATGCCATTGATGGTGTGCTGCCAGCGATGGTTGAACGTGCGACGGGACATATTGTTAACATCGCTTCCGTCTCCGGTTTTGAAGTGACGAAAAAAAGCACGGTCTATAGCGCAACGAAATACGCAGTACGCGCTATTTCTGCTGGTTTGGAGAAGGAACTGGCGAAGACCGGAGTACGCGTTACCAATATATCTCCAGGAATGGTTGATACGACACTCGGCGGAAGAACACCTTGGCCTGAAGATCGAGAAAAATTGAAAACGAAAGATATTGCCCGAGCAGTCGTTTATGCAGTCACTCAACCTGACTATGTAAACGTAAATGAAATTACTGTAAGACCTGTTTAACATGAAGACTTTATTTTAAAACTTCCAAATAGTAACACGTTCAGTTATAGAAAAGTAAAGTGTTAGTCACACACCAATTGGCACCCTTATTAACAATATTTTAACAGTACAATTAGCAAGCAAAAAAGGCTGAGTTATCTCAGCCTTTTCTAGTGTTTTCAATTATCTTTTTGCTTCATAATCGCGCCCATTTGCTATATTACAACTTTTAACTGTTTGAGTTGAAACACTTTCTATTTTTTAAATCTACCTCCAGTATTTATGTATATAAGCATAAAAACAATCACAGCTAAAAATAGAACTAGACCAATATAGAACAACCACTTAAGATCGTATGCTACACTGAGTAACCAGAAGATCATACTAAATGACAAAGCAAACATCTTTTTCCCCATAAACTTACAGAGTGCAATCACGTCATACTTTTCTTTCTCTTCTGAGGGCATTGTGTTAAATCCTGCAATTAAAAAAGATCCTTTTCCGTTGATAAATACAAATCCTAATCCGAGAAATAGTCCAATAACTAATAGCATAATAATCATTTGTATCCCATCCATTTATCATATTATTTTAGTTACCTTTTTTTTAATTATATATGGATGAATGCTGTAGATATTTCAGTCAATTGGATTTATGCATAAATTTGGTCCATTCCTTCCAATATTAGGCGCCAGTTCTTATTTGACAATCGCGGCCGTTTCCAGAATACTACTTACCAAATACTTCTTGATTTTCGAATACCTGTCTTCTTGTATAATGGCGAATCGAAAAACCATAGATTGTAAATAACAGCAAGACTAATACCCATATAGCGTCTCTATACGTTTCATATGGTATGTTCGCTATAATACGGTGATAAAATTCCAAGACAAGCCAGCCAACAGGAAATACAGGAAGTGCGTATTTAGCTGATTTGGCTAATATTTATTTTCTCTTTTTCGTTTTTGGAATCCTCGCTTCTAGAAAATTTGATATACATAACAAGAGCATATATGAAAAATGGAATTATCAATGCACCTATAATAAGCATTAATGATTGGATCCCCCTTACATTAGTTTCCTTTTATTCTGCTATGTGGCCCATTTGAAACGTAATCCTTACTAAGCAATCGCGCCCGATTGCTGAACAACTTTTATCTAAAAAACACTACAATCAATAAACTAATAGCAAAGAGAATAAATGCAAACTGTATCGTGAAATACATAACTAACTCAATTGAGGCAAGTTTTCTTTGCTTTTTAGTCTTTTCTAAATGCCTTAGATAGAAACCAGAACTTATAATAAGCAAAACACTAGCAAAGACTCGTAAAATTTCTACAAAAATAATCAAGTATATAACTCCTTTCCATCCAAGGCACTTTTCCGTAAAATGGTCCGATTGCTGAATAGACATTTGTATATCTCTATATTAATATTATCATACATATGTCAATACCTTCTAAATAATCTGACATCTAAGCGGAGTCCCTTCTTCAGCTCAAACGCTTTGATTACTGAGTGTTGGAGGGCATATTATCATCATAATCATCAGTATAAATAGCAGGGTTGTTTAAGAAAAGAGATATTAATAGGATGTATCGTATATGTTTTTACAATTGGGGGATGGGCAATGTTATTCATCATCATCGTATTATCAATACCTGTTTATGGTGTTGGGATATGGAGCTATTATGAACCAGAAGAAAGTTTTTTCTTTTTAAATCGGTGGAGATATAAAGAAGTTCCTGAGCTGTCGGATATTCAAATTAAATTGATCAGAATCGGAAATATCATTTTTTTGATTCTGTGGACTATCGTAATCGTTGTTGTAGCAATTGATACTTTTACTCCTGAACCCACTTTCCAGCTATCCCAGAAAATTTGAGGGCTAACTAAAAATATGAGCTACTCAAATGAAAAAAGTGTTCTATACCCACCAAAGGATATAGAACACTTTTTTCATGGTTTTATTCAAAAATCAATTAAAAGAATTCCAACCATATTTTAATTGCGGATGCTAAAATCAATACAGATAAAATCCACTGTAAGATTTTTGTATCCATTTTCTTACCCATCATCGCACCGAGTGGAGCTGCAATTAAGCTAGCTACAATCATGACTGCAGACGGTACGAAAAGGATTTGACCGGTCAATAATTTACCTGCTGTCGAACCGATCGATGATATAAAGGTAATCGCCAGTGATGATGCGATTGTCATGCGTGTAGGAATTTTTAGGACGATCAACATAATCGGCACTAAAATAAATGCCCCGGCTGCACCTACGATTCCGGCTCCGATACCTACTGCCAACGCTAAACTAGATGCTAACATTTTGTTAAACGTTACTTCATCGAACGATTGATCATCCAATCCTTTTTTCGGCAAAAACATCATCACGACTGCGATTGTCGCAAGGATGGCATAGACGAAGTTAACGGATCCTTCTGTAAGAAAACGAGAACCAAAACCACCGATAAAGCTACCGATTAAAATGCTGACACCCATGTAAATAATAAGTTGTTTATTTAAATATCCGCCTTTACGATAGGCCCAGACACCGCCAATGGTCGCAAAGAATACTTGAATGGCGCTGATGCCTGACACTTCATGGGCTGAAAAAGCTGCAAAGCCTAATATTGATGGTATATATAAAAGCATTGGATACTTAATAATGGAGCCGCCAATTCCGACCATGCCAGAAATGAACGAGCCGACAAAACCAATGACAAAAATCAGTAATAGAAACAGAATACTATATTCCAATTAAATCCCCTCACTTCATAAGAAGGAAGGATTAAGGACGGGCCTCAATCCTTCCACTCCTCTATTCATTTACTGGATCGCACAACGGTTTGGTCCAATTTCCATTTCACGTTGTCTATCATGATCTGGTGAAATTTTACCCATGTTCGTTTCGCGAATTTCTTGGTGTGAATTTGGTTGTGGTGGTAAGTTTTCTGTTACCATGCTACGGAATTCGCGCTCATCTTCAACGTTTAATCCGTGGTTCTTTTCATATAGCGTTCCTAGCTTCTCACCAACTGAGCCATCTTCATTCAACTCATCATTCGTCATGAAGTGAGCTGGTAAAACGTAAAGTTCAGAAGATACTTCTTTATATCTACTGTATAGTGTTTCACGTAGATCTCCTACCCAGTCTTCTGCCTTGCCTGCTAAGTCTGGACGACCGATGGAATTAACAAACAAGATATCGCCTGACAATAGATATTGATCGTCTACGATAAATGAAGTCGACCCAATCGTATGCCCTGGTGAGTATAACGCATGGACATCAATATTTGATGAACCAACTTGAATAACATCCTCGTCATTTAGTGGCTTATATTCAAATTGAACTTCTGTTGCATCTTTTGGTGGTAACCAGTACGTTGCTCCTGTTTCTTCAGCTAAGCGACGTCCGCCAGAAATGTGATCGGCGTGTAAGTGCGTGTCTAACGCATGTGTGATATTAGCACCTTTTTCTTTAGCGAAATCAACAAACACATCCGTCATCCGCACTGCATCAATTGTTGCCGCTTCATCTCCTGAAATAATCATATACGATAAGCAACCTTTACCTAAACGAACAAATTGATATAGCTCGCCACCATCGGTTAAGTCAGCAACTTTAATAGGCTCTAAATGTTCACTCCAAGCTTTCATGCCGCCTTCTAATGAGTAAACATTTTCATAACCTTCTTCAACTAACATTTCTCCAACAAACTCAGACGAACCGCCTTTTGCACAAACAACCAAAATATCTTGGTCTGTTGGCAATTGGTCTTTGATTGGATCAATACCGTCAATCAAGTCAAAATATGGTGTATTCACATAGCTAAATTGTTCGCCTTCAATTTTCCAATCGTTAAAATCATCTTCGTTTCTGACGTCTAGAATAAACAATTGATCTTTATTTAAAACTTTTTTCGCTACTTCTTTTACATTCATTGTTTGAATAGGCATCCTAAATTACCCCCTAAGGTATATAAATTTGTATAATGAAAACCCGTCCTTAGACGAGTTAATTATTCACTACGGTCTATATCTCCGTCCCAAGTACTCATTCCCGGCACAACATTATAGACGTTATCGAAACCTTTTTCAGTCAATAACTGTGCAGCTAAATCACTACGATTTCCTGTTCGGCATACGACATAAACTGCTTGATCTTTTTTAATCTCGTTTAAACGAGCTTCCAATTCGCCAAATGGAATCGATACAGCAGTCGGAATGTGACCAAAAGCATATTCTGCCGGTTCGCGCACATCAACTAACGTAACGTTTTCTGCTGTCAACTTCTGTTTCAATTGTTCATTATTCACTTTATTTTCATGAGTCGTTTCTTCGCTCACTTCGTCTGATGAAGCTTTACGGATATAATGTTTAATGACATCATCCTCTTCAACAACCCCTAAATATTGGTGTCCGCCACGCTCAGACCATGCTTTCAAATCTGCTTTGGACCCAGGGTCGGTCGCTTCGACTAATAATACTTTTCCTGGCTCTAACTGATCGATTTCCTTACGCGTTTTTACAACAGGCATCGGACAAGCCATTCCTTTACTATCTAAAACGTGATCTGCTTTAATTTCTGTCATTACAAATCCCTCCAATTGTTATTCGACTGGACCTTGCCAATCCAACATACCGCCAGTCATATTGGTGACGTTAAAACCTTTCGATTCAAGGTACTGCGTCGCTTGGCCACTACGCCCACCAGAGCGGCATACCATAATATATGCTGCATTTTTATCTAATTCATGCTCGCGAAATTCAACTAAACCAAGTGGCATGTGTAGCGCGCCAGGGATTTTCCCAGCAGCTACTTCTTCCGCTTCACGGACATCAATTAGATTCAATTGCTCACCATTTTCTAATTTTTCTTGTACTGTCTTTGCATCAATTGTTTTCATTCGAAATTCCTCCAACTATTAAATGAATAAATTAATGGCGCCATCTTCACCGTCAGCGATATAAGCTGCGACACCACCGTATTCGATGTCATCCATTAATTCTTCTTTTTTCAAACCTAAAAGGTCCATTGTCATCGTACAAGCAAGCAACTTAATATCCTGCTCTTTAGCCAAGTCGACCAAATCGGAAACTGGCATGGCATTATGCTTCTTCATAACTTTCTTGATCATCTTAGGACCCATTCCTAGAAATTGCATTTTTGATAATGGCATATTTTCTGCCCCACGAGGCATCATTTTTGCAAACATTTTCTCCATAAATGATTTCTTCGGTTGTAATTTCTCATCTTTACGCAACGTATTTAATCCCCAAAACGTGTGAAAAATTGTCACATCATGATCGTATGCTGCCGCACCATTCGCAATAATATAGGCAGCCATCACTTTATCGTAATCACCACTAAACAAGATGATATTCGTCTTTTTTCTTTCGGACATTTTACTTCCTCCTAAATGGTTATTTGAAGAGAGAACGAAAGTTGTATTTCGCTCCCCCTCATACACATACCCGTACAGGTATATTATCATCTAAAAAAATTTATGCTTTTTTAATATAGAAATAGAATACGCCGTCTTCTTCTTTTAGATCAACGAGCTCATGTCCAGAAGACTTTGCCCATGCGGTAATATCACTCTTAGATCCTGCATCAGTTGTTACCACTTCGAGAATTTGACCACTTTCAATGTCATCAATCGTTTTCTTTGTTCTTACAACTGGCATTGGGCATGCAAGTCCTTTAGCGTCTAATGTCTTCTCAATATTCATTATAAAATTCCTCCTGTTAATTGTTTTTTATATTTTAATACCCTATGGGGTATATTATAAAATAAAAGAATGATTGTCAACAAGTAAATTTATTTTTTTACTTATCGACTTTTTACCAATAAATTCACAGCTTCCTTAACTTTATCATCTGTGTTCTCGCCGTTTTCTTCTGCTTCACGCACACATTCAATTAAATTTTCGCTGACGATTACACCAATTGCTCGGTCAATCGCCGTTCGACTTGCGGAAAGCTGCGTAATGACATCTTGACAATCCGAGCCTTCTTCCATCATTCGAAGTGCGCCTCTTAGCTGGCCTTCCAATCGTTTAATGCGATTCTTTATTTTATCATCGTATTCCATTGCATCTTCCCCCCTCTACTAATTAATCCCAAGTTTATCATGTGTTATTTCAACCGATATATTTACATCATATACCCCTAAAGGTATTTTGTCAAACACAGATGATTTCATCAATTAAACTAAATGTTTCGTTTTCTTTAGCACTTAATGATTATTGGGGTCCGCATCAAACTATATACCCCTAATGGTATGATGTCAAACATAAAATTGTAACCATGATAAAATGTCAGTAAACATGCAACTTTTTGTACCGCTCATCCGTTGTTTGAGTGAAAGGGGGATTATAGATGGAAATAGACGATATATATAAATACTACATGTACGATCTATATCGTTATTTATTCTCCCTTTCAAAAAATCACCATACTGCTGAAGATTTAGTACAAGAAACATTTTACCGGACTTACTTAAGCTTACCTGAACAAAATATTACGAACATCAAAGCTTGGTTGTTTAAAGTTGCCTATCATACATTTATCGATGATACGCGCAAAAATAAGAAACAAATTCCTAATGAAGAGATCGAACGATTAAAAGACAAAGAGTCCAGTGCTTGGACACCCGAGGAGCAAACACTTCAAAACGAAGGGTTTCAACAGCTTATTGAAATGATCCATCAACTGCGACCGAAACACCAACACGCTGTCATCCTTTGTGATCTACACGAACTTACATATGAAGAAGGTGCACAAATTATGGAACTAAATATCAATTCATTTAAAAGTAATTTGTATCGTGGTAGGCAAGCATTGATGAACAAATTGAACGAACGGAGGGATCAAGATGAGTGATGATCAAAATTATTGGAAGATGATTGACCAATCAAAAAAGCAATTCGACCAAAACACAAACATTGATTCTAATAAAATACTTAAAAGAAGTCGCCATAAAGCTTTGACAACAAACATTTTAATTAGTTTGGCAGTTCTTTTGATGATTGTACCCACTTTAACACTACTTACCTATTTTTATTATGGAAGCGGTGGCCATGACGGCCGGGCAAACACGCAAATCAAAGTCGCTAGTGACGTGATCGAAATGACTGAGCCGAATATGTATGTAAAGCGAATGGAATTAGAAGAAACAATTGATTTCTTTTCAATGGATTTGAACTTTGATGTTTATAAACGGATCGGAAAAGAAGAATATCGAGTGGGAGAATATGACATCAACTATCTGTTAGATCAACCTAATTTTCCTGATCGAACATTTTTACTTGACCGGCCACATCCAGATATACCGCCAAGAGATGAACCTAGTTTCTTTATACATCCGGCACTCCATGTACCTTATCAATTTAAAAGAGAGTGGGAAATTGTTGAAAACGTCCCTGATGGAACGGTTGTAGAAGCCTATATATCTTTCAGCAATCCAATGAAACCAGATGACATTCGTGACATTAACCCCGGTCGCGATCCAGATATCGATTTTTTATGGTTAGCTGTTGATACAGGTGTCGAAAGGAAAGTCGTTGATGATCAAGGGCTACCAGTTACACCAATCGGATACCCTATTTATAAAGATCCACCAACGTGGACGCCTTTTGATAACAGGCAGGATAATAGCGAAGTTTTTAAAGAGATTTTAAACCATTTAGAGAACCACGAAGAGCAAGCGACGAAAATTGCCCGTACAAAAACATTAGCTCTTGAGGAACGCATTGATTACATTCAAGAAAATAGTGTAAATATTTATGGAGCTGTTGTTACAGGACCAGCATCTGAAATTCGAAAGCTTCAGGACAACGAGTATGTTAGAAGCCTTAAAGTTGGCGAGGTGAAACTATGGAATTGGCGATGAAAATTAAATCGAAAGTAGCTGGTATACCTGGGTTGGTTTCGATTATTAGTGCGCTTCTCGGTTTAGCCTATTTCAATGTTGAGTATTTAACGAAAATGAACACGTCAATCTCACCATACGTCTTTTTTATAATGGCATCAGTATTCTCAGGAATCGTCGGCCTATTTAGTAAAAAAAGTCGTTTGTATGCAATATGGGGATTAGGAATCGGAATTTTTCTTGTGGTTCATCTGATCTTGATGATTTTCTTTTCAATCAATATTAATTACAAACCGTAAAACTTTCAATCTTGACGGAGGGAATTTTTCTAAAACGTTTTCGTCGGGCGGTTTCGCACGTTCGTCGGGCGGTTGCACACGTTTGTCGGGCGGTTCCACGCGCTTGTCGGGCGGTTCCACGCGCTTGTCGGGCGGCTGCACGCGTTTGTCGGGCGGTTCCACGCGCTTGTCGGGCGGCTGCACGCGTTTGTCGGGCGGTTCCACGCGCTTGTCGGGCGGTTCCACACGCTTGTCGGGCGGTTGCTCGCGTTTGTCGGGCGGCTTGACGCGTTTGTCGGGCGGTTGCTCGCGTTTGTCGGGTGGCTGCACACGCTTGTCGGGCGGTTCCACACGCTTGTCGGGCGGTTCGACACGCTTGTCGGGCGGTTCCACACGTTTGTCGGGCGGCTGCACACGCTTGTCGGGCGGTTGCTCGCGTTTGTCGGGCGGTTCCACACGCTTGTCGAGCGGCTGTACGTGTTTGTCGGGCGGTTGCGCACGTTTGTCGGGCGGTTGCTCGCGCTTGTCGGGCGGCTCCACGCGTTTGTCGGGCGGTTCCACACGCTTGTTGGGCGGTTCCACGCGCTTGTCGGGCGGTTCCACGCGCTTGTCGGGCGGCTGCACGCGTTTGTCGGGCGGTTCCACGCGCTTGTCGGGCGGCTGCACGCGTTTGTCGGGCGGTTCCACGCGCTTGTCGGGCGGCTCCACACGCTTGTTGGGCGGCTCCACACGCTTGTTGGGCGGTTGCTCGCGCTTGTCGGGCGGCTGCACGCGTTTGTCGGGCGGCTGCTCGCGTTTGTCCATCAGATCAGAGTTGGTCAAAAAAATTGGATTGATTTTTATAAAAAATGAAAAACGCAAAAACATCTCACCTTTTTGTCAGTGAGATGTTTTTTATCCAAATGGCCTTCAACAAACTATCGGAACAATTCTTTTTCTCGCCAATTGCCCCATTTGTAATAAGCAATCGAGAATAAACAGCTAAGCAAGAAGCTCGAACCCATTCCAAGTGGGATCCCAATTTGTCCATAAATGGATGAAAAGAAATAAGTTAATGGAACACGTAATACCCATAGGGATATAATGTTTAACATCAACACTTGGAACATTGCTCCTGAACCGCGGACGACACCATTCAAAATAAAATTTAATCCGATAAATAGATAGAAGAATGCGATTGTTTTAACATATAACGTACCGAAAGCGACACTAGCCTCCTCTTGAATAAACAAACGGACAAGCGGCTCTGCCCAAATGTAAAAGGTGATCGTGACGAGAGCCATCAAAATCGCATTATAGATCAACCCAACTTTTGTCGTTTTGAAAACACGATTCCATTGTTTTGCCCCTATGTTTTGAGCAGCCATCGTATTGACTGCTGTTCCGAGAGCCGATGCTGGCAGTAGAATCAGTTGATTCAACCGTTGAGCCGCACCGAACCCAGCAACCGTCGATTCACCAAAACTGTTCACAATCGATAAAATGACATTCGATCCCGCATGAATGACAATCATTTGGGTAATTGACGGTATACTTAATTGTAAAATCGTCCGCACTTCCACCCAACGAGGCTTTTGAAATCGAAACTTAAATGTCTGATATTTTCGACCTACATAATACAAGCTGACGAGAAAAATAACGATATATACAATCACCGTCGCATAAGCCACACCAGCCAAACCAAGGTTTAACACTTTAATGAAAATGGGATCGAGGACAACATTCAACAATGCCCCGACCAAAATAAAATAAAGCGGTGTTTTGCTATCACCGAATGCACGAAGTACTGTTGCGACGAAGTTATAGCCAACAAGAAAAAACATCCCGAAAAAGTTAATGAGTAAATATTCTTTAGCAATCGGTTTAATCGAATCGGGTGTATTTAACCATCCTAGTAACGGATCAACCACGAACGAACCAACGAGTGCAACAATGAACGTAAGACCCATTAACAAAATAACCGAAGAACTTAAATAAGATTTAATTTCTTTCGGGTCGTTTTTTCCACTTAATTGAGCGAAAATTGTCAGTATGGCATTGTTGCTTCCTAAGACAAAAGCCAAGACAATCGACATGACCGTTAAACCAATGGTAATCGCTCCGAATGCCGTACTTCCAAGTAGATTCCCAACCCATAAACTATCCGTCAACTGCATCGACATTTGTAGTAAATTCGTGAATACAAGCGGTAAGGCAAATATATATAACTTCCGATAAATCGAACCAGATGTTAAATCCTCTTTCAATTGCAATGTTCCTTTCTTATGTATCCAACGTGCTCACCATCATAGTATACAACATTCAGATAGACTAGCTCACACAACTTAAGAAGAAAATTCATCATTTTGTTTACAATGTTTATGATCAAAATTAAAATTTTCAAATAAAACACTTGATATTTTATTTAAAAGCAATATAATGAATTTAATCAATTATTTAAAAGTTTAAAAACAAAAATCGATGAAGAGAATAGTAGCTTGTTAATCTAAAGACTACAGAGAGTCCGCAATTGGTGAAAGCGGACGTCAGCGGATCAAGTGAAAATCATCTCTGAGATGCAATGCTGAAATTATCATTTAGTAAGCATTTGCCGGAATTCCTGCCGTTACAATAGGACGCGTATGATAGTACGTTGATCGAGTGCCACAATTATAATGATTGTGGAATTTGGGTGGTAACGCGAGTATAAGCTCGTCCCTATTTATAGGGACGAGCTTTTTTTATTCCTTCAGATTGAATTGCTTTCCTTTTTTATTCAAGCATTAGCGAAAAAGCATTCCAATCAATCCTACCTACTCCGTAGTACATCGATCATCAAACGAAACGCACTTAGGCATGGAAGTATTTTTAAACAACATCAGAAAAGGAGCGAGTGGAATGAAAAAGAGAGAAACGTTTTTTGTAGGACTTATGTTATTTTCAATGTTTTTTGGGGCTGGAAATTTAATATTTCCACCATTTCTTGGTAGTGGGGCTGGCACTTCCTTTTGGCCGGCAATGATTGGGTTCATCGTAACAGGAGTCGGCTTGCCTCTGCTAGTCGTATCTGCAATCGCACTGGTCAAAAACGGTGCGAATGAACTTGGCAGCAGAGTCCATCCTTGGTTTGGTGCTGTTTTTACGTTATTAATCTATTTATCAATTGGACCATTCTTTGGCGTGCCACGTAACGCAAACGTTGCATTTGAGATGGGCTTCAATCCACTTATGGAAGGAAGCTCCTTTAGCCAATCATTATTGTTACTCGGATTTACAGCATTATTCTTTTTCTTCGTTTTCTTATTAAGTTTGTATCCATCTAAAGTTGTGGATTTAATGGGGAAAGTTATCACACCAACATTGCTAATTTCGATTGTGACATTATTTTTAATCGGATTTTTCCGATTGGATAAATCATTTGAAGCACCGAATGAAACCTATCAAACGGCATCATTTTTCAAGGGTGTCATTGATGGATATGCGACAATGGATGCATTAGCGGCAATGGCATTCGGAATTGTTATTTTAACGGCAATCAAACAAAAAGGAGTTACCGAACATAAACAGTTAAGAAGCTATACAGTGAAAGCTGCACTAATCGCTGGTACAGCACTTGCTTTAGTCTATACTGGCATTGGATTTATGGGAACTCAAGTAGCAGCTCAAGGTTCCTATGACAATGGATCGGCCGTATTATCTACAGCTGTCACTCTTTTATTAGGTAATAACGGAAAGATTTTGCTCGGATTCATTTTCACCTTAGCTTGCTTCACAACATGTGTTGGTTTGACGATTGCTTGTGGCCAATACATCTCAAAATTATCGAAAAAGCTAAGCTACCGTGTCGTTGTTTTTATGGTCACACTTGCTAGTTTCCTAATTGCGAATCTCGGACTGAATCAAATTATCCAAGTAACGATTCCATTCCTAGTCATGTTGTATCCATTAACGATTGTCCTAGTCACACTACCATTTATCGACCGATTTTTTGGCGGTTCGAGAGGAGTTTACCGAGGTGCAATGGCGTTCACTGGATTCGTCAGCATTTATAACGGACTTGAAATGCTCGGATTTCATGTAGAAGCATTATCATCGTTCATGAGCGTATTACCGTTTGCCTCACTTGATTTAGGGTGGGTTGTACCCGCATTCGTCGGTGGTTTACTCGGATTCTTGTGGGATCAATTCAGTCACAACAAAGTTAGAAAAGAAAATCCTCAAATTGAAAGAGCTTCATAATACTACTCCGGGCGAGCTGTTCGTCCGGTTTTTTATTTATTGGCGTCGATCATTTTTTATAACTTAGTGTAGTTTTTTTACATAAAAAAACAAGATGCGTTTTATTCTTTGTCTACGCATCTTGTTATTAAAGTGGTTTCATTATCTATGACCAACTTCCATATCCATTTGGTTGGAAATCTGTGGGTCGATCATATGACGGTTTTTTCTGTTCTGGAAATGTTGAACAGCATCTGTAACCGCAGCCATAATCATAAAAGTCGCTAATACGACTAAAGTGATAATTACTAGTGATAAATTCATAACGAACACCCTTCCTTTCTTAAAAATCTTCAAATTTCTTTGTTTACAAGGATATACTACCAAATATAAACGTTTGAGTAAATAGTTAAACATATACTTTTAAATCTTTTTATTTTTGGACACATTTAATCGTTTACTCTCGATTTATCAACTAATTAAAGCGGAAAAGAATGAATTTTCTAACACTTTCTAAAAATGGCTTTGCGAGCGTTTTTAAACTAAAAAAGACAAGGAATTATCCTTGTCTGAAATGGAGTTTGCAGAAAAACTAACAATTACAAATCATGATCACATTTCCATCAGGATCTTCAATAGTAAACCAAGCTGTTTCACCGACCCACTCAATTTCTCGCACTACTTTTATATCCTTATCCTGAACATATTGATACGCAGCATCGATATCGGGTGCATACAAGTTAAACAGCGGATTCGGTGTCACTTGATGCTTAAATTGAGGGTCAAATGTGTGGTCATCCAACGTCAGCGAAGTCGTCCCAGTCACTGGTAAATTGAATACAGGTGACTTTATTTGTTCCACATCAATCGATAAACCAACCAAATCAGCGTACCAACTCGCAGACTTCTTCAAGTCAGTCACGTGAACAAAGATTCCATTCATTTGATTTTTGATCGGTACTGTTTTCTCCATTAATCTCCCGCCTCCTCTTCATCTTGTAGAATAATCCCGGCAAAATTCCCGGTTAGCACTTGCTTACCTTTTTGATTCGTGCAAATAAATGACGCCATCATCGAGATCCGCTTTTCATCTCTTCTTTCAAGCTCCTCGATTGTTACGACGCACTCAACCGTGTCATCTGTAAAAACAGGTCTCAAAAATTCGAAATTCATTGTCCTAGCAAGCACATTGTAATCCCCACCGACTTTTGTCGGCAGCGTAGCCGTAAGCAATCCTTGAACAACAAGTCGACCAAGTTCATCCGGTGTCGTATGGTGATCACCTTCATCCATTGAAACTTTCGTAAATAACTCTACATCCGCTTCTGTAAAAGTTCGCTTAAATTTGATTTTATCCCCTACTGTTATATTCACTGGAGTTCCTCCTTATCCTGATTGAATGCTCATTCGTTTACACGACAATCATACATAGTCACCCGAAAAACTTTATTCAATAATAGGAATCTATTCTGTGAGTATCTGAGAAGGATGAATCATTCATACAGTTGAATATGGGAAGGTCAATTCAAAAAGCAAGGTGGTAAGTTCATAGTTTCTTCATTAGAAGTAATGCAATCGTTGACATAATCAGAGCAAGAATGGAAAGAACAAATGCTGTCCAAAGCATATTTCCAACCTCATTTCTTGTTTTATTCGAAAAGGAAGCTATAATAAGAGTAAGATATGGGTGGGAAGGGATTTCTCCCTTCCCGGGTGGTAGCGAGACTTTCGCTTGGTAGAGCGGGGGTCTCGTTTTCGTTACTAGAGTCGGATTGCAATCAAATATTGCCCAATACCGTATGTCTTGTTTTTTTCGAATAAGGCAGTTATAATAAGAGTAGAATATGGAGTGGGAAGGGATTTCTCCCTTCCCGGTTGGGTTACTGAGACTTTCGCTTTGCCGAGCGGGAGTCTCTTTTATTGTTACTAGAGTGACGTATTGCAATCGACAGCTCTATGGCTGCGACTACAAAGTTGATCACCGCAGTAACAAACACCAACACTTCCATATCTACACACCCCCTTTCCAGAAGAAAGAATCTTCTTCCCGATAACAACCAGGGTTGTTAGGGGGTATAACTATTTTAGCATTAGTTCAACTAACAAGGAACAAAAGTTCTTAAAACAACTGGTTATTTTTGTTTAAGTGTTTTGGGTAATAACTTCAATAAGGAAAGAGGCAGAGATTTTCTCCCTACCTCGTAATTAAACCAGTTCTTCTATTTTGGAAACTTGTTTCTCCTTTAATTGATTAAAGAAACTTTCTACTCTACTTGTTCCTACGCCTTTATACTTACCCAGAATAACAAGTTCCTTCGGTAAGTCACGCACGAATTTAATCCCATCTTCATTGAGTTGATCAATTAATCCTGGCATACCTGTAAAGTTTTCTTTGTTAATCTCAATCTTCCCTAGTTCCTCTGTTACGACTATTTCTTCTGACTTGTAGAATAAGAACAATTCTCCTGGTCGATTTTGCATTAGTTTTCTTCTTCTAATTTCTTCATTTATGAAGTTTCTTAACTCTGAGAAAAATACCTCTGAATGAGTTTCATTATAACGAACGATTCGGTTGTGGAATCCATCTAGTCTTTCAGGCAGTTCGCTCATAATTCTTGCTTCTTCCACACCGCCTAAGCGGACCAAGAAACGTTCTGAGTTTTCAAATCTCTGTGGCAACAAGAAGGTATCTCTAAGAAAATAAGGAACCTCAACGCCATCATTCCCATAAGAAATTGTTCTTATAGGAATTAAACCCGGCGCTTTATCCATGGTTTCAGAAAGAGATACTTCTTGTTTCTCAACAGGACCTCCTGTTTCACTATCGGCATCATTTGTACTCTTTGCATTCAGATTATGCGAATCAACTGATACCTGTTTTGGCTGTTCGTTTTGGACCGCTTGCTTTAACAGCTCCTCAATCTTTTGAAAGCGAAAATTCATCTCTTCTAAGTCATAAGAGTGATCTCTTCTCATTACCGGATCCACATACTCTGGAACCTCAATATCATGAGAGCCATAAACTTCAACAAACCATTTTACGATGATATAGATATGTTCCCATGCAGTTAATGATTCAGAAAACCTAAATTGTCGTGTATCATGTGCTGCTTTATTCCCCAATTTCCTGACTTCGTGTAGTGAGTTTTTCACTTCGTCTGTTAATAAGCCACTCTCATCTAAATCTTGTATTCTCTCAATTATCGTTAAATAAGGTTCATTCTCCATATTTTCATGGATCATCACTTTTTCGAGAAGCGTCTCAATAAATGTCCGGCTATGTGTTAACATCGATCGCGGACTATTATAAATGGCATTCTCCAATTCTCTTAGCGTTCGTGTAAATTCTTCAGAAATTTGATTTAAGAAATCATAGAAATAATTCTCCATAAAAATCTACCTCCAATCCTTATCAATTAATTTGATAAACCTATCTTTGCTAAAACTTCTCGTTTAAAGTCTTCTTCTTTACTTGGTACGATAACGTGTTCTGCCAATTTCTTTTTCTCTACCAAGAGATTATGTAATACTTCTTCAACAGATGTTCCATTGCCATCAGCTGAAGCAATCGGGTAGTATACATAGACTTCCTTTTCTTGACCTATACGATAGACACGATCCGTCGCCTGATTTTCAACCGCTGGATTCCACCATCTACAGATTCTATAATCACTGTTTATAGCAATTCGATTGCTATAAACGTAGTTATTACAATATGTATAAGAATCAAATTCACTATTTATGAAGTTTTCTCTACTTTATTGGTAATAGCACCCGAAAAGCTATCAGTTCTATCCATCACTGAAGAAACACCCGCAAAAACCATTAAAGTTAAATATATATTTACATAAATTATACCATATATTAGTAGTTGATTTGACATGTTCATTCAAATTTCTTATTTTTCTGACTTAATTAATTACACTGGAAGTCAATAACATTTGCCGCTTACTTTAATTCAGTTTAAGATAAGTATAGAAAGAAGGTAGATTAATAAATGCCTAGTCTAAAATACGGAACCACAACTATTCACTATTGCGTTTACAAGCAAAACAGAAAAGATATCAAAGTATCTGTTACATTAGTCAATGGTGTTGAGGTATATACTCCAGAGGATATAAGTGACGATCAACTTACTGAAATTCTTTACAAGAAAGCGCCTTGGATTACTCAAAAACTTCAAGAACTTAATGAAGTAAAGACAGCCGTTCAACCGAAAGAGTTCGTCAGTGGTGAAAAGCTGCCATACTTGGGACGAAATTATCGTTTGAAAGTTTTGAAGCAACCTGTCCAAAGGGCCGACTTTCAGTTTAAACAAGGGCGGTTTATTGCGAGGGTTCCAGAACAATGGAATCAAGATCAAATTCAACATATCCTTGAACAGAAATTAATCCAATGGTATAGACTTCACGGTCACAGAAAGATTCTAGAACGTGCTGATTACTATCAAAACATACTCGGTGTAGAACCAAATTCACTCCAACTGAGGACGCAACATAAACGCTGGGGAACATGTACACCGATTGGTGATATTTATATTAATTGGCGAATCACGATGGCTCCTATTTGGGTGATTGATTATGTGGTTGTTCATGAACTCGTTCATTTAAAAATTCCTGAGCACAATGAAAAGTTTTGGCGATTAGTTAAAGCAACGTTACCTCATTATGAAGAAGCTAAAGAATGGTTAAGAGTGCATGGCGTGGAGTTGCATTGTGTCGGTTTAAAAGAAGGGCAAAATAATAGAGACATGACTTACTCAGTTTAAGTCATGTCTCTTCTTCATACATAAAGTTATTTATAATGGACTTCTCCTAAATCCAATAGTTCTATAGCGACGTTTTCAACCATGTGATTGGGTATGGAGCTTGCGCGTAGTTGTCGTTTGACTTTCTTTCGCATTTCGCGCTTCACGTCTTCTTTTTCTGTCCAATCTATAACTGCATTTTCTTGTATAATTTCGGTGATAATCTCAGTTAAATCTTTTATACTATTGTGTTCAGAACCAGGTACATAATGTTCCAACGTTTGATAGAATGGCAACTGTCTTGGGTCTTTGAGTCCGATTGATTGGCTTTCTTCTTCCATGCTGATCATTTCTTGCCGGATTGACTGAAATTCTTCTAACAATTCTTCAATCGTTAGCTGGCGTGATTTCCGTTGCTCGATGAGTTCTTCCAATCGCTCTTTCAGTGAAGTATATTTCACTGGGTTCTCATCTAACTTGATTCGAATCTCATGCTTGATAGCATGTTCCATTTCGGCAGCTTTCGCCTCTGGTGTTTTAATCTCATCTAGTTTTTCATCGAATCTGCTTGTCAGAATATTAACCGGCTCAAATAAAATCTCTGGCTCAGATGCGTAAATATATTCTTCGATTAATTGACGAACCTTCCCCCCACAGTCGGAAATATCCATTCCTTCGTCGATATGATATCGTGACTTCGCAAGTTTTCGAATCTTCCCTAACCACTTTAAATCCTCTAAATACGGCTGGGCTTTAGGACTCGGCATGATCATATCCATACTTTCCGAGAACTTTTTAAATGCCATATCAAATGAATTCCGAATATCTTCAGGTTCAAGCACTTTCAGACAGGCATCAGAATCTTTTTTGTCTACGTGATCAAAAAATCGCATTGCTTTTCGGTGGCGGCTCTCTAATCTAGGGATTTCTTCGTCGACATGATGCATCGCTCCCTTAATATCTTCTTCATGAAAGATTCCTAAAGCTTCTTCCAAGAAACGAGAGACACCATAGTAATCCACAATTAAACCATAAGACTTTTTATCATAGGTTCTGTTCGTTCTCGCAATTGCCTGTAAGAGATTATGTTCTTTTAGCGGCTTGTCCAAATACATGACTTGTTCCACAGGAGCATCAAATCCTGTCAGCAATTTATCACACACAATTAAGAAAGCGAGCGGGTCCTCATGTAATGGCTTTTTGAATCGCTGAATAACTTCTTTCTCTTCTGTTTGAGAAAGTCCATATTGCTTCATTCGCTCGGAGTCATTATGACCACTGGAGATAATCACGGCCGATTCATAATCACTTAATTCATCAAGCAGCTCTTTATATGCAACAGCCGCCTCACGGGAAACTGTAACGATTTGTGCTTTAAATCCATTCGGTTCAATATGCTCCTCGTAGTGTTCGACAATATCTAAAACGACTTCTCTTATCCGCTTCGGTGATGAAGTCAACGCTTCTTCGGTCACATACTTCTGTTTAATCCGCTCTCGATCTTCATCCGAGTAATTACGGAAAAAGCGATCAAACAACTCATCGATCGTCTCACCTTGCACATGCAAGTCAATCAACCGAGCTTCATAAAAAATAGGTACTGTTGCCCCATCTTCAACGGCTTTTTCGATTGGATACTTATCGATGTATGTACCAAATGTTCGCACGGTACTTTTATCTTCTTTATCGATTGGTGTTCCAGTAAAACCAATGTACGTCGCATTCGGTAACCCTGTCCGCATGTTCATCGCCAGTGAACTATATTGGGAACGGTGCGACTCATCGACCAAAACAATCACATTCTCCGAGTCAGTCAATAATGGATACTCTTCCCCTTCATCCGTTTGGAACTTTTGAACCAAGGTCATCACCGTTGTTCCAGGGCCTTGTTGGAGAAGACTTTTTAACTCCTCAACGGACTCAGCTTGTTTCGGATTCGGGAAACCACAACGTTTAAATGTGTTCGTAATTTGACGGTCTAAATCTTGACGGTCAGTTACGACGACGATTGTAGGATTCTCTAGTTCTTTTAGTCGCCTTAATTTCATCGATAAAAAGACCATTGATAAAGATTTTCCTGAACCTTGTGTTGCCCAAACAACCCCTCCTCGAGCTTGTGGGTGTTCACCCGTTAAGATTCGTTCTACAGCTTTATTCACCGCTCGATATTGTTGATATCGTGCCATTTTCTTAATCACACGGCCATCTTCCGGTTCATAAACGATGAAATTCAAAATCAGATCAAACAATCTCTCTCTGTCTAAAATTCCTTGCGTTAATATATCTTGCGGAGTAGCATTTGGACCTACCTCTTCAACAGACAATGGATAAGGCTCTTTCCATGCTGAATAATGCTGGACACTGGCACCAATCGTTCCTACCTTAGCTCGGTCATTACTTGTTGAGATCATAAACTGATTGTAATAAAACAAATTTTCATTGACGGTTTGGTACCGTTTCAGCTGCTTTACTCCTTGACCAATTTGTTCATCAGGAGGGAGTGCCGGGCTTTTACACTCAATCACAACTAACGGAAGACCATTGACATAAAGCATAATATCCGGACGAATCGTTTCATTCGCATTCGTATAGCTCAATTGACGGGTAATAATAAATTCATTTTCATCGATGTTATCAAAATCGATCAACTGAACCGTCTGACTCTTCCTTCCGCTTCCTAAATCTTGTTGAACAGATAACTTATTGATCAGGATTTCATGGAATTCTTGATTAGCTTCCATCAAACTAGTAGCTTCCATATGTGTTATCTTGCGAACAACCTTATTTAGGTTGTTTTCGCTAATCCATGGATTAAGTCTTTGAATAGAATTTGTTAAGCGCTCCTTAAGCACAA
This sequence comes from Allobacillus sp. SKP2-8, assembly GCF_007559355.1. Taxonomy (NCBI): domain Bacteria; kingdom Bacillati; phylum Bacillota; class Bacilli; order Caryophanales; family Bacillaceae; genus Allobacillus; species Allobacillus sp. SKP2-8. The sequence continues at coordinate 35,714 of NZ_VMHF01000010.1, read as the reverse complement.
CTTCATTTTGCGACGTCCGTTCTCGATCAAGAGCCGCTCCGTCGACATACGTGTAGCCAAGCTTCTTCAGTTGGTCAATCATTCGATTTTCAACTAACGTTGCTTCGTTCCAAGCTTGGACTTCACTCATGACGAAACCTCCTCCTTATCGTCTAATGGTACTCGGACTTTTCCGGTTAGAAGTTGTTGCATAAGGCCTTTTTTAATTTCATTTAACTTATTGACTTTTGCCTTCTCAAATTCAATTTTTTCATATATTGAATCAATTCTTAAAGAAATTTCTCTTTGCTCTTCTAGTGGTGGTTTAATCAATAATAATTCTCTAAATGATGAAGCGTTAAGCTTAAAGTTAACCTGAACTGAGGTATCTTTTGAAAAATATTGAATGGATTTCAAATAATTCAATAAGTAATAATAAAATTTATTATTGCACTCATTATTCACTCTAATTTTTAGAATAAATGAAGCGAATGTATAATCTTCATCTAAGTTAAAAATTGCTGTCTTTCCAACATGATGCTGACTTCCAGAACGCCAATTAAAAAGCAAATCCCCATTTCTCAATTTAAATCTTTCCTGGTCTCGCTTATTTATATATACTTTCTTTGACATGTCCAACTTACCATCTAGCGTTATGTTTGCACCCGTGATAATCGGAATGCCTATGCTTGGGTCTGTATTATTAGAAACTGCTTCAGAGATACCATAATCAACTACGGCAAAATCATTAACTTTTAACAATTCCCAATTAGTTGGAATCTGACCAAATGGTGAATTCTTAAAATCTGTATGCTCAATCCCTTTCATCAACAACTGTTGCATTAATCCTTTTTTCACCGTCTCTGTTTGTTCGATGATTTGTTCTGTTTTTTCAATTGCTTCATCGACGGATGAGAGGATTGCTGCGATTTTTTGTTGTTCTTTAAGAGAAGATGGATACGATATATGCAATGTTCGTAAATTCTTCTGACTAATACCCTTAGCCGTTGTACCGGTGGAGAATCGATCCAATAAATTTTGAAAAACATTAGAGGATAAATAATACCTTAAATAATCACTTTCAATTTCAGGAATGGTTTTAAAAGCGGCTACTCTTTGACTCAAAATATATTTGTTACTATCAGGTATTTGTGTGACATTACCTAATGGTGCCTCCATTGTCATAACAACATCACCTTTTTCAAGATCACCCGTTGTCATCCATTTGTTATATAACTCTTCTGAACCATAATAAGCTTCAACCTCAGTATCTATCTTCCCATTTTTCACATTGTTCGCAGATAAGGCAAGAATATCTCCATTACCCCAAGACATCTCTAATTTTTTTGGTGTTTTCCCTCTATGATCAATTATTTTTTCTACACAATCTTTAAACGGTTTAACCATCCACCCAGCATTACTCACTATAACCCAACTCCTTCAAGTACCCATACATCTTCTCTTCTATTTCATCACGTTCTTGCTCTAGCTTTTTCAAATCATTCAACGCTGCTTGAACGTCAATTTCTTCTTCCTCTTTAGTCGTATCAATGTATCGGGCAATGTTCAAGTTGTAGTCGTTTTCTTCAATTTCCTCGAGATCAACCACTCGACAATATTTCTCTTGGTCGTCCCATTGGTCATAGGCTTTGACAATTTTCTCTATATCTTCATCTCTTAAAACGTTTTGGTTTTTTCCTTCTTGGTAATCCTTTGAACCGTCTAAAATAAATACTTCCCCTTTATGTTCATCAGCTTTTTTACGGTTTAAGATTAAGATACAAGCAGGGATACCTGTACCATAGAATAAATTAGAAGGTAGACCAATAATCGCTTCTACTAGATCCTCTTTTAGTAGACCTTCTCGTATTTTACCTTCTGCTCCACCACGGAAAAGGACACCGTGCGGCATCACGACTCCGGCTTTTCCTTGATGATTCAAGGTAGAAACCATATGTTGAACAAATGCATAATCGCCAGCGTTTTTAGGTGGAATACCAAAACGGAAACGGCCATATTCGTCCGCTTCAGCTTCTTCCCTACCCCAGTTTTTCAATGAAAAAGGTGGATTGGCAATGACTCGGTCATATAGCAATAACTCTTTATCATCACCTAAAAGTTTTGGCTCACGTATGGTATCTCCTCGCATAATTTCATGGTCACTTAGCCCATGTAAAAGTAAGTTCATCTTACAAATTGACCAAGTACCTAGGTTACGCTCTTGGCCATGTAGTGTAAGATTTCTAGGGTTCCCACCTTGTGACTTTATGTAATCTACGGATTGAACTAACATACCGCCAGAGCCAACCGTTGGATCGCACACTCGCATACCTTCCTCTGGTTTAATTAGATTAACAATTAATTCAACAACTTTAGAAGGTGTATAGAATTCGCCACCTTTTTTACCTGCATCATCCGCAAATTGTTTGATTAAATATTCATACGCTCGACCTAACATGTCCGGCTCGGATAAGTTCCCATTACTTAAATCAATGGAAGAAAAGTGCTGGATTAATTGCATCAGTAATTTATCAGGTAATTTATCTTTATCATTAAAGTCAATACTAGCCAAGACACCATGTAAAGAATGGTTTTCTTCTTCTAATGCCTCAAACGCTTTATTAATCGTGTTACCGATGTCGTGTGTTTGCACCTGAATATGCTCCCAACGCGCTCGTTCGGGTACAAAGAATTGGTGTTCATCACGATCATACCAAGCGTAGTCGTCGCCCTCTTCATGTTCAATCATTTTTGCACGTTCTACGAAAACATCACTCAACCGCTTCAAAAATAACAATCCAAATATGTAATTTTTATAATCAGATGAATCAATCGATCCTCTTAATATGTTTGCTGATTCCCATAGGTGGGATTCTAATTGTTGTAACGTCAGTTTTGACATTCTATTTCCTCCTCAAATTTAACCCCTACTTACATATAAATATAACAAAATTTGTACATATTAGATAGAATCGATTACTTCATTTCCTATAGGTTAAGACATTTACTTGATAACATAGATAGTGGTGTCAAACTTGCTCAGCAATTGTATTTTTTTGTAGTTCTATTTCATGTATAATATTTGGTAATTAATGTTCTTCTTAAGGGTGGTTTATGTGAAGAAAAAGTTAGTCTCATTACGTGACAAATTAAATAATATCAGTAAAAGCAACCGTTCGATCCGTCTGTTAAAAAAATATAATAAGTGGACGTTTGACTTATCCGAATTACATAAAAATGCTCAAGACCCACTAGAAATTTTAGAAAAATTACGTTCTAACCAAGGTCAGACAATCGTCACAGCTCGTTCAAGTGATGATGTATCGATGCAACAATCCAAAAAACTAACTAGTCTGTATCGTAATATTAAATCAATTGAAGAAGAAACTGGATTATATGAATTGTACTTGGGCTACCCTTTCATCGAAGGATGTTTGGCAGATGGAACCTATATAAGAGCTCCACTCTTTCTATACCCTGTTGAATTAAAGCGAGTCAAAAAGGCAGATATTCAATGGGATGCCTTACCTGTTAACGATCAACAACCACAGGTAAATAGAACGTTCTTCTTGGCTTTTCAAAAACTTAATGAAATTTATTTTCCAGATGATTTTTTTGATCAAGTGGAAGAACTAGCTCAAGAAGATAACCCTGAGGGAATACTAGAATTTTTACAGGGGTATCATTTCAATATATCGGATAATCGTACAGAATATTTGGAGCAGATTGAAGATTATAAACGAGATGAGATTCCAGTATTCAATCGAAATAGTTTCCGTCTTAATAACCAAGCAGTCATAGGTCATTTCCCTCAAGGAGATTCAGCAATATTAAAAGATTACAATGAATTTATTGATTTGGTTGAGGAAGATCAGGACCTTGGAAAAGTCAGTGATTTTTTAAATTTACAGGCGATGACTACAGATTTCAACTCAGACCAACTACCCAGCGATAAACCTTTTATAGAACAGGTTAATCATGAAAAATCAAAGTTTTTGGTATTGGATACCGACGCATCCCAAGAGAAAATTATCGATATCTTGGAAGAACAAGATGGATTGGTCGTTCATGGACCCCCTGGCACGGGAAAATCACAGGTCATAGTTAATATGATTGCTAATGCAATGGCCAAAGGCGAAAGGGTAATGCTTGTCACACAAAAGCGAGCTGCCTTGGATGTAGTCTATGAAAGATTGGATGCATTACAATTATCCAACCATGTGGCCCTGTTACATGATGAAAAAAATGATCGAAAAAGCTTATACAGCAAGATCAACAGCAACTTGAATCAAAGTAATCAGTTAGAAGACATTTATTATGAACATGAAAGTCTATCTGATCAAATTATTCGAACAGAAGATGAAATGAATCAGGTGACTAAGGCAATTTTCACACCTCAGGAACACGGCTATCGAGCGTACGATCTTTACGGATTTAGCAAACCATATAAAGATCAAGAAACAATCATCGATGTGAAAAGTATTCTAAAGTCCATCAATAAGAGCAATATTGACGACATCTTAGCTGATGTAGCAACTTATGCCAATTATTTTGAAACATTCGATGGTAATAATAATCCTGTCAGTGACAGAAAGCCTTTTCACGAGACAACTTTGGCTGATCGAATGGCCTTAATTGAAATTCTCCAAAAATCGATCGATCACTCTAAAGAAATTACCAATTATTTAGATCACTTTGAAGACGAAGAAATAACTCCAGCGTATAGCCTGAGCATTGATAAGAAAGTTGAGAAAATCTATGATGATTTAAACACAAATGAACAAAGAACGCTTCAAAAGCTAAGACTTTGGTTATGGACCAGCTTCACTGGAAAGACAATTATTGAAGATTTGTTAGATGGAGATAAATTTAGAGGTTTAAACTCAAAAGAATGGCCAAAATTAAGAGAAAATTTATCTTTTTTATATGAACTATCTCAGGGAAGCAGTGAATTACTTGAAGAAATGCAAAATTTGAGTAAGTATTTTCAAGATGAATCAATTAAAAGATTTGAAAAAAGAATCTCTAAAGGAGATATACCTTTAATAGATTTTCAAAAGAAATTAGATTATATCAAGGAATACTTTGATAAACTGCGAGAAATGGATCAATTTTACCAATCCAGAGAAAAACACGTTCAGTTTATTATTAATGCATTGATTGAAAAGGTTCCTAAAGCTCATTCATTACAAGAGGCTTGGGTAGATATTACGAAGCAATCGATTTACATTCATTGGATTGATGAAATCGAAGCTAAACACCCTGAGTTAGTTAAAATTGGCAATGGCTCCTTTCAGCAACTTCAAAATAAACTAGAAATTCTTTTAAAAGAAAAGAAAAATATTACGATTAAACTGTTGCAAAATGAATTGAATCAAAAAATTGAGAAAGTTAGAAGGCAGAACGTTAAGGCATTTAAAGATATGAGTCACCAAACAAACAAGAAAAGAAAACTATGGAAAGTCAGAAAATTTGTCAATGAGTTTTCTTTAGATGGACTACTCGATATCATGCCTGTTTGGCTTGTATCACCTGAAGTCTCATCAGCTATTTTTCCATTGGAAGAAAACCTCTTTGATCTGGTAATTTTTGATGAAGCTTCCCAATGTACCGTTGAAAATGGAATCCCGGCAATATATAGAGGCCACAAAGTCGTTGTAGCAGGTGATGAACAACAACTTCCTCCAACTAACTTATTTAAGAGCACTGTTGATATTGATGATGAACTGGATGAAGATGAGTTGGATGAATTTGAAGAATCAGAGAGTCTATTAAACTTAGCGAAACGGATTCTGCCAAACCAAATGTTAGAGTGGCATTATCGTTCTAAATCAGAAGAGCTAATTAACTTCTCTAATCACGCATTTTACAACGGCTCAATGCAAATCGCGCCAAATGTGAACCACTTACAGAATCCTGCTGCGATACAGTGGCATTCATCGGACGGGCGTTGGATTAATCAAAGAAATACAGTGGAAGCTGAAGATGTTGTAAAGCTTTTAAAACAACTATTAATTCAGGACCATAAGAAAACTATTGGAATCATCACATTCAATGCGAAACAACAAGAAGCGATTGAGGATGTAATTGATAAGTATGCAGAAGATGATCCTGAATTTGGCGTTATTTACGAAGAGGTGATGAGTCGAGATTTGGATGAGCGAATTTTTGTAAAAAACATTGAAAACGTTCAAGGTGATGAGCGAGATATTATCATTTTTTCAATTGCTTATGCAAAAAATGCTGAGGGTCGAGTGTATAATCGCTTTGGAACGCTAGGACAACAAGGCGGCGAAAATCGGCTGAATGTTGCTGTCACTCGAGCCAAGGAAGCTATACACATCGTTTCAAGTATAAATCCAAATGAGTTAGATGTAACCAATACCAAAAACTTAGGACCAAAATTATTGAAGCATTATTTAAAATATGCTTATGAAGTCTCCAACCTGAATAAAGAAAAAATTGAATATGTCATTTCAGAAATTAATACAGAAACAAATACAAAGACTCAGCAAACTGCTCTACATTTTGATTCACCATTTGAAGAGCAAGTTTATGATCAACTAAGAAACATAGGTTATCAAGTTAATACACAAATTGGTATGTCTGGTTATCGAATCGACTTGGCAGTAGTTGATCCCAATGACTCAAGTAAATACGTATTAGGAATTGAATGTGATGGTGCAATGTATCACAGTGCTCCATCTGCAAGAGAGCGAGATATTTATCGACAAAGATACTTGGAATCGAAAGGTTGGACAATAGAAAGAATTTGGAGCAGAAACTGGTGGAATGATCCACAAGCAGAAATTGAACGGATTGACCAAACTATCAAAACACTCTCTAAATCACAAGCTCCTACAAAATTAAAATAAATTTTTATCAACACCAGAATGAAAGTCAATCATTCTGGTGTTGATTTTTACATTACTAATATTGTAGCCTGAGATAATGGTCGACACAGTTTCAATAACCAAACAAAAGCCGTCCGGACATCTGACAAAAGCATTTCGAACTGTCGTATCAAACCGTTTCTTTTTAATTTTGACGATTGCTGGTTTTTTACTTGTATCTGTCGAGGAACAACTGACCAACTATATTGGAGTACGAATGGACAATGAAATCAGTGATCCCACACCACTTCTACCCTACTTTTCTTTTGAAGTAGACGGTGTTAATTTAATTGGGATGCTGAAAACGGTCAATACTCTGATCGTGGTTTCATGCACGCTAGTGATCGCTTGGATGGTCAGCCATTATCATGAGAAATTCGTATTAATGACTGGATTAGCACTCTTTTTTTATTGGCTATGTAATCATCAGTTATCAAACAATTCCATGGGTCGTTTTAGGAGCGATGTTGATTGCCTCCGTTGGCGAAATTATGTATGCGCCGATCATTCAAACGATGCTCGCAAATAGTATTCCAGATAATAAACGAAGCTCCTATATGGCCATCTATAATATTGCTGCGATTTTGGGCGTGAGTACAGCTGGCATCTTGTTAATCATCAGCACATGGCTCCCTGCTATTGTCATGACGTCTATGATTTCTGTCATGGGATTCATTAGCATACTTTTGATGTGGAGACTAACAGTAGTAAAAGAACCTACATTTGATTCTTCCCTACTGCAAGAAGAGATTGAAATATCCAACTCTATTCAGATTTCACCCCACTAATCGTCCCAGCCATCGACATTTCAGTATCCAAATCCGTCAGAAACAATACCAAACTAGCATCCTTCTCCACATAAATCGTTGGCAACTTCTCATCTGAGTCTGTCACTGCTTCTCTTCGTTGTAGGGTTTGGTCGCCGACTTCGATTGATCCATCCATGACATATAAAAATGGCTGATAACCTTTAATTTGCGGAGCCTTGACTTGATCTCCTGCTTTCAGGTGAATGTCATAGATGTACACCTGGTTACGAACAAACATCGGTGCTTCGCTATTTTCTGGGCCAACCATGAGATACCAATCATCGTTTCTTTCGGGTTTTTGATGAAATTGGATCTCTGGCTCCATATCCGTTTCCCTTGGCCGAACAAAAATTTGAAGCATATCCACTTCGCCTTCTTTGACCTTTTCTTCATGCCAGAAACTCTCACCGGCATTCATCATCATTAAATTTCCTGGCGTAATTGGCACTTCATAGCCAACCGAATCTTTGTGATACATCGTCCCTTTCCACACATAGCTTAAGATTTCATCGTTCACATGTTCATGCATTTTGATGGTAATCCCTTTTTGCAAGACAGCATGGTCAATAAAAGCTAGTGATCCAAGTGCGGCATCTTCCGCTTCTCGGTCTATAATTTTCCCCGGTGGAACTCTCGTTATGGAAACGGGCTTTTTGAATGGTTCAGTATATTGATCTTCCGTTAATTTATGCAGCATGGTACTCCCCCTTTTTGGATCTATTATCATTGTAAAGGATTCAGGCGCATTCGTCTGAAAATTGGCTTCATTTTACATCAGAATATTGTAAATTAATCGAATTATTATTTTTAACTAATTTATCTTTCTATGGCTTGAAATATGTCGTTCCAGTCATGAAAAAACAGGGACAAGGAAGCATTGTCAATACAGCATCCGGCGCTGGTTTGATCGGTGCCCCATGTCAACCGTTGCTGGTTCGCTGTTAGTTGTACTTGTCAATGATCAATATGGTGTCGGACCTGTTCATTTTGGCCTCTTGAATTCAGTTGGGGCTGGAGCAGGGATTTTGATTGGATTGTTTGCGGAAAAATTGGTTCATCGGTACCGAATAAATATGACCTTTTTCCTTTGCTTGGTAGCTGGCGGTATTGGGTTTATAGGCATGGGGTTGACGAGTCAATTCTATGTGGCGTTGTTGTTCTTTTTACTATTAACTTCAGGAAGTATTGTGGTAAATATATTGTTCAGCTCGTTAATCATTTTGTTGGTCGAGGACGAATATCGTGGGAGGGTTTTCACAACGACAGCGGCATTTGCTTCGATATTGATGCCACCATTGGCTATTTTAGGAGGTTATCTAGCGGACGTAACAGACATCATGTTTATTTATCTATTTGCCGGAATCTGGAACATTCTTTGGGGGATGATCCCTTTGTTTGATCATGATATTAAGGGCATCAGACTGCGTTATAAAAAGCAAAACTAACTAAGATATACAAATAGGTTAGTCCGTATTACGAAAAACCTTTGCTAAGAACCTTTAGATTATCTAAACTCTCATCCAACTAGTTCGTTTCTATTTGGATTGACACTAAAACCGTTAATGATTAAATGAAACAACCTTACCAGCGTTGTGATTCATTAATCTGTAAAGATGGGCTCGCACTAAGTACAAAACAAATTTATCTTATACGGCTTCTTTTGGAACGAGCAGGTAAGATATTGATAACATTAATCTCCTTAAGAACATCATCCACTTCGTAAAAAATTATATAATTTAACATTCGATGTCTGCTTCTTCCATATGTAATACAGCGCAATCCTTCAAAAGGACCTACTCCAACTTTTTTCCCGGAGTAGGGAAAAGAAGAGAGAAGTTCATCGATGTCTTTAATAATGACATCTTCCATAGAAAACCACCATAGAAGAACTTCTTCTCCCTGTTCTAGAAAGAATGCTTGTATTCTATCTAAGCTACTGCTGAACTCCTCAGTAAAATAGACAGTAAATTTTTCGTTATCTTTTGTCATGTCGGTATTCCTTTAACTCTTTAGCGGTATAACGCTTCATGTTCGTTTGATTTTTGTAACGATTAAGTGACTCTTTTAGCTCCGGATAGCTTTCAATTATATGTGTTAAGCTATTCATTTGGGGATATTTTGATGTATTTTCGTGTACTTCTAATGAAACCAATTTTCCATCCGAAATGAACATAGCAGAATCCTCATTATTTAATGCCTTTGTAAGCTCCTTCTTTGTCGCATCACTGAGTGGCCTCAAGGTTCTCACCCCAACATGTATGAATTTTTGGTTAACTTATCTATAATTTTATCATATGTTTGAAAGGATAACCCCAAAAAAGGCTCAAGAACATTTGGATATTAACCCCAATAGTTCCTGTTATTTTTTCTCTTACTTATCACCTTTTTTCTCTTCCCACAACCGCACTCGTTCATCCAAGCTCACTTCCCGGTGCACTTGATGAAGCATCCAAATATAACCGAAGGAATCCGCAAACATGGCATTCGAAACGCCGTAATCAGGGAGTTCCGTGACTGGCTGAATCTCTACGCAACCAGCATTCATTGCTTTTTCATACGTTTCCTTAATATCTTCGACGGTAATATTGAACCAAGTGGATTTGGGGTCTCCTGGTTTTGGGGCGTTCAGATGAAAGTCTGGGTTCTCATCTAACATATGAAAGTGAACGCCGTAGATTGAAAAAATGACTTCATTTTCTCCTTTTGGAAGATCGGTTACCTCGATTCGCTCTACATCAAAGATTTTTTCATATAGCTCAAGTGCCTTTCTACTTTCCGTAACAACGAAGTCAATTTCAACATTTTTCATGTGTATCCGCTCCTTTGAAAAATTAAAACATACCGTTTTCGTTCGGTGAATCTTCCGGTACTGCTTGTCCAACGTCCCACAACTCTACAATCTGTTCTTTTTCAAAACGAAAGATATGAACGACTGCCGATCCAATGTCTTCAGGTGATTGTTTGATGTGTGAGTGAACCATCACAAGATTATTTTCTTCAATTGCCTGGTGTACCTGAAGAATTTTATCAGGACTCTTTACCGCACTATCTTCCATTCCCTCTTTCAACGCCTCAATATTGCCCGGGAAATATGGATTATGATGTCGAAATTCTGGACTGACATACTTTGAATAGGCTTCCTCAACTAATCCAGATGATACAAGCTTCAAGAAAGAGACCGCTTGCTCCTTATTTGATTCCATATTATTCATACAAAACATCCTTTTATCTTTTAATTAATCGATTGTTTCAATCACATATGCGCTCTACCTTGTCTTATGATCTGTTCTCCAAGTAATTCTTCAACGCATCCATGTCTTTTGCGGTAGCTTTCTTAAATGTCCCCGACATTAACTTACCGAGTAGCTTCGCGAATCCAGTGAGCCCCTTGATTTCTCCATGCAATTTCACTTCCGTTTTATCGCCGGTTTCAGTTAGTAAATAGGTATAAATATACTCACCTTTACCGGTTGTTCCTTTTGAGCCATCACAATAGAGAACGATTTTATCGGGTTCGTTCAAATTCTTCACTTAAAATGCTCCGTCGCTTCTGTACCGAACATTTTCCTCGTTTCCAACCATGCACTGCCTTCATGCATTGGACCTTCATCCAATCGTTCAATCCGAACAAGTCCCTGCATCCATTGTTCTGCAGATTTTAAATCAAGTAATCCAGCAAAAACGTCCTCTTTCGGTGCTTGAATGGTTCGATCCACCTCAAATTGTATACTCAATCCGTTTCCTCCCTCTTTCCTCACTTCAATATGTTTTCATCTTATCTTAGTCATCATAATAGTTTGGGTATTGGTACTTGAGTAGGGATTATAAAACCGTCCTGCTGAGCTAGTAACCCGGTTGGACGGTTTTCAAGTTTTGTAGAATCATCTTATTGTAGGCTTGCTAGCGAACAGTCCCCTGAAGTGCTCCCAATAACCCCATACTAAAACACCTTCTAATAAAGTAACGACAATGGCGAGTGGTAATAACTCCGAATCAACGAAAATATGAAAAGCCAGTATGTTTGCAACAAGGCTTGCTAATAGAATGATCGCCAATGGGACAAACCTACGAATGAGAAGCATGAATCCAGCGATGATTTCGACACCTTTCTCCATTGCCAGCAAATACGGTTCGTTGAAAAACTCCATGGCAGCAGGGCTGGTTGGAATGATCTCTTCATATCCAAACAAAACAACATATCCGTTCAAGCCGGCTCCTAAAAAGATAATTCCTAACAGAATCTCTGAAACTCGTATGAGTATTTTCATCTCGCACCCTCTTTGTCGTTTTCTAAACAATTTATTATATATACCTAACTTATACGACAATAGAGGGAAAATTACCTTTATTTATCTGTAGGTTAAAAAAATAAGCCCGCAACCCATAAATGGAATACGAGCTACTTTACAGTTATTAAAAATAATTTCTAATAGTGGATAAAACATTTTCTAAATCACTATTCTCTAACTTTCCAATTTTAAATAACAGCTCTTCGAAGTGAAGTGTGTTTAGTTTGGTGCACCTTACAACAGAAGGTTTAGCTAATCCAGCTTTTTCCCAATATTTTATGACGACATCATAGTTATTTCTAGGAGATTTACTTGTTACCGTTGCAATTACGTGGTCTAACTCAGCTACTACCTGATCGTTGGTCACAATTACCACTGGTCTTCTTTTTCCATTGACTTCGACAATCCATAATTCTCCTCGTTTTCCTTTCCTATTCATCATCTTTTCCCCAAAAAGACTCATCTTTTTCTTTGATAATTTGTTCTTTAGGAGGTCTATTATCGAAGTATTGATCAAATAGTTTGTTCAGCAATTTTATACGCTCAGCGTTCTCCATGCTTTCAATTTCTCTCATAACCTCATCAGCAGTCATGTGAAACCACCTCTTAATAATTTTTGTGATGTATTTTATTATAAGTTATTTTTTGTAAAAGGTTTTTCTTGATAAATTTATTTTATCACTAATTAAGGAAAACTTTTGGCAAAAGAATCTATTTTTAGTTTATTTTAAACACTTCCTATGGACAAACTGTATCTATTTCATAATCTTCCGGACTATCTGCTTCACCTGTCATACAAGTAAAACACATGTTTTGATCCATCGTACCTGCTCCAATCGCCCAAATGGGTTGGTCGCATATAATGCATGTTACACCTTTCTTTTTGTCCTTAACAGCTGCTTGAATACTAGCTTTTACCTCTGCTTTTTTTGCTTTTGATCCTTCTACTTTTCTTAAGTATTCTTTCATTGAAATAGGTACCAATTGATTCACCTCATTCATGATTTTGTTGATTTTGAATTGATTAGTCCTTCAACAAGACAATTCACCCGCTTAAACCGGCAAAACGGCATTCAACTCATCGATCATTTCTTCAATAAATGCTTCTTGATAGCTGGCTTTTTGGTCCTGTTTCATTCGCTCAATCAATGGCTGCAATGCTGGTGCGGTTATGGAATTCAGCTTGTTGAGTCGCTCGGTTGTAAGTGAGACCTCTGATTGATTTTCACTATATTGGTCAACGTCCATTTTCCACAACGTTAAATGATTCGGGTACCGTTCGAGCAATCTGGCTGCCATGCCAACCCCCTCTGGATCCAAATCGCCGGAGTATACGAGTTCGCAGTTTGCATCGACCAGTAGATCCATTAGCAGCAAGGCTGTCAGTTTAAATTGGCCTTGCGTACAGATGATTGGAGCATTCGGGCATTCATCCAGAATACTCGAATAGACACCTGAGTTTTCGATCACCCAAACTTGATTCCCTACTTTTGGATACGCTCTATCCATTTGAACCATTTCGCGTAATGGAATGTTTAACACGCTGTTTGTCTCAGCTGCCGCTTTCCAAACGGGGTGGATTCCTTCGTTTGTTTCCGCGATGAGATTTGCGACGGTCACTGCGTTCGTTATATCATCGCGCAAAATATTGTACGATAATAATAAATCATTCATCGATTCGCTATCGGTTGGTACGTTGACCGATTCTGAATCTTTTGCAGAATGGACAGCCAACAGATGGAGCCACAGTTTCCCAACGGTCGTGTTTAAATCAAAAGCATGTGGATCCCGGGTGATTCGATTGCTAAAAATCGGAAGCCTTTCGTACTTCGATGGTAATTCGTGAAAGGCTTTCCCTAACCAATGTACCGTGAGTTGGAAAACATTTGGCGTTTCTTCAATGAACTTATGGATCCAGTAAGAATCAGCATTTTTCTGGCGAAGGTAGTCAAACCAAAAGGATAGTTCCTTCCATTCTTCCTGAAGCTGGTACAACACAGCTTCCGTTTCAGCTAGCCGACTTTGTTTTTGCTCTTTTTTTGACAGCAATGGTTTCTCAAAAAAAGCTTCCAATAAATCAAACAGATCAATCGTGTGAAACCTTGTTCGTTCTAGTTGTCGTTCGAACTGAATCAGGGAAACCTTACCAGCTTGTCTTAACTCATTGATCGTCCGGCCAAGGAATCTTGCAACCGACTCTAGTTCACGTTCACTGAAGTCTGAAATCGTCACTGTCCCACCGATTCGGCCCAGTGATTCATATTTTTCCTTGAACCGTACAAATAGACGTGCGAAACCCGGTTCACCGGTAAAATAATCAATCGCTTCGTCCATCATATTTCCACCTTCATCTGCTCGTCATCAACTTGTAGTGCCATTTTTTCACCCTCCCATTGGTAACGAATGACGGTGACATAGTCGGCATTTTTCGGTCGGACCAATTCACAAACGGATAACTTACTGATCGTATCATAATCGCCCCATAATACCTGCGAGTTCATCATATAATCAAATCCAAGCGTCTCAACGATTTCGAACATTTCTCGGATGTTGTTTTCATCGACTCCGGCAAATGCCTCATCTAACGAAATGATATAAGGCGCATGATCGGCGGCCTCCAAATACCTGGAGTAACTGGCCGTAAATAACGGGATATACATCGCCATCGCCTTTTCGCCACCACTGAATTTATAAAACTGATGATTGGTCAGTTCGCGGCGGTTTTCGCCTTCGCGTTGGAAATAGAGAACAAATGAAAACCATTTTCGGTAATCAAGAACTTCTTTTAATACTTGAAGTAATGTTTGCATTTCTGAACTGTTCTCGACTTCTTCTTTTGCTTTATCAATTTTTGATCGGAAATGGACCGTGATTTTCTCTAAATCGCTATCTTTCAGCAATCGTGGGTCTTGCCTCAACAGATCGACCAAATCGACCGTATCCAATTCTTCTTCGGTTTCTGCCGTTCTTGGCTTCCATTTGATCGAAAACGTCAGGCCTGATGATGTGTTACGGTTTTCCATCAATTGCTTCATTTGTTTGACCCACTGCTCGGCTCGGCGAATCCGGGCACGCAATTTTTGACCGACGGAATTGAATAAAATTTCTTCATAGAGTTGTTTGTCTTGTTCATTCAATCGATTTTCTTGTCTGGCGTAGTCTTCTTCAATCAGTGATTGCACCGCATACGTGTTGACGAGTTTACCTTGGTAATCAAGTTCAATAATCCGTCTTGTCGCCACTCGCTTCCAGTGATTAATGAATAGGAGCTCTTGTTCATCGCTGACCGACTTCATCCAATCAAATGGTTCTGTATACTGGTCATAGCTCGTCATCCGGTATTCCATGAGATCTGTTTGTTGTTTATAGTATTCGTCCGTCAATCTACCTAATAGATGGCTGCCATCTTTTTCTTTCAGCAAATGTCCATATTGCTTTTTGATTTCCTTCGCTAAAGCAACATCCACTTCATCAGCTGGTTCTTCGACAAAGCCTAAGTTCAATTCTTTTTCGAATGTAACAGTCCAGGCTTTGAACATTTTCTGTGAAAAGTGCAATTGATGTTTTTCCGTGTTGATTTTTTCCTCTAAATATTTTAACGCTTCTTCTTTTCTCGGCTTGGTCGTTTGGCATTCGGTCGATTGTTCTGCAATGTCCTTTAATTTTTGTTGCACTTCCACAATTTGATTGCGGATATCTTGTACACCTGCTTGAGCCAATTGGTTTTCGATTTCTTGCAGGTTCTTTTCGCTCATTTTGATCCGGTCATCAATTTTGTTCATCTCGCCTTTTAGTTCATCCACCTCATCGATTAATTCTTCCAATTGCTCACTGATGTATTGTTTTCGACTCAGGTGATGAATTTTTTTGAGGTGAACTTTCTCCAAATGATTTAAATTATCCAAATACGTTTTCGCATATCGAATGGCTTCTTGATATGCGGGCATGGTTCGTTCGATGTTCATCGTACGCGTTTTTTCATCAACGAGGAGCTTTACTTTGGAATATTCCTGATGAATTTCCTTCAGTTGATCGGATAAATCGCTCATTCTTGATTGATGGTGTTCCATTTGCATGCGTAGTTTGGCGATTTGGTTAAAATTATGGTGTAAATCGTCATCATTCGGAAACTGGGTCAATTGTTCATGGGCTTGTGCAATGTCCGAATGAATTTCCTCGATGTGCTTGTCGAGTCTTGCTTTTTGCTCGATTCGTTGCTTGATCTCCTGTTGCAGTTGGTCGATTTGTTCTTGGCGGTATCGTTTTCGTGCATTCCGTCCGATAAAACGGACTTCATCGATCGGAACCGCATGACCCTTCACGAGTCCGATTTGATAGCCTCCCCGTTCATCCAGTGAATGCACACCCGCTTCAGCTTCTTCACCGACGACAATACTTCGCAACACTTCATCGACTTGACGGTTGGAAATCAAACTCGATTCCTCTAAATCAGGTTTCAAATAATCTGCTAGTGTGTGCGCCATGAGCTGTGGTGAAGAGGTCAGCACGCGGTCATGGCGAATCTTAATGCTTTCATCGATCAGTAATGCATCCAGCACACCGCTATCCGTCAAGGCCGCTTCCAGACGTTTCCGCGTATCCATTTCAACATGATCCTGAAATTCGACAGCCGTATAAAAGGGGACGTGAGGAATCCCTTGGTCGGTGAGCTGTTTTCTTGCTTCTTTTGTGATTTGATCTGTTTCTGGATCCGGATCTTTTTTCAGTTTCCACTCGTGTAATTCACTTTCTTTTTCACGGATTTCCTCGGTTAATTGCTTGTTTTGGAATTCAAGCTTTGAGAGTTCTTCCCGCTTCCTTTGTTCCATTTGATACACGGCTTGCCTGAATGGGTCTTTGACTTGTTCGTAGGATGTCGGTTCGTATAGTGACTGTACAGCACGTGAAACCTGTTGAAGCACCTCTTCCGAAACAGAAATCAAAGAGATGTCATTAACCCATTGATGGATTTCCGCTAATTTCTTTGACTTGTCCTCTTCGAAAAGTTCAAACCACTGGCGCTCTTGTTCTTTCACATCGTCCAATTTCTTTTCTTCATCCGCCAATTCTTTATTCCGTTCTTGAATCTTTTCTTTCAACTGTTCAAACCGGCGTAACTCGTCTGTGACTTTTTCCAGAAAGGATAAATGGTCTCTTGCTTCTTTGATCCACACCGAAAAATTGAATTCGGCCTGTTGGTTTCGCTCGTAGTCTTGCACGTTGATCTGGTGTTGTTCATCGAAAGAAATATCTAAAGCATCTTGTTCCAATTCAGCTAGCATTTCTTCTGCTTCGGTTTCTTTTTCGCCGATGGTTTCTTCCAATGTACGATTTTCATTACGCAATTGATGTTCCTTGGACTCCCGCTGCTCCAATTGCTGGGTCTTTTTCCGCAGATTTTCTGATTCTTTTTCCAACCGTTCTTGCTCATTCAGCCGCTCTTTTTCGATATTCCAGACGTCATGAGCAGAAAGTCGCTCTTCTTTTTGCCGGTACGTCTCCTGTTCGATTTCAAGTTCGCGGATGGATTGCGTCAGCTCGTCAATCTGTTGATCGATGGTTGTTTTTTCCTCCGTCAGTTCATCATAACGCATTTGATTCTGTTGAAGCCGCTGATTGGCGGCGACCATCCCATCCGCTTGTTCAGCCAGCACACGTTTGTTATACGTTGTGTAAACGTGATTCAATTTCTGGATGGCGTCCATTTCCCGTTTCAGTTGCTCGATTTGTTGTTTCGTTTGATCCATCTGTTCGATGGTATCCGATAGGTAACGGAGGTCTTCATCCGTCAGTGGCGGTAAGGCAGCTTCCAAAATATCGTAAATGACGGTCGGGCGAAAATCTTTGGATAGCTTTGGACTTCTCAATTGGATCAGTAATTTGATGAGATCTTCATAAGCTTCCATCGTTTCAAAACCAAAAACGTACTTATTGACGAGTTCCATATATTCGGTCTGGGTTTGGACAACATGCCCGCCGTCTGCGATCAAATTTTCCAATTCGATTCGAGATAAAGGAATCTTTTGCTTCTCACCGGCATTTTGTTCATATTTAAATAAATCGATGTCCTGCCCGACACGGCGATTATCAGTAACGACGAATCCCCAAAATTTCATCGGTTTATTCCTTTTTGCCTGAAGCCCGATCCCGATTGTTATGTACTGTTCGATATCCGTGCGTTTGAATTCCAAATATAAATAACCTGTCCGCTCATCACGGTTAACGACTTCTTTTTCACCTAATAAATAATCTTCCATTCGTCTGGATCTGGAACCAAATGGATCAAGGCGGTCAGGTGATTTCTTCCCATCCAATAATACCGGAATAAAGCTTTGCATCGTGACGGACTTACCGGAACCATTACTTCCTCTTAATAGTAACTTTCCATCTGAGAAGTCAAAAACTTCGTCATCGTAGTACCAAAAATTCAAGACGCCCGCTCGGTTCATTTGCCATTTCGAGCTCATTTTCATTCCACCTCCATCTCAAAGTCTGCTGGATACGAACCCGTTAACCGTGCCATCGCTGGTTTCATGATCAACAAATCCGTATCTTTTTCTCGGTCCATCATTTCCCACTCTTTATAGACTTGCCATAAATCTTGCGCGATAGCTTTTGGATCCATCTCCCGGTATTTTTTACTCCATCCGTGTCCGTATTTTTCTTTGACCTTTTCAACCAGCTGGATATATTCCGCATTTGTTAGCTTGTATTCACCAAAGGAATTAATGGATGTTTCCGTCACGTTTTCACGGACATAAGCTTGAAAATGCAGCGCAATGCTCATAATGGTTTTTTGGTCGGGGAATAACGTGTACTTTTGTTTTCGTTCATTTAATACGAGAAATGCGGCATTTTTGAATACTTCCAATGTAAAGGGTGTGTGAAACTCCAAATCATCTTGCAATCGATTCCGGTAGTTTCGTATATAGGCAAAATCCGAATCCTCTTCACTCTCACGGTAGACGACGGGTGAAAACATCAGTTTGCGATAGACCCGCTTCCGACGCTCATCGGTATGATGCCGATTCCACTCGCTGGTCAAAATTTCTTCTTTCGTCTCATAATGAAAAAGCTCATCCGGATATGTCCGCATGAAATAACGGGAATAGACCGTGACCTCGTATAATACTTCGTGATCTTCATGATTTTTGAACAGCTCAATATCCCCATCGACGGTTTTGATCAAGCTTAATTCGACCATTTTATTGAGTGCTCTGACGAGTGATTTTCGGTGCTGGTAATTGGTCCAATCGAGTGGGAATTCTCCTGGGTATAAATCCTGGATATCCTCTGTCATATCGGATAGAAGGAATTGCTCATCAATCGACCGTCTTTCACAAAAAGCTAATCCACAACAAAAAATCGAGTAATCAAGCGGGGAAGAAAACTCCTGAATGCCCATCCATTTTTTTGCTTCCACTGGTAGTTTTTCCAATTTAATGAAATGTTGGTGGACGATCAAATCGAAACCAAATTTATCGGACACATACCGCTTCAACGCTTTTTCCCGTTCCCGGATTCGCTGATACGCCTTTGGTTCTTTCGACCGTAGGATCCAGAACTGTTCGAATAGCTGTCCTAATGCTTCTTGGGTTTGTTCATCAAAATGATTCTGATCCATTACATTTAAGCTCCTTCCAGGAATTGAAATGTCACTTCAGGCATTTCCAATATGCCGTCTTCCGATTGTAAAATCACACGATTAGATCCAACGTCAACGCGAACCTGTGTACCAAATTCCGTTTTTATCACGCGGTTTTTCTTCGCCATTGCTTTTCCGAGCCAAGAAAGGAGAATTTTCCGGACGTGGGTTTCTACCATTGGCAAGTCTTTCACGATGATTTGATTGGAATGGATATATTTTTCGATCAATTGTTGTTCGTGTTGTCGTTGTTCTAAATGTTTTTGCATCATCGCTTCTTTTTTATCCTTATTGCTTGTGACCGCGCCCGCTTTTGTTCGTTCCCGGTAATGTCTGACGGCGGGCTTTGTGATGTGCTCCATCGGTGGCTCATCCCAGACACTCGCATAGATATCATCCGTCGCCTGATCATCGATATAAAAATGTCTTGTATGAAAAACGCCAAATACAACCGAGGATAACTGGTGTGCTTCATCTAGGTCATCCAGCCGATCGAACCACTTTGCCAAGTGCAAATAATCTTTCCTGCGACTTCGGAAGTGTTGGTGACGCTCGCCCAATCGCTGCACAACGCGGGTAATTCTTCTGATCGATTCGCTCGTCCGTTCCTGAAGCATGTTATATTCACTTTCACCATGCTCATTTCCGAGAAACCAAGCGCGAATGTTCTTCCAGGTATCTGACAGATCATTTTCCGATTGTTCTGTGGACTGCTCTTCGAATCGGAAAATGCGCTTTTCATGTTCGATGACTTGATGGAAGAAGCTATTTAGTTGGTCGGTCGATAATTTCGTCAAAATATCTTGGATCTGCAAAGCCGTTCCTTGCAGAGCAATGATGAATTCGCGCAAATACATCGTAAACTGATCCTTATAAACCAAAAATGCTTCCGACTGCATTTGCTCCTCGACTTCCTCACTGTTCAGGTACGCCATATAGTCGGATGTGTTTTGGTTAATTTGACGAAAATACGTCGTGAGGTCTTTCCACAATTGGGCACATTCTTCGTTCGACTCTTTTACTTTACCGCTGGCGATTGATTCAATTTTTTGCAAGGATTGATAGAGACGTTCGAATTGAGTCCGTTCGAGTGAACCACCAAATGTCTCGCCTGATCCTTCCAAATTCACTAACATCCGTTCGAACTCGACCGTATAAGGTGTACATTGGTAGCGAAAACGTTTCTTTTTGAACTCCTCAATCGTACGTGATTTTCCATGTTCTTGCCGGGCATTTAAATTACCCCATTTGACAAGTGCATCCAGATCTTGATGCAGCGATTCCATCGTATAATCCGAAAAAGCTTCATCAGTCTTTAAATAATCCATAATTTCTTCAGGAAAGAGAAATTCCCTCATCTTTTCATGCTGTATATAAAAATAACGGAGAATCGCACGGTAACTCCACGCCTTTTCCGCAGTTAAATATGTAGCTTCTTTGACACGTTTGTACAAGCAAATCACCTACTTTAGGGATGTTACATATATTGTATCTTCTAATAGAAAGCTAGTCCATTTTTCTCGGAAATCGGCTTCAGCTGACAACAATTAAATTGATGACTGGTATGCTTCGATAATTATTTGTGCGTAACAGTTGTCGGAACCATATTTTCGAGACCTGGGCGTATATACGCTTGAGTTGGTAGCATTTATTTTACTGGTGGGCTCATATGTTGGAGTGTTGGATTTATTTATTCAGGGGGCGGGATTAGATATTGAAGCATTAGGTTCTTTTTTCAGATGATCGGTCAATTAACGGCTTTCCAAGCTATATCTTATGCCTATTTGCGACCGCCTTTTGACTTCGACCGATTATTCGGCGGCTTAGTTTCTTTTTTCAGCGGCTGCTCACGTTTATTCGGCGGCTTCATTCCTTTTTTCAGCGGCTGCTCACGTTTATTCGGCGGCTTCATTCCTTTTTTCAACGGCTACATACGTTTATTCGGCGGCTTCTCTTTGCAGGTGTTACACCTTTCGTTCGAATCAACGATACAAAAATCAGCAATGACATCTAACATAGCTAAGAAAATAAAGGTACTATTGCGCTCACGGAGTTTTTCTTCCTTTTTTCAAATAAGATGTCTAGGTCTAGCACATTTTCGATCATTACCGCTACTATAAACTACTTTTCATTGATTTCTTTCATTTCACTTGAGGGTATCCCCCAAATAATCAGTTGACATAATTTAAGCGAGTTATATAAAGTAAGTTATCGTTCTTTTGTTCTGAGGAACACTTTTTACGCGCTAGGCGTTATATTTGTATAGTAATCGCTTTATTCGCTGTTTGAGTTAACCGCCAAAGAGTTCTACAATTTTAAATTGTGTGTTGTTTTAAAAATACAACCGTTTACCAATAAGAAATAGTAAAGGGGAGAAAGAAATGTCACAAAGCAACATGAAATCACTAATGATTTTCGCCGTGCTATCCTTCGTCCTTTTCATGGCTGCATGTGGAGAAGATGAAACGAATGCTTCCACTGAGGAAGGTAGTGAGGATATCGGTGCTAAATATAGTGAAGAAATGGATTATACGATTACAGGCCTTGAGCCAGGTGCTGGCCAAACTGAGCTGAATAACCAAGCGATCGAAGAGTACGAAAGTCTAGCAGGATGGGAACAACAAACATCCTCAACAGGAGCGATGCTAACCGCGTTGGATACGGCGATTCAGAATGAGGAACCCATTATGATCACAGCATGGTCTCCACACTATAAGTTTGCTAAATGGGATATCAAATACTTAGAAGATCCTAAAGAAATTTTTGGTGAAGAGATTTACGCAGCTACACTGACAAGATTAGGATTTGAAGGGGACCATCCAGCTGCCCTAGAAGTGATCAAGAACTTCTATTGGGACATTGATAAAATTGAAGAGACCCTTTTACGCTCACAAGAAGAAGAATTAGAAATGGATGTTCTTGCTGAAAAATGGGTCGAAGAAAACGAAGAAACGGTTGCAGAGTGGACAGAAGGAATTGAAAAAGGGAATGGTGAAAAAGTTACGGTCGGAGCGACACTCTGGGACGAAGTGCTTTTCACAGGGAACGTAGCTAAGCTAGTTTTAGAACAACATGGCTACGATGTCGAATTCACATCACTGGATCCGGCTATTTTATTCGAATCTATTGCATCAGGTGACGTCGATGTAACGCTTGCTCCATGGTTACCGACGACACATGGCGCATTGGCTGAAGAGTATGAAGGTCAATTTGTCGAAGTCGGCAAAAATATCGAAGGTGGTAAGCTAGGTTTAGCTGTTCCATCTTATATGGATATTGATTCTCTTGAAGATTTTGCACCAGTCGAATAAATATTAAAGAAGCTTCCATTCAGATTCAGGTGAATGGAAGCTTCTTTCCACTATTTTACAGAAGCCTTTTTCTTCAATCGGTTTTGTTTTTCTTCATCCAATGGAAGTGTCCCTGTCTCAATCCCCAAGTCAGACAACCAACGACGGTAAGCAATGGTCAGTGCGTCTGATTTCAAGTGCATTTCTGCTTGCAAATCCAATGGAAGCAATTCTGGTTTTTGGCTTTCGACGATATCAAGATCTTGATAGAAGATTGTATCTTGAAATTCACGGTAAGGCTCATCTGGTTGATCGAGTTCATAGTTTCGAGTCAATAACATGAATACACGACTTTTTTCATTGTCTTCTTGGTTGACTGCGGTTAAAATCGTAAACTCTTCATCGGATCCTTCCGTCGTTTTTGTAAATCGTGCGACTGTTGGACGTAATACTTGATAGACATAGTCGGTGTAGCCACCTTTTGAGCGACCGTCCGCATTTGGTTGATAGACTGGTATTTTACTCGTCGTTAAATGTCCATCCACGAAATCTACACTGTAATCAACGACTTCTGCATGATTTGCATCGCCTAACATGCCTTCGTGTACAAACATAAGATGAGCAACGTCGATAAAGTTTTCAATAATTCGTGGTGCATTGGCATTCACTTCATACGGTCCACAAATAATTGTTCGGTAACCATCCGCTTCACCTTCCGGATAGTTGATGAGTTCTTCTGGTTCATCACCGAGGCAGACCCAAATCAATCCCATATATTCTTCACAATGATAAACTACAGCACGAGCTTTTTTCGGAATCGGTCGTTCGCAAGGTAGTGCTGGAATTTTTGTACAAGCTCCTTGTTCATCGTATTCCCAAGCATGATAAGCACAGACAAGTTTTCCATCGACGACTTTTCCTAATGATAGCGCTGCTCCACGGTGAATACATAAATCCTTGAATGCATGAACTCCTTTTTCATTCCGGAAAATGACGACGCGTTCACCTAATACGTGCACCTGTTTTGGATCGTCACCGAGTTCCTCAGCTTTACAAACGGGATGCCAATCATTCCATAATCTATCTTGTTGCATATTCCATCTCTCCTTTTGCAGTAACTGTCTTTTTATCTTCCAACTTTTCTGGTAGTAATATATTCAACACTAATGCACCAATGGCACCGACCGCTGTTCCTGAAGCAACAAAATACGTAGCCAGATTTGGCAAACCGTTCATCACGTCTTGTGGAATTAGAGCTGCGAATAACGCCAACATAATCGGTACACCAATCACAATCATATTTCTTTCCGTAAATGGTTCGTTTTTAATGACTTTCAGGCCATTCATCATAATGACAACACAAAGAACAGCGAACACACCGCTAATGACAACACCAGGAACACTTGCAATAATACTCGTTAGTTTAGGCATCATACCAAGAATGACTAAAATCGCTCCACCTGCAATAATTGGACGGCGACTTTTTATACCTGTCACGGCAATGATTCCTGCGTTAGAGGAATATCCAGTCACAGGTGTCCCGCCAAAAAATGATCCGGCAAAACAACCTAACCCTTCTCCAACTGCGCCTCCATTCAATCGCTTGTCATCCAGTTTCTGATCCGTTACTTCACCGACTGTGAACCACGTACCGGTTGTTTCAATTACGATAATCATATAAATGGCCAACATAATTAAAACGGCATCTAATTCGAACGTTGGCATACCAAAGGCAAAAATACTTGGAAGTGCAAACCATGAACTATCTTTTACGGTTGAAAAATCGACGAGACCATAAAAGGACGCGATAATTGTACCGATTCCGAGCGCCATAATGACGGACGCCAGCTTCACGAAACGAAAACGTTCAGTCGCTTTCTCACCAAGATACATACAACCGATCAGAATCGATGCAGAAATAAAGGCAATCATAATATTTACATTGGCATTTCCTGGAGCATTATACACGGAACTAATTGCACTTGGCATTAAGGAAATTCCGACGACAACAATAACCGTTCCAGCAACAATAGGTGGAATGAATTTTTTCACGACTTTACTGAATAGCTTCAGTCGACCGATTAATGTAATGAGAATTGCCCCTGGAATTAAACTACCAATCATTGCACCTAATCCGGATGTCGTACCGATGGCCGCGAGTGCAGTTAACGGAACGAATGACGGGCCTTGCATCACAGGAAGTTTCATAGCAAAACCAGCTTGAATTAATGTTGCCAGACCACACGCAATAAACGTCATTTGAATCAACAATGCTGTGTCCCCAACTGTCAATGACAGCAGTCCAGCTAAGATGATTGGCGGGATAAATAAATCCATCGCTAACACGTGCTGGAATCCAACAAAAACTGATTTACTGACTGATATTTTCTCATTGTTGGGAGATGGCTCTTTTTCCTTCTTTCTAGGTTCCGTTTCGGTAATTTTCACTTCGTTTTGAACACTTTCCATTGATTAACGTCCTCCCTCAAGTGGTTGTTGGACGTTTTTCATATAATCCAATCTCTAGAAAAAACGAAATTGGAACACACAGTACGTTTTCGAACATTAAAAAAGCTCGAACTACACGCCTATGTAAAAGCATGTACTTCGAGCTTAAAAAGTCGAAAAGTAACTCGCATCTTAATAAAAAGATGCTACCGTACGTGCTTTTCATAGTCGGTTTATTTACGGTAAACCGGTAGAAACTTGCAGGCCATATCCCCGCGATTATATGAAAAACGCTTATGAAATTGTTTGGTTTTAGTATAACATTATTCTGTGTGCTGACAAGTAATTTCCGAGATTTTTTTATAAAAAATGAGTGAAACGCTTACATTATCTTTGTTAAGCTTAGATAATTTGGATAAAAACCGAACATTAATATTAATTTATTATTAAATGTTAGGTAATCGGTATTGGTAGGATGAATGTTATACGCCTCGATTTTGAGTGTTAGAGCGCTTGTTTGAACGGTCTGAAAGGAATTTTGAACAGTAAAGAGCATGGTTTGAACAGTCAAGGCGCTGCTTTGAACGGTTAGCGGTATGTTTTGAACAGTTAGAGAGCAGC
Organism: Allobacillus sp. SKP2-8; assembly: GCF_007559355.1. NCBI lineage: Bacteria > Bacillati > Bacillota > Bacilli > Caryophanales > Bacillaceae > Allobacillus > Allobacillus sp. SKP2-8. The sequence continues at coordinate 9,740 of NZ_VMHF01000010.1, read as the reverse complement.
TTTGAACAGTTAGCCGAGTTTTTTGAACGCTCAGAGACCAACTTTGAACACTCGGAGCGACGACTTGAACGTTTAGCATACTTTCAATAGTTAATCCTTCACCGTCACACCAAATAACTCAATCAATGAGATCGCTTGATCTGCAGAAACGATTGCTCCTTGGATATCTTCTTTATTCTGAGATTCGGTTAGGAATTTCGACAGGATTGTGTTGAAAATTTAAATCGTTATCTTCAATACTTAAAATTTAGAAGTAAACGAATTATAATGCAGTTAGAACTGATTTTTCTAATAATTAATAATTGAGGTGTTAATATGTCTAGTAACAAATTACCTTGGATTACTTTTTACATGGAGTTCGCTGACCGTCTATTAAATTATAAAAATAATAGACAAGAGTTACTAAGAATACTTAGAAACTCTTATGATAAGTTGAATTTAAAATATCCTTTTACCGATAAAGGAGAACCTATAGACGATATGTGCCCGTTTACTGTTTTCGGGAGTTTTAACAAAGGAATAACGGATAATAATCGTTACAAGATTGCAAATGAAATTGGTTCACAAATTGGCGTAAGTTCTCCTGCTCCTGAGAATTTTGATGGCATACCTGTATTAAATAATCTTAGGTCATGGTTTTTTGCTTATAAAAAAGAACGCGGCAACAATGATATTTCAAATCTATGGGATTTGTTTGAAATTGCTATTCAATTTTCCGAAGATCAATCTGAATCAAAGTTAAATAAATTTGTTTTCAAGTATGACCAAGTAAAAGATCAATTAAGAATTAAATGGAATATTACTATGGGCTTATATTGGATTCGCCCTAATTCATATCTAAATCTTGATGGGAAAAATCGCCAATTTTTATTAGATAACGAAATTTTTGGTGACTCGATTAGAAATATCTCGAGATTACGAAAAGTACCGGATGCAAATCAATATCTAAACCTAGTCTCCTATTTAAAAGATGAATTTAATAAAGAAGACTCACCATTTAAAAGCTTTCCGGAACTATCTTTGAAAGCTTGGAATGATTCTCAAAATGAGCAACAAAATGCATCAGACTTACTACGTGAAAATGCACCTTATAAGAATACTTACGCGAATAAGACAAAACGAAAATATTGGATTTATTCCCCTGGTAAAGCCGCTTCAAAGTGGGAAGAGTTTTATTCCAAAGGTATTCTAGGTATTGGTTGGGATAAACTAGGTGACTTAAAGAATTTTTCATCTAAAGAAGATATGAAAAAAACTATGAAAAGCCTATACGGTTCAGAATTTACTTATACAAATGCTGCCCATGCAACTTGGCAATTCGCTAACGAAATGGAACCGGGTGATATAGTATTTGCTAAAAAAGGAAGATCTAAAGTTATTGGCCGTGGAATCGTTAAATCGGAATACTTTTTTGACTCAGACCGTGAAGATTTTAAGCATATTCGGAAAATAGAATGGTTAAATAACGGTGTTTGGGACCATCCAGGACAAGCAGTTAATAAGGCTCTAACCAATATCAGCCCTTACATTGACTATGTTCAAAAGTTGGAAGATTTGTTTATAAATGAAGATGATAGAGATTCAGACGAAGTAGCAACAGATCATCCGCCTTATACAAAAGATGATTTTCTTAATGAGGTTTTTATAGACGAAAAAAATTATGATAGGCTTGTAAAACTTCTTGAAGAAAAGAAAAATATTATTTTACAAGGTGCACCAGGTGTTGGGAAAACTTTCGCAGCAAAACGATTGGCATATTCTATGATGAATGAAAAAGACGACAGTAGATTATCAATGATTCAGTTCCATCAAAGTTATAGTTATGAAGACTTTATAATGGGTTATCGACCTACAGAAACAGGTTTCGAATTAACAAAGGGTGCGTTTTATAATTTGTGTAAAAAAGCAGAGACTGACAGTGAACGTAAATATTTCTTTATAATTGATGAAATTAACCGTGGAAACCTCAGTAAAATATTTGGTGAATTAATGATGTTAATTGAGAATGATAAGCGTGGTGAGGAACTTCTCCTTCTTTACGAGAATGAATTATTTTCCGTCCCAGAAAACTTGTATATTATCGGAATGATGAATACTGCGGACCGAAGTTTAGCAATGATTGATTATGCACTTAGAAGAAGATTTGCATTCTATCGATTAGAACCTGCATTTGAATCTAATGGATTCAAGAAAATAGTCGAACAAGCAAATAATCATAAATTGAACTCGTTGATTGAAGTGGTGAAGTCCCTAAATAGCGCTATTGCGCAAGATGAATCATTAGGTAGTGGATTCAAGATAGGTCATAGTTATTTACTTTCAACTAATTATTCTAGTGATTCTTTAGATTCGACCGTAGAACATGAGTTAATTCCTCTATTAGATGAATATTGGTTTGATGAACCAGAAAAAGTGAACTATTGGTCTAATCAATTACGTGGTGCATTAAATGATTAAGGTAAAGAATATTTATTATATGCTCGCATATGCTTTTAAGTCTTTAAGAAAAGAAGAGTATGAAAAAATCCAAACTGAAGAGTTTGAGAATGCAGCCGATCTCTTCGCAGCAATTTTAGCAAAAGGAATCGGCAATCAAATAAAAAAAGGATTAAGCAGAGACTATACCAATAAAGTAGAAGCTCTTCATTCTCCCAAAGGTAAAATAAATGTCTCTCTTTCTATAAAAGAAAACTCTATATTTAATAAACAGTTAAATTGTGAATTTGATGAGTACACTGAGAACATTCTTTTAAATCGAATCTTAAAAACTACCTCAATACTTTTATTAAGAGATAAAGAGGTATCTACCCAAAGAAAAAAAGAATTAAAGAAAACATTATTTTACCTTTCTAATGTTGACGAAATAAACTACCGAAATATCCCTTGGTCTCAAGTTAAATATCATCGTAATAATTCCTCTTATAGACTATTAATAAATATTTGCTATCTGATTATAGAAGGAATGTTAATGACTGACCAAGAGGGTAATCAACGGTTGGCTAAATTTATAGATGACCAAAAAATGCATAGCTTGTTTGAAAAATTTGTTTTGGGATATTATCAAAAACATTATCCTGAGTTGAATCCATCAGCGAAGCACATTCAATGGAACACGGGTAGCAACTCAATAGAATTTTTACCTGTAATGAAAACTGATATCACATTATCTTTCCGAAATAAAACATTAATCATTGATACAAAATACTACCAAAACACTATGAGTAGAAATTTTTACGGTAATGATAAGTATCATTCTCATAATCTTTATCAAATATTTACCTACGTAAAAAACATGGACATAAATAACACGGGAAGAGTAAGTGGCATGCTTTTATACGCAAAGACTGGGGAAGAAATAACACCAGATAACGAATTTTATTTGAGTGGGAATCGTTTTGGAATAAAAACGTTGGATTTAAATAATGAATTTAGCGATATCGAAAAACAGTTAGAACAACTTGTTTCTAACTTTCTATAAGTTTACATTTATAAGTAATTATCAAAATAGAAGGTAAAGCACTTGGATTGAGTGCTTTACCTTTTTAATTTTAAGATTAATCCTTCACCGTCACACCAAATAACTCAATTAATGAGATTGCTTGGTCTGCAGAGACGATTGCTCCTTCTATGTCTTCCTTTTGAATATGTATTTGTCTTAGTTCACAGTTGCTGAGGTCTACATCTTTCAATGAAGTCCCTGTAAATTGCACGTCATCAATCGTAGATGAGCCGAATTGTACATTGAAAAACTCTGATTCTATAAAGTTGGCACTTTTCAGTAAGCAGTCAGAGAATGCTACATCTTGCATATTTGTTAAATTAAATAAGGTGTAAGGAGCTTGGCAATCGATCATTCGGACATCACGTAAGTCAGCTCGATCAAAGTCTGTACCGACCAATTTGCAATTCCTGAATTCAACTCGGTTCATTTGCGTGTTTGTCAACTTCACATTTGATAAGTCACAGTTTTCAAAGATCACATCAACCCAAGATGAGTGAGGAAGTTTTGCTGCATCAAAATGAACACCTTTTATATATGATTCTTGAAATCGAACATGCTCTGCTTCGATTCCTGGTGCAATAATGTCAATCTGCACCATTTCAATCTCTGAAGCATCTTCAAGCGTATTCAACTCAGTTGTTTCCAGTTGTTGAGGTAGGTCTGGACTTTCAATTGGACGATTTGCTTTTTTCATTTTACTCACCCTTCTTTGGATTCATCATTTCGTTTCTCAATTGCTTTCACAAGACGTATCAACCAATACAATGCAATCCAAGGAAGGATCATTGTTGTCGCAAAACGTAAAATCATCAATATAAATGTATTTAGATAAAACCCAATATTGATCGCAAAAAAATCAAGTACGAAAAATAAAAGAACAATCACAAGAATGACCAATATATAATTAACATTTTTTAATGCGTTCAAGCGTTCACCCCCATGATTAACAGTGATTTAAATATAACAAAATTAGGGGGCTATGCCCAGACCATTAAAAAACCGGCAATTCTTTTTTAAGAATCACCGGTTTTCAGTCAGATCTTGAATCATTTATTGATCGCACACCCAATATTTCCAACGTCCGAATCGGATCGAATCCAGAAACCCATTCGCCACCTATACTTAATTGGGGGACAGTCAATCGACGCGTTTGTTTCACTAATTTCATCCGAGTTATCGGACGCAAATCAACATAAATTTCTTCGTATTCAACGGATAACCCCGACAGCAAATCTCTGACCATTGCACAAACCGGGCATGTCGTTGTGGAATAGAGCGTGATTTTCTTATCATTCATTTTATTTACTTTGTTCAATTGCTTCAATTAGTTGGTTTTCAATATCTTTTGCTGTTTCATATATAGTATCATCGCCGACCATTTTCATTAATTCTGTTGGTTTCGGCATTCCGATTTTCGTTTTACCGTCTTTATCATCTTGATAAACGACCATCTTACAAGGAAGCATATAGCCAACCATTTGATTAGTCGTCAATACTTGTTGTGCTGCCTTTGGATTACAAACTTCCAACACTAAAAATGGATATTCATAATCGAGGCCTTTACTCTCTAGTGTTCCTTTTACATCAAACTGCCATAACACACCAAACTGCTTTTCTTTCAAGCTCTCTTCTAATGTTTTTGCTGCTTCTTCAACTGACTTTGTCGTTTCGACTGTATAATGAAACATTTTGATCAGCTCCTTTTATTGATTTACCATCTGCTCATTCCGCCTTGAACATTATAGACGTGAGAAAATCCATTTTTCTTCAATAGCTTTGCCGCTTTTGTACTTCTCATTCCACTTTGGCAAATGACGACAACTTCTTTTTCTCGGTCTAATGAAGATAAATCATTTTTCAAACTGAAAAGCGGATAATTTTTAAACGGTTTTGCATGATTTGCTTTGTATTCTCCCGGCGTTCTCACATCGATGAATTGGACCTTTTTATCTTTTATTTTTTTCTTTGCTTCGTTTACATCAATATTTGAAATCCCTTTGACTGGCATAAATCGGTTAATCAAAAATGCGATTACAATCGCAATAATAATCCATTCAACAATTCCCATCTCGTTTCCCCCCCTTACCCTTACATTTAACGCTTGTCTTCTCCTGTTTTTCGGCGGTTCGTGTGCCGATTTCGATGTCTTCATCTGCTTTTTCGACGGGTCGAACGCCGAATTCGATGTCTTCTCCCGCTTTTTCGACGGCTTCTCCTGCTTTTTCGACGGGTCGGACACTGATTTCGATGTCTTCATCCGCTTTTTCGACGGGTCGAGCACGGAATTCGACAGTTTTATTTTATTATATACCCCCATAGGTAAAATAACAAACATTACGTTTCAGTTTATTTTTAGGAATTATTATTCGTTTCGTCTTCGTCTTCGTCATCTTTATCTGATGATTCTTCCTGGTCGCTATCTCCTTCGACACCATGCTTTTCAATATCTTTGATCAACGACTCCATCAATGCAATCTCTTCTTTTTGCGTTTGTGAAATTTCTGCCGCTAGCTTTTTCACGCGTGGATCTTCAATCTCTGCCCGCTCACTCGTCAATATCGCAATGGAATGATGTGGAATCATAGCTTCCATATAATCGGTATCATCTACAATCATCTGACTACGAACGAGCCATAAGGAAACACCGAATACAAGAACACCTACACCGATAATGACAACGTTCAATATTTTCTTTTTGTGCATCTTCCACATAAATAGCATCATGATGACCGTCATACTCGATCCCATGATTAATGCCATATAAACACGCATTTCACTGAAAAATATATGATTGATTTGGAATACGTTTAAGTACATTAACCAATACATGACAAACGTTGAAGTTGCAATCATCAAACCAAATCTTACGTAAGGATTCATTCTACCCCTCCTAGTTGTTTATAAATTGATTTCCCCATATGACAAAACATAAACCTATAGGGGGTATTTTTAGTGAAAAAATAAGCACAGAGCCGCCTTTTTTGACGTACTCTGTGCTGTATAAGACATTCTAGTATTTTTTCTCTGCCATTCGAGGGTATAGAGCGCTTCTATAGGACTTTCCAGTAGTTTTTCTCTACCGTTCGAGGGTATAGAGCGCTTCTATAAGACTTTCCGGCACTTTTTCTCAGCCGCTCGGGGGTATAGAGCGCTTCTATAGGACTTTCCAGTAGTTTTTCTGTACCGTTCGAGGGTATAGAGCGCTTCTATAAGACTTTCCGGCACTTTTTCTCAGCCGCTCGGGGGTATAGAGCGCTTCTATAAGACTTTCTGGTTGTTTTTCTCAGCCGCTCGAGGGTATAGAGCGCTTCTATAGGACTTTCCAGTAGTTTTTCTCTACCGTTCGAGGGTATAGAGCGCTTCTATAGGACTTTCCAGTAGTTTTTCTCTACCGTTCGAGGGTATAGAGTGCTTCTATAAGACTTTCCAGCTGTTTTTCTCTACCACTCGAGGGTATAGAGCATTTCTATTCTTTTTCTTTCACGCGCATCAAGCGCATACTGTTCAATGCAACCAGTACAGTGGCACCCATGTCAGATAGAATAGCAATCCATAAGGTTAACCATCCTGGAATGACGAGGAGCAGGGCTGCAACTTTGATGGCGATCGCAAAGGTAATGTTTCCTTTAATGGTGTTCAATGTTTTGCGACTTAGTCGAACGAGAAATGGAAGTTTTTCTAAGTCATCTCCCATTAACGCAACATCCGCTGTTTCAAGTGCAGTATCCGTTCCTGCGCCTCCCATAGCAATCCCGACTGTTGATGCTGCTAATGCTGGAGCATCGTTGACACCGTCTCCAATCATAGCCACTTGTTTATGGCTATCTCTCAAGCTTCGAATGACTTCCAACTTATCTTGAGGCAACAGTTCTGCACGGACATCGGTTACACCGACTTGTTTACCGATCGCTTGACCTGTATTGGCATTATCACCTGTTAACATAACGGTTTTTTCAATTCCTGCACGGTGAAGTTTTTCGATTACGCTTTGGCTCGCTTCTCGAACTTCATCGGCTACAGCTAAGATTAATTGAACTTTTTCTTTTGTTCCGGCAATCAAGACGGTTTTACCTTCATTTTGAAGTGCTTGCACTTTTTCTTTTACCGTTGGATCTAATTTATTCATCGTTAACTCGTTGAATAGATTTGGACTACCGACATAGTACGTACTTCCGTCAATTTCTCCTTGAATACCTTTTCCGGTAATGGATGTAAAGTCATTAATGTCAGTCGTTTGATAATCAATCAACTTCTCATCCGCTGTTTTCAAAATCGCAGAAGCTAATGGGTGTTGTGAGCGGTTTTCAAGTGCTGAAACTTTTTTGAGTACTTCTTTCTCATCCGCTTCTTGGTCAATTAGCTCAATGTTTGTGACGACTGGAACACCTTTCGTCAATGTTCCGGTCTTATCAAACGCCATCGCTTTCAAGCCACCGATCTCTTCTAGGTAGATGCCACCTTTGACAAGGACACCTTGTTTTGCGGCATTCCCAATCGCTGAAACGATGGAAATCGGTGTTGAGATGACGAGCGCACACGGGCAACCGACAACAAGTACGGCCAAGCCTTGATAGACCCATGCGTCCCAACTTGCTCCAAAAAATAACGGCGGCAAGACGGCAACCAATGCAGCGATGACCATGATAATCGGTGTATAGTACTTCGCAAAACGATCGACAAACGCTTGAGAGGGCGCCCGTTCTGCTTGTGCTTCTTCAACGAGATGAATGATTTTTGCCAAAGTCGTATCATCAACAAGCTTGGTGACTTTAACTTCCAGGTGCCCTTCCTCATTCAAAGTACCTGCGAAAACTTCATCAGCTTCTGTTTTTTCTACCGGAACGGATTCACCTGTAATGGCTGCTTGGTTAATGGATGACGAACCGGAAAGAATGACACCATCCATGGCAATCTTTTGGCCCGGTTTTACAATCATCGTATCTCCGACAACAATTTCATCGACATGGACAGTCGTTTCCTGACCGAACCGTTTAACAATTGCCTTATTCGGCGCAATGTCCATCAATGACTGAATCGACTTTCTTGCCCGGTCCATGGAGAAGCGTTCCAATTCTTCACTGATTGCAAATAAGATAACGACGACGGACACTTCCGCCCATTCACCAATGATGACACCACCGATGACAGCGATCGTCATTAACGTTCGCATATCGAATTCAAAGCGAGCTAAGTTTTGTAAACCGGTTTTCAGTAATGACACACCACCGACTAACATGGAAGCGATAAAGAGCAGTGCAGTAACTATGTTATCGCTGCCGTTGACGTACATTGATAAAAACCCGAACGCCATAAACAATGCAGAAAAAAGAACCGTACTATATTTTTTATAAAATGGTACTTTTTCTTCTTTCGTCTCTTCTTCTGTTGATGACTGCTTAGGCGGTTTATCTGGAGAAACTTTTAGGTTTTCAAATGAACCCGCTTTTTCTAATTCTTCAATAGTCGCTTCGCCATAAACATAGATCTTAGAAGCGCCGAAGTTTACTTTTGCGTCTTCAACATTTGGTAGTTTTTTGACGTTGTTTTCAAATTTTCCTGCGCAGTTCGCACACGAAAAACCTTGTACTCGGTATGTGGATTTATCTTCATGTTCCTTCAATTGCTCAGCCACTGATCATCACTTCCTTCTGATGCTCTATTGCTACGAGCATGATTTGTTTAATATGCTCATCGTCCAACGAATAAAACGCTAGTTTGTGTTCTTTACGATAGCGAACAACACCTTGCTTATAAAGTGTCCGTAAATGATGCGATGTAGTCGCTACAGTTGCACCGATAATATTGGCCAAATCACAAACGCATAGCTCTTCCTCTTGGCAAAGTGCATAAACGATTTTAGCTCGTTTTTCATCAGCAATTGCTTTTAACATCATCGCTGTGCCTTTAATATCTACTTCTTTTAAATCTTGTTGAACTTGCTCAACCTTTTCCTCGTTATAACAAAAAACTTCACATGTATCTTTTTGAGCCATTAAAAACCCTCCCTCTATGTGACTAGTTGCTAAAATATTGTATGTTTTATCTCATTCTAATGTTCGTTTGATTATAGTATAAATCTTTTCCTTTTATCATTCAAGCTATTGTTTGAATAGGGATGTCTGCAATTTTCTTCGACCGTTCAGGGGTATAGAGCCTTTCTATAGGACGTTTCTACAATTTTCTTCGACCGTTCGGGGGTATAGAGCCCTCCTATAGGACGTTTCTGCAATTTTCTTCG